>NZ_JACHIA010000006.1 GCF_014202995.1 Longimicrobium terrae
ACGACCTCCGCACCGGCACACCGCATCTATAAATGCTGCGCTCCCGTTTCATGCGCCATGGGTCGGCGCAGACGGTGGAGAATACTCCCACGAACGGATGTGGGAGAGGGAGCACACTTCAGTGCCGTGCGGATGGGATGGGTCGGCGCGGGGGACGGTGATCGACGACCTCCTCCGCGCACCCCCGCCAACCCCCGCGTCCTCCGCGTGACAGTGTGACGAGTCCCGCCCCGCGCCGATATCCGGGGACGGCGCAGGGGCGTTACTCGTAGACGAACGTGACGTCCTTGCTGATTTCCGGAAGCAGGCTGCGGTGCACGGGACAGGTGAGCGCCACCCGCTCCAGCCGCTCGCGCTGTTCATCCGTCAGCGCGGCGGGAAGGTGCAGGGTGACGGGGATGGAATCCACGCGGCGCGGATCGGCGCGCATGTGCTTCTCCAGCGAGAAGCGCGATCCCTCCATCGACATCCCGTTCCGCTCGGCGTAGATCGCCATCACGGTGAGCATGCAGGCGCCCAGCGAGGCGGCCAGCAGGTCCGTGGGCGAGAACGAACTTCCGTCGCCGGCGTTGTCCACCGGCGCGGCGGTGCGGATTTCCGCGCCGGAGGGGCCGTGCTGCAGCTGCACGCCAAGATTGCCGGTGTACCGGCCCGTCATTTCCACCGCCATCGGTCATTCTCCCTATCGCGCAATTGCGACTGATTGTTTGTCTGTGCTCCGCGCGGAGCATGGCTGTCCCATCCAGAGGTCAGGCGGAAACGCGTGCCCGCCCGCCCTGAATCCCTAAGCGCATGGCGCGCATCTACATCGCCCAACGGTAGCAGAGGGCGCGCCGGTTGCTTTTCCAGTCCGCGTCCGGCGCTGGCCGCCGGCGCAGTCCATCGAACGGAAAATCCAACGCGCGAGGAACCGATGCGCACGCCCCTGATCGCCCTGTCCGCACTGCTGCTGTCCGCCCCCGCCCTCGCCGCCCAGGATGACTGGGACGACTGGGACTGCGAGCGCCATGAGTGCGAAAAGTACCCCACCGGCGGCTACGTGGGCGGAAGCCTGGCCGCGGCCCGCACGCAGGGCGAGTTCAGCGACTACGTCCGTGGCGGCTTTGGCGGCGACATCCACTTCATCCAGAAGCTGGACCGCGACGGATGGCTGGCGCTGCGCACCGACGCCGGCCTGCTGGTCTACGGCTACGAGAGCCAGCACGTGCCGCTGAGCCCCACCATCGGCGGCCGCGTGCTGGTGGACCTTACGACGTCCAACAACATCGCGTGGTTCGGCGTGGGGCCGCAGATCGGCGTGCCGGACGGCGACCTGCAGCCGTACGTGAACGCCTTCGTGGGATACAGCGCGCTGTGGACCTCATCCTCCGTATCCGACATCGACTACGGCGACGACGTGTTCAGCAGCAACAACTTCAGCGACGGCAGCTTCAGCTACGGCGCCGGAGCGGGACTGTACGTGCCCCTGCGCCGCGGCCCGTCGCCGGTGTCCCTCGACATGGGCGTGCGCTACCACAACAACGGCCGCGCCGAGTACCTGCGCGAAGGCGACATCCAGGACAACCCCGACGGCAGCATCACCGTCTACCCCACCCGCAGCGACACCGACCTGCTGAGCTTTCACGTGGGCGTCAGCATCGGGATCGCGCGCTGAGCGGGATGATCATCCCCCGCCCGCTGTCATCAGGGACGGGGGATGAACGTCATCCCATGCCGGCAAGGAAGATCATCCAGGCCGGCGAGGATCATCATCCGGAAAGATCGTCTCGGGAAACGACGTTCATCCCACCCGCGCGATGAACGACTTCAGATACGCCGTCTCGGGGATGGCGGGATGGATGGGGTGATCCGGCCCCTGATGCCCTTCCTCCAGCACCTGAAGGTCGCGGCCCAGGCGGCGGCTGGCGCGCAGCATGGCATCCAGCAGCCCGTCGCGGTGCAGGTGGTACGAGCAGCTGGCGGATACCAGGATGCCGTCCGGCTCCAGCAGTTCCATCGCCATCGTATTCGCGCGGCGATATGCCTCTTCCCCCGCCTTGGCGTCCTTGCGGCGCTTGATGAAGGCCGGGGGATCCAGGATGACGGCGCCGAAACGCTCGCCGTCCGCGGCCATGCGGCCCAGCGCGTCGAACGCGTCCGCGCGGACGGCGCGCACCCGGTCCTCCGCGCCGTTGAGCGCGGCGTTGCGGGCCACCCACTCCAGCGCGGGGGCGGAGGCATCCACGCACACGACCTCGGACGCGCCCGCGGCGGCGGCCTGCACGCCCCAGCCGCCCACGTAGCTGAAGACGTCCAGAACGCGTCGGCCGCGCACGTAGCCGGCCATGCGGGCGCGGTTCATCCGGTGGTCGTAGAACCAGCCGGTCTTCTGCCCGGCGACGGGGGCGTCGAAGGTGACGCCGTTCTCCTCCACCCGCAGCGTGTCGGGGACCTCACCCCAGGCGGTGCGGACGTAGGATTCCAGCCCCTCCAGCGCGCGGCCGCTGGTGTCGTTGCGCAGCAGAATGCCGGCGGGGTTGATGATTTCGCGCAGGGCGCCGATCACCTCGTCCAGCACGCGCTCCATCCCCGCGGTGGTGATCTGCACGACCAGGTGCGGGCCGAAGCGGTCCACGACGAGGCCCGGGAGCCCGTCGCCCTCGCCAAAGACGAGGCGGTAGAACGGGCCGGGAAAGACGGCTTCGCGCAGGGCCAGCGCGCGGGTGATGCGGCGGCGCAGCAGGTCGCCGTCCAGCGGGCGGTTGCGCTGCCGGCTCACCAGCCGCGCGGCGATCAGCGAGTGCGGGTTGACGAAGGCGGTGCCCAGCGGCGCGCCGCGCGCGTCCTGCACCTCCGCCGACGCGCCGGGCTCAAAGGCCGTCAGCGGCGTGGCGGCGACGTCCACCTCGTTGCTGAACACCCACAGGTGTCCCGCGCGCAGGCGGCGGTCTTCGTTCTTTCTGAGGCGGAGCGGAGGTAGGCTCATCTCGTGCGTGCGGTTGGCTTGCCGGGGCGGAGTGCGGCCCCCAAGATAGCCGGAGCGCGAACCCGGCGCACGCGGCACCGGCGCACCCGCCCGGTTCCGCGCCGGCACGAGAACCGCCCGACGAGGATAGAACGGCGATGTCCGACGGCAACTCCCGCTCCACCCACGCCCCCGCGGCGGACCCCGGAGCGGCTCCCTGGCAGTCGCGCGCCCGCCGGCTGGAGGCGGTGTGCGGATTCGCGGCCCTCATCGCCGGCGAAACCGAGCCGGAGCGCATCTGGACCCGGCTGCGGGACTGCGTGCCGGAACTGCTGGAGGCGGACGGCGCCGCGCTGGCCACCCCGCTGCTGCCGGAAACCCGGGGGTTCGCCGCGCCGGGCGCCGCGTTCGGCGAGGAAGCCGTCGCCCGCGCGGCGGCGGAGGCCGGTGAGCCGGGGCGGGTGGAGATCGGGTCCGGCGCGGGATGGCGCATTCCGCTGGGCGCGGACTGCGAGGGCGCGCTGCTGGTAGCGTGGAGCGACCCCGCCGCCGCGGACGAGGAGGCGCGCGGCGTGGTGGAGCGCCTGGCCGCGCAGACGGCGGCCGCGCTGGCCAACGCAAGGGCCTACGCCGCGCTCACGGAGGCGGCGGTGCGGCGCGAACGGTTCTTCAGCGCCATGAGCCACGACCTGCGGACGCCCATTACCGCCATCGTGGGCTACAGCGAGCTGCTGGCCGACGGCATCGTGGGCGACCTGAGCGGGCAGCAGCTGGAGATGGTGGAGCGCATCAGCCAGGTCAGCGGCCACCTGTCGCAGCTGGTGAACGACATTCTGGACCTGGCCAAGCTGGACGCGGGGCGCATGGAGTTTCACTGCGAGTCCGTGCGCCTGGGCGACCTGGTGGACGAGGCGAGGGTGGCGGTGGAGCCGCAGGCGCGCAGCAAGGGGCTGGAGCTGCACACCGCCGTGGGCGACGCCGCGGACCGCACCCTGTGCGTGGACCCGCCCCGGGTGCGCCAGATTCTGGTGAACCTGCTGAGCAACGCGGTCAAGTTCACCGACCACGGCGCGGTCGCCGTCCGGGCGGGAACGGAGGGGCGCCGCACCTGGATCGAGGTGCGCGACACCGGCCCCGGCCTTCCCGCCGGGAGCGAAGAAGCGGTATTCGAGGAGTTTCTGCAGCTGGCTTCGGCCAACCGCAGCAAGCGAGAGCCCAGCAGCGGGCTGGGGCTGGCCATCAGCCGGCGGCTGGCGCGCGCCATGGGCGGAGAGCTTTCCGCACGGAGCGCGGCCACGGGCGCCGCGTTCACCCTTACCCTGCCCGCCGAGAACGACGGGTAGGAACCCCCGGTCCGAACACGCGGACCGGGCATCATCCCGGTCCATTTACGTGACTGCAGACCCATGAAGACAATCATCCGCCCCGCCCTGATGCTGGCCGCCCTGCTCCCCTTTGCGGCCTGCGGCGACGACAACTCCACCGGCCCCGGCCGGTACAGCGGCACGCTGGACTTTCAGTACTCCGGCGCCTATTCCGGCAGCTTTCACGCGGAAAGCGACGTGCTGCCCCGCGACTTCGACACGGGCTCCGCGGTGTTCGGCCAGCGGACCCAGGACGTGGCGGGTGACGAAGCGTACATCTTCGCCCAGCAGGACGGCCCCGGCTCGATGGTGGATAACCTGATCTTTTCGGTTGCCGACCCCGCCGTGGGCACCGTGAGCTGCGCGATCATCGACGAGAACTGCCCGCTGTCCGCCATCCTGGTGCTGGGCGACGACGGCGCCCGCGAGGATGACGACGCCGACGCCATCCTGCTGAGCAGCGCCGGCTCGGTGACCATCACCAGCATTACGGACAAGCGCATTCAAGGCAACTTCCAGTTCACGATGTCCGACCTGTTCGAGGACGAGCAGACGGTGACGCGCATCACCAGCGGCTCCTTCGACGTGCCGCTGCTCAGCTCCACGGACGGCCTTGGCGGCTCGCTCTCCCGGATGAGCCCCGCGCGCCTCAGCCGCTCGCGCTGAGCGCCGCGTTCGCATAGGATTCAGCGCCGGCGCGGAGGTTCCCCGCCGGCGCCGGTCCGCGGTCCCGACTTCCCGATGATGATGCGTTCTCCGCTGGTTCGAATCTGTTGCGCCTTTGCCGCCGCGATCGCGATGGCGGCCTGCTTTGGCGATCCCGCCGGGCCCACGGAGTTTCCCTCCGGCTCGATGCGCTTTTCGTACGTGCGCATCGACACGGGGGGCGTGCCGCTGGCGGACTCGGTTGCGTTCGCGGCGGAAGGGCCGGTGACGCTGGACAGTTACTTCAGCGGCACGTACGCGTTCGGCCTGCTGAGCACGACCTTTACGGACAGCCAGGCCGTTCGCGTGTACGGGCAGCAGGCGCAGGAAACAGAAGGCGTGTACGACGGGATGCTGCTGTTTATCGCCAGCCCCGCCGTGGGCACCGTCACCTGCGCCGTGACGAGTTCGCCGCTGACCTGCCCGTTCGCGGCGACGTTCCGGGTCGGCGCGTCGGAAGACGTCCTGGCCTCCGATCCCACGATTCTGGTCACCGCGCGCTCGGGCTCGGTGACCATCACATCGGTGGATGACGGGCGGGTCAAGGGCACGTTCCGCCTGCAGATGCGCGGCACGGTGGATGGCCAGGCGGACGCGCTGGTGCGGGTGAGCGGCGGTTCCTTCGACGTCCCGCTCACGTCGTCGGACTCGCTGACTGTCGGCGGCTGACGATCCTTTTCGGTGGATTGGATGCAGAAGCAAGGGAGGCCGCGTGGTGCGCGGCCTCCCTTTTTTTCATCTCATCCCCGGACGGAACTGCCGTTTCACACGGAGGTCACGGAGGATGCACGGAGGGCACTGAGGAACAGCGGGGACAACGGAAGAGCATCACACAGAGTTAACAGAGTCAACAGCAGGGATGGACGGACCGGCCCCCCTGCCGCTCTGGATGATCATCCCTGAATCTGTTCTCTGCTGACTCTGTGTGAGACATGCTGTTTCCATGGTCAGCGGAGGCGCTCGGCGAGACGCAGGGCGTCAAAGGGGGCGTGCACCTTGGCGTCGTTGTCAAAGTACACGAACACGTCGCGGCCGGCGGGGTCGTCCGGAGCGCGCGGGGCCACGCACGCCGCGTCGCCGGGATGGCGGCCGCGCCGCCACTCGCGGATGCGCGCCGCCCACCAGTCCAGCTGGTCGTCGCGGTAGCCGCTGGCGTACAGTTCCTCCGCGCCGTGCAGCCGCACGTAGACGAAGTCGCCCGTCACGTCCTCGGCGTACGGCCACTTTCCCGCCGTGTCCGCAAAGACGAAGGCCGCGTTGTGCGCCCGCAGCAGGTCCACGAACGCGGGCGACAGAAAGCCGGGGTGGCGCACCTCGAACGCGTGGCGGATCGGGCCGTCGTGCTCCGGCTCCGTCCACGCACGCCCGTCCAGCCGCGCGTCGTGCCCGCGGGCGATGGCGGACGCCTCGGCGTGCGTGCGCGGCAGCCGGGCGAGGAAATCCGCGAAGCGGGCTTCATCAAACTTCATCCGCTCCGGAAACTGCCACAGCACGGGCCCCAGCTTGTGCGACAGGCACAGGACGCCGCTGGCCAGGAAGTTGGCGAGCGCGTCATCCACGTCCTTGAGCTTCTTGAGATGGGTGATGAACCGGCTTCCCTTTACGGCGAAGCGGAAGTCGTCCGGCACCGCCTCGTACCAGGCGCGGTAGCTGGAAGGGCGCTGCAGCGAGTAGAAGGAGCCGTTGATTTCGATGGTGTTCATCCGCGAAGCGGCCCAGGCCAGCTCGCGCCTGCGGGCCAGCCCCTGGGGATAGAACACGCCGCGCCACCCGGCGTACGTCCATCCCGAAATCCCCACGTACGTGTGCCCCGTGCCCTGTCTGCTCGCCATGGCGCGGGGATTCCGCAACAACGAAACCGCGGCGGACCACAGAAGGGGTCCGCCGCGGTTCGATGTTCTACGCGTCCCGGCGGGCCGGGACGGGCGGGCTCAGTGCGCGGCGGCCGGGGCCGCGGCGGCGGGAGCAGCCCCGGCGGCGGGGGCGGTCGCGGCGGCCGGGGCGGCGCCGGCCTGAAGCTGCTGGGCCATCTGCAGGTGCTGGGCGACGGCCGGTTCCACGGCCTGCAGCATCTGCTTGAGCTGCGGATCGCGCGCGTTGGGGATGAGCGTGGTGCGCAGCGCCTGCAGCGTGGTCTGGTGCGCCTGCACCTGGTGCGCCAGGTACGCCGCGTCGAACTGCTCCGCGGTGGCGGCCTGAAGCTGCGTGAGGGCGGTCTGCATCGCCTGCTTCATCTGCTGGCTCTGCGCGTTGTCCTGCGGCTGCAGCCCCTTGGCCTGCAGCGCCTGCTGCATCTGCTGCTCCACACGGGTGTGCTCGTCCACCATGCGCTGCGCGAACTGCTTGACCTCGGGGCGCGTGGCCTTCTGCAGGGCGATGTTGCTGGTCTGGATCTCGTCCTGGTTGGAGGCGGACGCGATGGCGGCCATGTTCGCGTCCGTCACCGGGCCGGCCGCCGGGGCCGCGGAAGGCGCGCCCATGGGAGCCGTGTCGGCCGTGAGCGGAACCGCGCGCCCGGCGTCGCTGGGCGGAGTCTCGATGTCGGGATTGGGCTCCTTGGCGCACCCGGCCGCCAGCGCGGCGCAGGTGAGGGCGAGCAGGCTTGCACGGACGGAACGCATCATGGGGTCCTCACGCGAGGGATTGGGATAGCCGCCAGCCGCGGCGCAGGACGCGCGCGCGGGGATTTTCGCGGGCGGGAAATACGCAAATCCGGTGCGAGGGACAAGGCAGGAGGGGGAGTGCGTGAGTGCGGGGTGCGTGAGTGCGGGGTGCTGAGTGCGTGAGTGCGGTGGATCAGATCAGGCGTGACGGGCGGGGTTCGCGGGCGGCCCCCACCCGGGCCGGCACCACCGGCCCACCCTCCCCCAAAACAGACTGGGGGAGGGTTGGGGGAGGCGGATGATTCGGCGCGGGGAGCGGAGTTGGTCGCGGCGGCGAGTCTGGAGCGAATGAATCCGCCGCTCCAGAAGCGGGAACCCCGGACTCATGACCGCTGGCGCGTCCACGATCGGGGCTTCAACTGCGTTGGGGTCGCCAGCGGGTTGAGGATGCAGCCCGCGGCGGCTGGCTTCGCGGTGTCTAACCGCACGTTCCACCGCGAAGTGGCAGCCCGGGACGCACGCCGAACCCGCCTCCGCGCGGAACGGCTCCCCCTCCCCCGCTTGCGGGGCGAGGGGGCTGGGGGGAGGGGGGAGCCCGCCGCCGCACGTCACCGTCCGCAACGCACGGTACTGGGGTGTGCTCCCTCTCCCACATCCGTTCGTGGGAGAGGGTCGTCGCGCGCAGCACGCGGGGTGAGGGCCCCAACCGGGGCCGCACCGGACGCCGTCCCGCACCAGTCGCCGGTGGATCGGGAAACGCACCCTCGTAATGTCCCGGTTGCCCCGCTCCGTCCCCCCGAATACGTTCCCTGCTTCACGCCTGGCGCTCCGTCCCGGACCCCTGCGCGGCGCCTCCCCGGCGTCCGCACGGGATCCGGGTGACGCGCCGCTTCCCGCCGCGGTCATGCCATTCACCTCTCCGCCCAT
Source organism: Longimicrobium terrae (assembly GCF_014202995.1). Lineage (NCBI taxonomy): Bacteria > Pseudomonadati > Gemmatimonadota > Longimicrobiia > Longimicrobiales > Longimicrobiaceae > Longimicrobium > Longimicrobium terrae. Next base: position 8,544 of record NZ_JACHIA010000006.1, read on the forward strand.
CGTTCACGCCCCCGGCCGCCTGGCCGCCCTTGGCCGCACCGGACTGCTCGACACCCTCCCGGAAGAATCGTTCGACCGGCTTACGCGCCTGGCCTCGCGGCTGCTGAACACGCCCATCGCGCTGGTCTGCCTGATCGACCAGGACCGGCAGTTCTTCAAGAGCGCCGTGGGGCTGGGCGAGCCGTGGGCCAGCCGCCGCGAAATGCCGCTGGCGTACTCCTACTGCCAGCACGCGCTCGAATCGGCCGTGCCGCTGGTGGTGGATGACGCGCGCCTCAATCCCGTGCTGGCCGACAGCCCGGCCGTGAGCGAAAACGGCTCGCTGGCGTACGTGGGCGTTCCGCTCACCAGCGAGGGCGAGTCGCTGGGCACCCTGTGCGTGGTGGACACCCGGGTGCGCCACTGGACCGATGAGGACGTGCAGACGCTGGCCGACCTGGCCGCGGGCGCGCAGGCAGAGATCGACCTGCGCCGCGCGGGCCGCCTGGCGCGCGCCGGGCAGCAGTACCTGCGCGCGCTGGTGGATGCACAGCAGGCCGTGAGCGCCGCCGGAACGCTCCCCAGGGTGATGCGCGAAGTGGTGCTGCGCGCCTGCCTGCTCACCCGCGCCGACGCCGCCGTGGTCGAAACCCCGGACGGGAACGAGATGGTGTGCCGCGCCGCCTGCGGCACCGCCGAACACACCGTGGGCGCGCGCCACCCGCTGGGCACCGGCATCTCCGGCCTCGCCCTGGGCGCCGGGGAGCTGTTCCACGCCGCCGACACGGACGAGGCCGTGGGGTTCGACGCCGACGCCTGCCGCGCGGCGGGAATGCGCTCGGTGATCACCGTCCCCTTTGCCGGCGTGGACGGGATCGACGGCGTGCTGCACGTCACCTGCGGCCGCCCCCACGCCTTCAGCGAGGCCGACGTCAACACCGTGCAGCTGCTGGCCACACTCCTGGGCGCGGCGCTGCAGCAGGACCAGCGGCTGGCCCGCGAACAGGCGCTGGTGGCCGAACTGGGACAGAGCGAGGAGCGCTACCGCGCCGTGGTGGAAACGCTCAACGAGGCGGTGCTGGCGATCGACGACGAGGGCGTGATCCGCTTCGCCAACCCCGCCGCGGAGGCCATCTTCGGCTATGCCGCGCCTGAGCTGGCCGGCCAGCCCGTGCGCCTGCTTCTTCCCGGCCACACCCCCGGGCACCTGGCCGGCGTCCGCACCGCCGAAGCCCGCGGCGTGCACCGCACCGGGCGCGAGATTCCGCTGGAAGCGTCGTTCGCCGAGTACCGGCGCGGCGGCGAACGCATTCACGTGGGCGTGCTGCGCGACGTCACCGACCGGATGCGCGCCGAACGCGAGGCGCGTGAAGCCGGCGACGCCCTGCGCGCACTGGTGAACGCGTCGCCGCTGGCCATCATCACCCTGGACGAGCGGGGCGACGTCACCCTGTGGAACCCCGCGGCGGAGCGCATCTTCGGCTGGGCGGCGGACGAGGTGCTGGGACGCCCCGTTCCCTTTGTCCCCGAGCGGTTCCGCGACGAGCACCGCACCCGGCGGGAACAGGTGCTCGCGGGGGCCGAGATCAGCGGGCTGGAGGCGCTGCGCCTGCGCCGCGACGGAACGCTGATGCCGGTGAGCGTTTCCGTCGCTCCGCTTCCCGGCCGTGACGGGGGCGCGCGCGGGCTCGTCTCGTTCACCGAAGACATCACCCAGCGGCTGGAGACGCGCGGGCAGCTGGAGGCGTACTCGCGCGAGCTGGAGCGCAGCAACCGCGAGCTGCAGGACTTTGCGTACGTGGCCAGCCACGACCTGCAGGAGCCGCTGCGGAAGATCCAGGCGTTCGGCGACCGGCTGCAGAGCCAGTACGCCGCCGGACTGGGCGAGGAAGGGGCCGACTACCTGCGCCGCATGCAGGCCGCCGCCATGCGCATGCGCAGCCTGATCCAGGACCTGCTGGCCTTTGCCCGCGTCACCTCGCAGGCCCGCCCCTTCGCCCCCGTGCCGCTGGAACAGGTCGCGCACGAGGTGGCGGGCGACCTGCAGGCCCGCATTGACGAAACGGGCGCACGGGTGGAGATCGGGGCGCTCCCCCAGGTGGAGGCGGACGCATCGCAGATGCGGCAGCTGCTCCAGAACCTGATCGCCAACGCCCTCAAGTTCCACCGCGACGGGGTGGCGCCGGTCGTGCGGATCACCGCCGCGCCGGCGGAGGGGGGAATGACGGCGATCCGCGTGCGGGACAACGGCATCGGCTTCGACGAGCGCTACCTGGACCGCATCTTCACCCCGTTCGAGCGGCTGCACGGCCGCCGCGAGTACGAGGGCACCGGGATCGGCCTGGCCATCTGCCGCAAGATCGCCGAGCGGCACGGCGGCGGCATCACGGCGCACAGCACGCCCGGCGAGGGAGCCACCTTCGTGGTCACCCTTCCGGTTTCCCATTCAGCGCAGACGGGGGTGCGATGACCGCACGCAACGATTCCATCGTGATCCTGATGGCGGACGACGACGAAGACGACCGCCTGCTGGCCCGCGACGCGCTGGCGCAGTCCGCCCTGGCGGCAGACCTCCGCTTCGTGAACGACGGCGTGGAACTGCTGCAGTACCTGCGGCGCGAACCGCCCTTTGCCGATCCCGCGGCGGCGCCGCGGCCGGGGGTGATCCTGCTGGACCTCAACATGCCGCGCATGGACGGGCGCGAGGCGCTGCAGGCGCTCAAGGCCGACCCCGAACTGCGCCGCATTCCCGTCGTCATCATGACCACCAGCGAGGCGGAGGAGGACATCGTGCGCAGCTACGACCTGGGCGCGGCGTCGTTCATCACCAAGCCCATGACCTACGCGGGGCTGGTGGAGGTGATGCGCGGGTTCGGCACGTACTGGATCGAGGTCGTGGGGCTGCCCAGCGATGACTAACCTCATCGTGGACCCGCCCATCCGCGTGCTGCTGGTGGAGGACGACGAGGACGACTACCTGCTCACCCGCGGCCTGCTGCGCGACGTGGAGGGGGCCGCCTTTCAGCTGGAGTGGGCGCAGACCTACGCGGCGGGGCTGCAGGCCGTGCGCGGCGGCGAGTTCGACGTCGTTCTGCTGGACTACCGGCTGGGCGCGCAGACCGGGCTGGACTTTCTGGGCCGCCTGCCGGTGGACGAGGCCACGCCCCCCGTCATCCTCCTCACCGGCCAGGGCGACCGCGAAACGGACCTGGTGGCCATGCGCGCCGGGGCGGCGGACTACCTGGCCAAGGCCGGGCTGAACGCCACCATGCTGGAGCGCTCCATCCGCTACGCCGTGGAGCGGCACCGCGCGGTGATGGCCCAGCACGACGCCGAGCGCCGCTACCAGCTGCTGCTGGAATCGGTGGGCGCCATCGTGTGGCAGGGCGACCCGCGCACGCTGGCCTTCACCTTCGTGAGCCGCGAGGCCGAGCACCTGCTGGGCTACCCGGTGGCGCGGTGGACCACCGAACCCACCTTCTGGGTGGACCGCATCCACCCGGAGGACCGCGACTGGGCGCTCGCCCTGTGCGAGGACGCCAGCCGCCGCGGGGTGGCGCACACCTTCGAGTACCGCATGATCGCGGCGGACGGGCGCATCGTCTGGCTGCGCGACATCGTGCGGGTGGTGGAGAGCGCGGGGCGGCGCGAGCTGGCGGGGGTGATGGTGGACGTCACCGAGGTCAAGCAGGCCGAGGTCACGCTGCGGCTGCGCGACCGCGCCATCGCCGCCATCACCGAGGGCGTGCTGATCACTGATCCGCACCAGCCGGACGACCCCATCGTCTACGTGAACCCGGCGTTCGAGGAGCTCACGGGCTACCCGGCGAGCGAGGCCCTGGGGCGCAACTGCCGCTTTCTGCAGGGGCCGGACACGGATCCCGCCGCGGTCGACGTCCTCCGCGCCGCCATCGCCGAGGAGCGCTCGGCCACGGTGGACCTGCTCAACTACCGCCGCGACGGAACGCCGTTCTGGAACCGCCTTTCCATCAGCCCCGTGCGCGAACCCGGCGGGCGGCTTACGCACTTCGTGGGGGTGCAGCGCGACGTGACGGAGCCGCGGCTGGCGCGGCTGGAGCTGGCGGCGGCCGAGGCGCACTACCGGCGGCTGGTGCAGGCGGCGCCGCAGGCCATCTTCGCCCTGGACGTGGAAGGGCGGCTGATCGAGCTGAACCCCGCGGGGGAGCGGCTGCTTGGCCGGTCGGCGGAGGAGCTGCTGGGGCAGAACTTCGGCACGCTGGTGGCGCCGCGCGACCAGGCGGCGTCACGCGAGGCGTTCGAGCGCACGCTGCGCGGCGAGGGGGATGAGCAGGAGCAGCGGGTGCACGTGCTGGGGCCCGCGGGCGACCAGCGGCTGCTGAGCATTTCCACCACTCCCATCGTGGAGAACGGGCGCGTGCTGGGAATGCACGGCATCGCGCGCGACATCACCGAAGAGCGGGCCCGCGAGCGGCAGGTGCGGCTGCTGGCTTCGGCGCTGGAAGGGCTGCGCGAGCAGGGGGTGAGCGTGATCGACGGCGGGCGCATCGTATACGCCAACGGCGCGCACGGCCGCATTCTGGGCTACGACCCGGAGCAGCGCGAAGGGCTGTCGGTGGACACCTTTACCCCGGACGACGAGGCGCGCGAGGCCATCCGCGTGGCGGAGGAGTGCGTGGTGCGCGAGGGAAGCTGGAGCGGGCGCATGCGGCGGCGGCGCTTGAACGACGGCGTGGTCATTCCGGTGGACGTGGTGCTGGGCGCGGTGCAGGATGGCGCGCGCTCGCTGCTGTTCACCATCATTCAGGACGCCACGGAAAAGGTGGCGCGCGAGCAGCACCTGCGGCGGGTGGAGCGGCTGGCCGGGCTGGGAACGCTCATCGGCGGGGTGGCGCACGAGCTGAACAATCCGCTCAGCGCCGTGCTGGGCTTTACCCGCCTGCTGCTGATGGATCCGCGGCCGGAGGGGGAGCGCGAGGACCTGGAAACCATCGCCCGTGAAACCGAGCGGATGGCCAAGATCGTGTCGGACCTGCGGCTGATTGCCCGCGACACGCAGGAGTCCGCGGGGCGGCGCCAGACGGTGGACCTGAACGACGTCGTGCGGCACGTGCTCAAGACGCGCGCGTACTCGCTGCGCACCCGCAACATCGAGGTGCGCGACGACCTGGCGCAGAACCTTCCCCCGGTGCAGGCGGACGGCGGGCAGATGGAGCAGGTGCTGCTGAACCTGCTGGTGAACGCCGAGCAGGCCATGACCATGGCGCCCATCCGCCGTCTGGTCGTGCGGACGCGCGCCACGGGGCAGGGCGCCTCGCTGCACGTGGTGGACACCGGAGCGGGGATCGCGCCGGAGTACCTGGACCGCATCTTCGACCCGTTCTTCACTACCAAGCCGCCGGGCGAGGGAACGGGGCTGGGGCTTTCGATGGTGCACACCATCGTGGCGGAGCACGGCGGCGAGATCCGCGTGGACAGCGAGGTGGGAAAGGGCACCGCCATCCGCATCGACCTTCCCGCCGCCGCCCGCGCCCGCGAGGACCAGGGCGCGCAGCAGGCGCAGGACCCGCCCGCGCGCCGGCTTCGCGTGCTGGTGGTGGATGACGAGGACGCCGTGCGCCGCGTGGTGGTGCGCGCCATTCAGCGGCGCGGGCACGAGGTGGACGAGGCCACCGAGGGGAGCCGCGCGCTGGAGCTGCTGGACGGAGGCGCGGTGCGCTACGACGCCATCGTCAGCGACCTTCGCATGCCCGGTGTAAGCGGCGACGAACTGCTGGCGCGGCTGCGCGACCGCACGGACGGGCTGGACCGCCGCCTGGTGTTCCTTACCGGCGACACGGCCAGCCCGGAAGCCATGCGCATGCTGAGCGAGGCCGGCGTGCCGATTCTGGCCAAGCCCGCCGGCGTGGCGGACGTGGTGCGCACGGTGGAGCAGGTGGCCGCCGCGCTGGAGTAGGGACGGTTGGGGCGTGTGGCCCCGGACGGGGAGGACCAGACGGCAGGTCCGACCTCCCGCTGCACGAGCCCGGGCCGACAGGCCACCCCCAACCAAAGATCCGCCGCCGCCAACGCGTCGTCCCGATGCAAGGAATCCGTGCCGGTTCCCGCTGGCTGGTGCAGGTGAAGCCCCCCATCGGTTCGGGGGACGTTCCGCCGTAGTTGCGGCGAATCCACCGGCTCCAGCAAGCCCGAACTTCTCCCGAGCCGTATCACCATCCTGGCTCTTCCAGACCCGCCACCCGCGCCGGCCGAATCCGCTGCCGCCGGCGTCTGGTCCGGTGAAGGACCTGCTTTCCGGGAGCGCGGCGGCTGCGCACCCCCATTCCGCCCGCCATCAGTCACAAGGCCCCGGACGACGCCAACCGCGACGTGCCGGGGCGTTTGCGTCGGCATCGACAGGGAGTCGCCGTACACGGCGCGACTGTGTCTCCGCGCTCGGGGGCGACTGCCGCAAACGTCTCTCCAGTGGCAACCTCGAATCTTGTAGAGAACGTCCTGAACCGTGCACGACATGTTTCCCGATTCTCAGGAGCAATCCGTTTGGGATCAAAGGTGAACGGAGAGGATTCATCTCGCCGGAACCCGAAGCAAGCGTCCCAAAACGGCCATGAATCCAAGCCGTTTCCCGCTTGACCCTTCGCCTTATATTCGGTATACTAAAGGCGTGAAGTGTGTGCACATCGAGCACTTCAGGCCGGGCTCTCCCTCCCGCCCGGCGGGTCCCCTACACGGCTAGAGGAGTAGATCGTGAAGAAACAAGCAGTTGCCCTGTTCGCCCTGCTGCTGGCGGCATGCAGCGACATCACCCAGCCGGCACCGGCGGTAGAGAGCGGAGATGCGCGCCCCGAGTCGTCGCTGGACGCCGATGTGTCCGCCATCCTCGCCGTGGCCCTGACCGACCCGCTCATCACCTCGGGCACCATGAACAGCGTGGGCGTGCTGTCCGAGGGCAGGACCCCCGAGTTCGCCACCGTGATGTTCACCGACGGCACCCAGCAGGTGCGCCGCGAGTTCCGCAAGAACGCCGGCGCGTGGAGCCAGACGGCATCCTCCGCCACCCCGCTTTCGAGCACGCCCAAGGGCGACGGCGGCAGGATGAACGCCACTGCGTACAACGCGCCCATCGCCACGCTGTATCAGGGCCTCGTCCCCACCCAGCAGCTGTACGCCACCTCGTCCGGCTCGTCCGGCAACTTCGTGACGGTCAGCCTGCTGGATCCCCAGCAGCGCTGGTCGCAGGCGATCTTTACGCCGGGCACGCAGACCACGAACGACACCATCTTCTCGGTGGACCAGCTGAACCAGTTCACGTTCACCTATGTGAACGGCGGAACCTACACGGGCTCGTGCTTCATCAGCCCGTGCAACACGCAGGTCTACCAGGGCGGCAGCTACCACAACTCGCAGCAGGTGTTTCTGTACTACCACCTGAAGGTGGTGGCCCCGGTCACGATCAGCCCGATTTCGGGAACCGCGAACATTCCCTGGACGGGCGCGTTCACCTGGACGGCGTCGGCTTCGGGCGGCGACGCGGACGACAGCAACTTCTCGTACGAGTGGCAGATCAGCTACGACGGCGGCGTGAACTGGTCGGCCCTGTCGGGGAGCGGCGCATCGCGCACGCTCAACTTCACCAGCTCGTCCACCACGCCGTTCACGCTGAGGGTGCGCGCCTCCAAGTCCGGGCGCACGTCGGGATGGTCCACCAAGTCCGTCACCGTCGCCAACCCGCTGTACGCGCCCCTTCAGGTGAACCCTGACGGCGACACGGTGATCAACGACGAGTTCGTTCACACGTACACCGCGGGCGTTTTCGGCGGCAGCGGCACCTACACCTACCAGTGGTACGTGACCTGGGACGGCTCGCCCTATCACGCCAGCGGTGAGCTGGCGCTGGGCACGGGCGCCACGCAGTCCATCAGCGTGGTGCCGGGCGACGGCAACTTCACGCTGCGGGTGGTGGTGACCTCCAACGGGCAGACGATCGACGGCTACAAGTACGTCACCAACCTGCTGACGTGCGGCCAGGACTACTGCGAAATCGAAGGCTAGTCCACGCGGGGCGGTGCACGAACGGGCGGCGGGGATCACTCCCCGCCGCCCGTTCTGTGTCCGCGCTTCTCGTGGCGGCGCGGATGCACGTGTCTATCACCCGGCTGATCCGGCGATGAACGCCGGCGCGGCGCCGCGCCGGCAGGCTCAGGCACCCATCACCCTGATTGCATCAAAATGTCTGTAAATGTATTTCTTGGATACAAGCCTGTGGCAGAGTTGATTCGACCGGAAGAGGATTGCACTTCCTTTCAGCGCAAACCAATCGCTCTGCCTGAGACATAAAAGCAGATGGTGCAGAAGTCTTGCTTTTCCATCTTCTGCAACGCACAATTAAGTCGCGAAGCGTATCTACCCACCCACGCTTCACCGCCGAAATCCCACCCTTCGGCGGTCCGGACACACTCCCCAGGAGAGCTCGTGAAGAAACAAGCTGTTGCCCTGTTCGCCCTGCTGCTGGCCGCGTGCAGCGACGTCACGCAGCCCGCGCCCGCGGTCGAACGCGCGGAATCGCGCCCCGAATCGTCTCTGGACGCCGACGAGACCGCCATTCTGAACCTGGCGCTCACCGACCGGCTGTTCACCTCGGGCACCATGAACACCGTCGGCGTGCTTTCCGAAGGCAGGACGCGGGACTTTGCCTACGTGCTGTTCACCAACGGCACGCAGTCGGTGCGGCGCGAGTTCCGCAAGAATGCCGGCGAATGGCGCCAGGTTGCCGTCACCGGCCTGCAGAAGACCGACAAGGCCGATGGCATGATGAGCGCGAGCGCGTACACCGCGCCGATCGGCTCCGCGGTCGGGACCGGCCTGTCGCAGAACTTCTACGCCGCGGCATCCGGCTCGTCGGGCAACTTCGTCACGGGCACCGCGCCCGATGCCCTGCAGTCCTGGTCGGCGGCCTCGTTCAGCGCCGGCACGCAGACGGCGAACGACACCATCTTCGCCGTCGACCGCATGAACAACTTCACATTCTACCACAACAGCGGGGGCGCCACCTTCAACGGCAGCTGCAGCGGGTCGCCCTGTTCCACGCAGGTCTGGGTCAACGGCACGCTCCAGAATTCGGCGCAGGTCTTTCTCTCCTATCACCTCAAGGTGATTCCGCCCATCGTCGCCGCCCCGATCTCGGGAACGGCCAACATCCCCTGGACGGGCACGTACACCTGGACGACCTCCGCTTCGGGCGGCAACTCGGAAGACAGCGGCTACACGTACGAGTGGCAGATCAGCTACGACGGCGGCGCGAGCTGGACGGGAATGGGCGGCGGCAGCTCCAAGTCGCTCACCTTCACCAGCTCCACCACGACGTCGTTCTCGTGGCGCGTGCGTGCGTCCAAGTCCGGACGCACGTCGGCCTGGGTGGTCAAGGCGGTGGCCGTCGCGAATCCGATGTACGCGCCGCTTCAGGTGGATCCGCAGGGCGAGACAGTGATCACCCAGCAGATTCCGTACACGTACGATGCCGGTATTTCGGGAGGCAGTGGCACGTACAGCTACCAGTGGTACGTGGTGTGGGACGGATCTCCCTATCACCCCAGCGGCGAGAACATGCTGGGCACCGGTTCTACGCAGACCATCAGCGTGGTGCCGGGTGACGGCAACTTCACGTTGCGCGTGCATGTGACGTCCAACGGGCAGACCATCGTCGGCTACAAGTACGTCACCAACCTCATGACCTGCGGCGAAGACTACTGCCCGGTCGAAGGCGACTGACGCACGCGGCTGTGCACTACGGGCGGCGGATCATTCCCCGCCGCCCGTAATGTCCGCGCGCTTCTCGTGGCGGCGCGGATGCACGTGTCGACACCCGGCCGGTCCGGCGATGAACGCCGGCGCGGCGCCGCGCGGCAGGCTCAGGCACCCATCACCCTGCCTGCACCAGCGTGTCTGAAAATGGATTCCGCGGCGCCAGGCAGCGGTGGAGATGATTCGGGCGGAAGAGGATTGCGTCTCCTTCAGCGTCGATCCATCGCTCCGCCTGAGACACAACGGCAGAGGATGCAGGAGCATTGCTTGTCCATCCGCTGCAACGCGGGAAACGGATCTACTTGCCCCACGCTTTACCGCCGGGAATCCCACTCTCCGGCGGTCCGGACACACTCCCAAGGAGAGCTCGTGAAGAAACAAGCTGTTGCCCTGTTCGCCCTGCTGCTGGCCGCGTGCAGCGACGTCACCCAGCCGTCGCCCGCGACGGAGCCCGACGCCGCGCGACCCGAAGCGGTGTCGGACGCCGACGCTGCCGCCATTCTGGAGGTGGCTACCGCCGATCCGCTCTTCCTGGAACTGCGCAATGCGGGAGTGCTTTCCGCGGGCAGAACGGCGAACTCGGCCACCGTCCTCTATACGGACGGGGTGCGATCGGTGCGGCGCCAGTTCCGCAGGACCGGCACTACGTGGGCGCCGTCCGGCGCCGCGATTTCGCAGCTCGTGGCGGCGGGAGACCTGCCGAGCAACGCCACGGGCTACTCGGGCCTGATCGGGGTCGTCTACCGCCTGGACTCCGACAACACGACCCAGATCCAATGGGACTACGTGCATGCACCCATCACCGCCGAATCGGGCACCTGGGTCAGCGGGAGCGACTTCGACAACAACCAGCGACTTGTGAAGGGCGTGTTCGTGACCGGCACCGAAACCGTGCACGACACGATCTACACCGTCGATCAACTGGAAAAGATCACCTTTACCCACCGGCCTTCCGGCGGCGGGTCAGACTATCCCGGTCTCTGCTGGAGTTCGCCCTGCACCACCATTCAGAGCGTCGGCGGCGTCAGCTACATGTCCCGCCAGGTCCTGTTTCACTTTCACCTGAAGGTCGTGGCGCCCGTCGTGATCAGCGCGATCTCGGGACCGGACTCCGTCAAGCTTACCGGCACCTACACGTGGTCCGCGGTGGGCGCCGGCGGCGATGTGGAAAGCCCTGCGGTGGCGTACGAATGGCAGACCAGCACCGACAACGTAAACTGGACCGCGGCAGGCACGACGGCTTCCAAGAGCATCACCTACAGCGCGGGCAACCACTCCTCGTTCTACCTTCGGGTGAGGGCATCGCGGTCCGGGCGAACGTCTCCGTGGTCCGTGAAGTACGTGGGGGTGCGCAGCCCGCTGTACCCGGTCCTGGAGGTGGCTCCTGACGGGGAAACCGTGATCACCACGGAGAACCCGTACACGTACACGGCAGGTGCCACGGGCGGAACCGGCACGTACACCTACCAGTGGTACGTGATCTGGGACGGATCTCCCTATCACCCCAGCGGCACGGACGCGCTGGGCACCGGCGCCACGCAGACCCTCAGCGTGGTGCCGGGGGATGGCAGCTTCACGCTGCGGGTGCATGTGACGTCGAACGGCCAGACGTTCATAGGCTACAAGTACGTCACCAACCTCCTGACCTGCGGCGAGGACTACTGCCCGGTCGAGGGCGACTGACGCACGCAGGACGGCAACCGGAACGGGCGGTGGGGATCATTCCCCACCGCCCGTTCTTTCTTTTGATGGATGGAGCCAGCCGCCAGATTCGGGATGACGGCGTGCCTGGACAGCGCGTCGCCCTCACCCCGCGTGCTGCGCACGACGACCCTCTCCCACGAACGGATGTAGGAGAGGGAGCACACCCCAGCCCCGCGCGGAACCCCCAACGTGGTTGAAGCCCCGAACGGCGCCTGTGGACGCCGTGTCGGGGCTTTCCGTGTTTGAGGCGCATGACTCGCCGCCGTCGCTCTGGACAGGTTCGGCCGCATGCAACTCCGCTCCCGCCGATCGCTGGCCTACCGCGCTGCCCCGGTGCTGTCGAGCGGGACCTTGTGGCCGCGCATCCAGCGCAGATAGGCGAGGATGTCTTCGATCTCGCGGTCGCTGAGCCGGCCCTCGAACACCGGCATGGCCGTCCCCGCGCGGAATGCGCGGGCGTTGCGGATGAACGCCGCCAGCGTGGCCGCGTCACGGTATTCGGTGATGTTGCGCGGCACGTTCAGCTCCGGGCCCACGCTGCCGCCCTGCCGGTTGAGAGCGTGGCACGCGACGCACTGGTCGCCCCCGTGGCTCTCGATGACGAACGCCTGAAATCCGCGGTACACGGGATCATCCCGGCTCACCCCTGTCGGATAAAGGCGGTCGTAGCGCTTGCGCGGGTCCACCACCTCGATGCGCGCCAACTGGTATGGCCACGGCCGCCGGAGCGCCGCATCCGCGGTATCGCCGGGGGCGGCGCCCGTCTGGCCCCACACCAGGTAGAACGGCGCGGGAGAGATGGACTGCGCCCCGTGCCGCACCGGCTGCCACGCCGATCCGGCGGGCGCGTCCAGGTCGGCAAAGGCGATGATCCCCTTGATGCGCGGATCGGCGGCGGACTGGGCCATGGTTGCGCGATAGCCATCTGCCGCCACGAAGTACAGCACCTCATCCGCCGACATCGTCACGCCCGCGAGCGCCAGCAGCCGGTCCAGCGGAACGCCCGCGTAACGCTTTGCACGGCCCTCGTACGCGGGATCGTGGCGCACGAGGGCGGTGTCCGTGGGCAGCGCGCGCCTGAGCTCCGCGAGCGTAAAGGTGCGTGTTCCCGACGCCGTGACGACGACCAGGCTCTCCGACGAGGGCTTGGTCGCGGAATCGGATCCGGCACGGGTAGCGGAGGTTTCCGCCGCATCGTCGCGGCGCCGCGCGGGGTCGGCTTCCACGCCGCATGCGGCGGCCGCCAGGAGCAGCAGCACGGCGGTCAGGTGGCGCGAAACGGTTCGGGGAATCGGCATCGCGGGGCGTTGGATCAGGTGTGGAGGGCGGAGATGGGAGACGGCGGGGTTCGGAGAGGTCGGAGACGGCCCGGAGAATGGCAGATTCCGTGCGGATCCCCTTGGCGGAAAGCCGCGTTGACACGCCTGCTCTCCGGCTGATAACGTTGGGAACTCGTCCGAGTACAGTCTTCCGACCGGTAATGCCGGAGTGCTTCCCATACGCCCTCCGAGGACTGAGCAGGTACATCAACCTCTCTCGCAGCCTTTCCTACCTCACTCCCCACGATATCCGATGAAGAAGCAAGCCAGGTTCAACCTGCTGGCCGCCACCGTCGTCGCGGTCGGCGGATTCGCGCTCACCGCACCCGCCTCTGCCGCGTCATCGTTCGGCGGCTGTGAGGACATGCACGCAGCCATCGCCGAACACGCGAGCGACTGCTGGGCGAACGGCGGCACCAGCATGTCCCACAACGGCAGGTGCGGGGCGGGAGGATACACCCTCACCACGGTCTGCAACATTCCGACCGGGGGAGAGGACATCCCGCACCTCTGACAAGATCTCACTTCAGCCGAGGCCGGGACAGCCCCGCCCTCGGCTGAGGGGGTTCAAACCTGGTGCTGCATACCCATGGCCAACAGGGACACTTTCCAGAATCTGCTCAGTGTTGTCCTTGCACTCTGCGCAATCGTAGTTACCGGCATCCTCGTCCGCCGCGAGTTCTTTCCCGGCACGAGGTCCGTGGAGGGAACAACCGTTCCCTCCACCGTGTCTGACTGGGCACAGTTCGGCATGGAAGGCCATCGCATCGGCGCCTCCTCCCCCCAGGTAACGATCGTCGAATTCAGCGACTTCCAATGCCCGTTCTGCCGCGTTCTTGCCCTTCGCCTGGACACGCTCAGGGCCGAATTCCCCAACGAAATCGCGGTGGTCTACCGTCACCATCCGCTCGCGGCCATTCATCCTCATGCAGTCGCGGCGGTGGGCGCCAGCGAGTGCGCCGCCAGACAGGGCCGCTTCTGGGCCATGCATGACGCGCTGTACGCCGGCCAGGACTCGATCGGGAGCCGGACCTGGGCGCGATTCGCCGAGGCGGCCGGCGTGGAAGATGCCGCGGGCTTTGACGCGTGCATGAAAGAAAACGCGGTCCCGGAAGCGCTCACGTCCGACACGGCCGCGGGAAACGCCCTGCAGGTGCACTCTACCCCGACCCTGCTGATCAACCAGTTCCGGCTTGCGGGCGCCGCGCCGCTCGACACCCTCCGCGCCTACGTTGCGCGGGCGCGCTCCACAGCCACTCCCCATCCACGAAGGTGAGACCCGGATGAAACTCGGTACGTTCACCGCCGCGCTGGCGCTGCTGCCGCTCGCGGCGGGATGCGCGCACGCTCAGCAGACCCCGCCGGCGGCTTCGGCGGTGCAGGGTCAGCACAGCAGTTCCGGCACGCTGACCAACCCGAACCCGCGGCCTCCAACGGCTTACACCGGCATGGGCGTGGCCATCCCGGGCGGCGGCCGCCCGGTGGTCACCCGCGTCGTTCCGGAATCGCCCGCGGCCCGCGCCGGCATCGTGGCGGGTGACGAGATCCTGTCCATCGACGGAGTGGATACGTCCGAGCGGGTGACGTTCTTCCGCGCAGCGGTTCCCGGCCAGCGCTACCTGTTCCGCGTTCGGAGGGGGACGACCCAGGTGGAACTGGCTGTGGTCCCGGATCCGCCGCGTACACGTTCCGCGAACTGAACGGATGAACGTGCCGGGGCGCTTGTCGCGGTTCTGGGCGGGCGCCGTGCTGGTCTGTGCTCTCGTGCTCCTTTCCACGCCTGCCCTCGGGCAACGGCGGGTGTGGCTGGCAGGCAGACTCTCCGGCCCGGATGGAACGCCGGCACGGGTGGCGCGCGTTCAGGTCACGAACGACGGCGGCGTGACGGTCGCGGCGGAAACCGACACCCTGGGCGGCTACCGCGTCCAGCTGCCCGTTCCGTCCGGCCATTTTCTGATTTCCGTGGATGCCCCCGGCCATGAACCGGCAACGCGCGTCATCGCGGATCCCGGCGCTGGGAGCGAGGGAGTGACAGCGGACTTCATCCTCGCGGTTCGGACAGTGGGGCTGGAGCCTGTACGGGTCGTGGTTGCGCGGCTCACCGTGGCGGGAGCAACGCAGTGGACCCCCGGGTCCGTGGACCAGTCGAGGCTGGGGGTGACACTCAGAACGGAGCCGCTGGGCACCGACCCCCTCAGTGACGCGACCGACCGCCAGGTGGGGATGAGCCGGGTGCCGGCGGAGGGGGGAACGGGTTTCAGCATTGCGGGCCAATCGCCCGATCAGACCCGGCTCACGATGGATGGGGCGGACCTCGGAAACGCGGCGGTCCCGCGCGAGGCGATCCGCTCGGCAGACGTGGTGACCAACACCTACGATGTTGCACGCGGGCGTTTTACGGGCGGCCAGGTAGAAGTCAGGACGCAGCGCGCCGGAAACCGCTGGGGAGCGACGGTGCGGGGAGACCGCCGCGATCCGCGGTTTACGCTGGGAGGCAGCGGGCCTCAACTCCGCATGTCGCACGTGGGGATGGATGCCGGTGGCGGCGGTGCGCTCGTGCGCGACCGCCTCTTCGTGTTCGGCGCCGCCTCCACGCGCAGAACCGCAGAGCCCAACTCATCCCTTGGCACCCTGGACCCCGCCGGCCTGGCCCTTCTGGGCATAGACGCAGACAGCGCCCGGCGCTTTCTGCAGGTTACCCGCACGATCCGCCCGGAGCAGGAGGGGGGAACTTCCACCAGCGGATACGCGTCCGCGCTTCTTCGGCTCGACGCGGTTCTTTCGGTCCGCCACTCGCTGATGCTCCGGTTCAACGGACAGCAGTCCAGCTTTCCCGGAGCCAATTCGCCCGCCGCGGCAGCCGGAACGGGAATCAACATGCGCGGATCCGAGTTCGGAATCCTCGCGCAACTCAGTTCCGGCTCAGGCACGCTTGCCCATGAACTGAACGTGCATGTGGCGAGCACGGCCAGACGCTGGGCAGAGACCGACCGTGCCCCGACTGGACTGGTGAACGTCGCGTCCGAAGACGGACAAGGCCAGACATCGCTCGTGACACTCCGGTTCGCTGGAGGAGGGTTCGACCCTCGGGACACGCGACAGCGGCGCTGGACGATTTCGGACCAGTTCGTCGCGGTCACCTCCAACCGCGAGCACCGGCTGCGCCTGGGAGGCGAAGTGGGGGGACAGGAGGACCGGGTGGAAGCCGGCCCTTCACGGGGCACGTTCACGTTCGCGAGCCTGTCGGACCTGGAGGTCGGGCGGCCAGCGTCATACATCCGTTCGCTGGAGACCGATCCGCGGCGAACGTCGGCCGTCCGGACTGCTTTCTACGCGGATGACCACTGGCGGCCAGGCCCCTTCGATCTGGACTACGGATTCCGGCTGGAGCGTACGACGTTCTCCAGCGAAGCGGCCGACCCCGGGATCGAAGCACGCTTCGGCCGGCGCGCCGGGGAGATCCCCTCTGCCTGGATCTTCAGCCCCCGCCTGGGCTTTTCCATCGAGCGCCGCATGCCGTGGGACCGCGGTGAACAGGGAAGCACCAATATCCAGGGCGGGATCGGTGCCTTCTCCGGCGAGCTTCCCTTCGCGGCACTCGGGTCCGCGCTCACGCAGACGGGAAGACCCGGCACGGCCGAGCTCGTCTGCGCGGGACCAGCGGCACCGAGCCCCGCGTGGGATGCGTACCGCGCAAACCCGGGTTCGGTGCCCTCCAGCTGCGCGGATGGTTCGTCGGTCTTGGCCGGCGCTGTGCCCCATGCAACCACGTTCAGTCGCGGGTTCGTCTTCCCGAGGGCTTGGCGCGCATCGCTCCACGGGCAGGGTCTGCTTCAGAACGGCGTGATCTGGAGCGCGTCGGGAAGCTGGGTCCGCGGCTTCCGGCAGCCGGTCGCGGTGGACCGTAATCTCCGATCCGAGGCATACTTCACCAACGGCGCCGAGGAGGGGCGGAGGGTGTTCGTTCCGGTTGAAGCGGTTGATCCGGCGACCGGAGTGGCGTCCATTGTCGCGTCGCGCCGCTTCCCGGAGTTCGGGACGGTGCGCGAGATCAGCGCCGGCGGGCGGTCCCGAACCGCGCAGATGACCGCCACGGCCTCCCGGTTCTTTGGCCCGCTGGGCTTTATGGGGCCGTGGCGCGCCGAGGCCGGGTACACCTGGACCGCTGCCCGGGAAAGCATCAGCCCGCTCGATGTTCCGGGGCGTGGAAACTCGAGCACGGCATCGGATCCATTTCAGGCAGAGTGGGCGCCCGCCCCCTACGCGTCGCGCCACGCGCTGAATGGGTTTGCGGAGTGGAGAATGTCCGGCTGGCTGAGCGTGGGGCTGATCGGCCGGGCTTCATCAGGCCGGCCGTTTACGCCCATGGTACGCGGAGATGTAAACGGGGATGGGCTGAACAACGACAGAGCTTTCGTGTTTGACCCCGGCCAGGCGACGGAACGATCACGCGAAGCGGAAGGGATGGAGACGCTGCTGGGCAGCGCTCCTGCCGGGGTCCGTGACTGTCTTCGGGGGCAGATCGGCCGGATTGCCGGCCACAACAGCTGCAGGACGGCCTGGTCCACCAGCCTGGATCTGAACGCGCGCCTGCAGTTCGGCCGAACGATAGACGGGTCATCGCACAAGCGCACGACGTTGTGGCTTTCGGCCCGGAACGTCACCGCGGGGCTGGACCGCCTGCTCAACGGATCGGCGGGGCTGCGCGGTTGGGGGCAGCCGCTTGCCGCAGACAACGTTCTCCTGCAGGTGCGGGAATTCGACCCCGTGAGCCGCACCTTCCGCTACGACGTAAATTCGCGGTTTGGCCAACCAGCGGGCGCCAGCATGCTCAACCGCGCGCCGCTGGCCGTGAGCCTTCAGGTCCGGGTGGTTCTGGGCAGCGACCGGGTTCTGGCATCGTTCCGTGAGGCGACCATCGCGGCGGCGCGCCGGGATCCGGCGCTGGAGACCGCGAACCTCCGGCTGAACATCGAGCAGCAGCTTCCCAACATCCCCGGAGAGGTGCTCAAAAGGAATCTGCCGGACGAACTGCGGCTCAGTCCCCAGCAGGCGATGGCGTTGCAGAGTGCCGCGGATTCCATCGGTGAACGCCTGGGGCCGGTCCTCGACGCGCTCGCCGCTCAGGTCGCGGCGACTGGGCCGGGCGGCGCCGGGCTCAGACAGCCACTGTTCCAGGACCTCGTCCGGCGGGCAACCGGCCTCAGACGTTCAGGGCTGGAGATCACGCGCGGAATTCTGACCCAGGAGCAGTGGGTCCGCCTGCCTTCGCGGCTGCGCACCGTTTCCCGGACCTTTGCCCCGTACCCCCCCCAACGGCTGGTGTCGCCCGCCGGGTTCTGAGCACGAGGATGGCCAGCCGAGCGCGGCAGTGGTCCCACTTGAGCCGCACGACCGCTACCAGCGGTTGTTTGCCGGCCCTCCCGTGCGACTGCTGGGTGGCGTCCGCACGGTGGAGCGCCGGAGCACCACCCCCGCAACCGTTCGCCGTTTGATGCACCGCCGCTTTGACCAGCGGGAGTGTACGCCGACCGCCTTTCGCCCACCCCTGACGGTTCGCACGAGATGCATCGCCGGCCCGCGCCTCGCGTGGGCCGGCTTCCGTCATCAACCGGATCACGACACATCTGATTCAGCACTCCGACCTGCTGCGCGGATGGAAAGGAAACTGCGCAGGGCTTCATCTTCGGAAAAGATGCGGCGATCAGAGGTGAGAGCATGAAGCCGCTCCCCGCGACCTCCGCGACCTCCGCGACCCCCGCGGCCTCCGCGTGAGACGCCGTTTGCAGACTGCGCCCCGAAAAAATATCCACGAATGAACACCACGTTTGAGCCGCAGGTCCTGCGCACCACGGCGGGGGACTTCACGCTTCAGGAGTACCGGCTGCGGCTGGCCGGGCGCGAGTGGGCCATCGCGCACACCGGCGCCATGCTGACGCACGAGGACGAGCTGTTCTTCTTCAAGGAACTGCGCGGCACGCTGCCGTACGGAGTGGCGCTCTGGCCGTCGTCCATCGCGCTGGCACACGAGGTGGCGAGCCGCGCGGAGCAGATGCGGGGCGCGCGCGTGCTGGAACTGGGGGCGGGAACGGGACTTCCGGGGATCGTGGCCGCGTCGCTGGGCGCACGTGTGGTGCAGACGGACGGGCAGGAAATGGCGATGTCCATCTGCCGGCGCAACGGCGAGCGGAACGGTGTGGGGGACATCGAGCACCGCCTGGCGGACTGGACCGCGTGGATCGACGCGGAAACGTACGATTACATCCTGGGATCGGACGTGCTGTACGGCGAGACGCTGCACGGTGCGCTGCGCAGCATCTTTGAGGGAAATCTGGCGCCCGGCGGACGGGTTCTGCTCTCCGACCCGTTCCGCGCGCCGGGCCTCAAGCTGCTGGAGACGCTGCAGGAGGATGGATGGGGGATCGCGCTTTCCAAGTGGAACGTGGGCGAGGATGATGCCCCACGCTCCATCGGCATCTATGAACTGACGCCCCCCGCGGTGGCGTAAAGGTCTGAGCGGACCTGATGGATCGCGGCGCAATGAGCCGCCATCGCGCGGAACCGAGAGAACCGTGCGGCGCAATGAGCGACCGTCCGCGGACCCGAAGAACCGTGCGGCCCATAGTCACCTGAGCGAATGAATCCGCCGCTCAAACAGCGGTAAGCCCCGACTCGTGGCCGCTGTCGCGTCCACGAGTCGGGGCTTCAACTACGCAGAAGAACGGCGGTCCTTTCCGCAGGTTGTGCCCGCGCTGAGGTCTCCCCCTCTCCCGCTTGCGGGAGAGGGGGCCGGGGGGAGAGGGGTGCCCGCGGCCGAGCCACACCATGCGAAGCGCACGAGTCCGCAGTTCTCCCCTCTCCGTGCGTCTGTTTGCACGGGGAGGGGCCGGGCGAGGGGCCTCCGAGCCGGCTCACGCTTCAGATTCTGCCTCGATCCCGATCCGCCCTGTTGGCCATCAACATCCAGCAACTCCGATTGCTCCTCCGCCGCGCCGCGTCTAGGTTTGCTGGCGGCTGTTTCAGGTGTCCGCGTCCGCCGCGCACACCGGCGCGCGTCCCCCATCACCCGGCTCTTCTGCCCATGATCACACATCGTAGATGGCTCCTGGCGGCCGCCCTGCTCGCGCTTCCCGCGGCGTTGCAGGCGCAGCGCAAGGAGCGCTTCGCCACCCTGGAGCAGGCACTGCAGTCCGGCGCCGCCATGTCCGGGCGCTCGGGACCGCGCAGCGTAAACTGGATCGAGGGCGGGCGCCGCTTCTCGTTCCTGGACCGCGGCGCGGACGGCAAGGACGTCATTCGCGGATACGACCCGGCCACCGGCCGCGACACGCTCCTGTTTTCCGCCGAGGGCCTCACCTTTCCCGGCGGCACCGAACCTTTCGAGTACGAAAGCTTCCAGTGGGCGCGCGACTCGCGCAATCTGGTCTTTCAGGCCAACTACCGCCCCATCTTCCGCCGCTCCGGGATCGCGGACTACTACATCTACTCCCTGGCGGACCGCTCGCTCAAGCAGGCCACGCGCGACGCGGGCACGGCGGAGCTTTCGCCCAGCGGCACCCTGCTGGGGTTTGAGCGCGGCGGCGACCTGTACGTCACCGAACTGTCCACCGGCGCCGAACGCCGCCTGACCCGCGACGCCGCCGGCCGCGTGTACAACGGCCGCTTCGACTGGGTGTACGAGGAGGAGTTCGGACTGGCGCAGGCGTGGAAGTGGTCGCCCGACTCCCGCCATATCGCCTTCTGGCAGATGGACGAAAGCGCCGAGCCCATCACCCAGCTCAGCGACCTGTCCGGCTGGCACTCGGAATACGACAGCATCGCCTATCCGCGCGTGGGCGATCCCAACGCCAGGGTGCGCATCGGCGTGGTGCAGCCGGACGGTGGCGGACGCGTGTGGCTGGAAACGGGAGAAACGGGCGACTTCTACATCCCCCGGATCTACTGGACCAGCAGCCCCGACACGCTCGCGGTCATGACGCTGAACCGCGCGCAGAACACCATGAAGCTGTTCTTTTTCGACGTGAACACGGGCGGGCGCCGGCAGGTGTTCACCGAGTCGTCGCGCACGTGGATCGACGTGTTCGACTTCTACGCCGGCGTCGAGAACATGATCACCTTTCCCGCCGGCTCGCGGGAGTTCTTCTGGATCTCCGACCGCGACGGGTTTCAGCACGTCTATCGCTACGACTACTCCGGCCGCCTCATCAACCAGGTGACGCGCGGCCCGTGGAGCGTCACGCGCATCGAGGGGATCGACCCGCGTACGCAGACCATCTACTACACCGGCACGCAGGCCTCGCCGGTAGAGCGGCAGCTGTACGCGGTGCGCTTCAACGGCGGCGGCTCGCGGCGCATCACGCAGGAAGCCGGACGGCACGCCATCGACATGTCGCCGGACGCGGCGTACTTCATCGACCGTTACAGCAACCTGCGCCAGCCGCGGCAGGTGGAGCTGTGGAGCACGGCCCGCGGCAAGGTGCGGACGATGGAGGCAAACGCGCAGGTGGCGCAGTGGCTGGCGGCGCACGAGTACTCCACGCCGGAGATCTTTTCGTTCACCACGTCCGACGGCGTGCGGCTGGATGGATCGATGGTGCGCCCGGTGCCGTTTGATCCGGCGAAGAAGTACCCGGTGGTGTTCGCCATCTACGGCGGGCCGGGCTCGCAGCAGGTGTACAACGAGTTCCAGGCCAGCGGGTGGACGCAGTGGCTGGCGCAGCAGGGCTACATCGTGGTGGGCGTGAACAACCGCGCCAGCAACAACTACGGCAGCGCGTTCATGAAGGTGGTGTACGGCGACCTGGGCAGGTACGAGGCGCAGGATTTTGCCGAGACGGCGCGCCACCTGGCCTCGCTGCCGTACGTGGACGCCGGCCGCGTGGCCATCATGGGCACCAGCTACGGCGGATACGCAACGTTGATGGCCATGGAGCTGTATCCGGAGCTGTTCCCCGTGGGGATCGCCAACTCCGCGGTAACGGACTGGCGCCTGTACGACTCCATCTATACCGAGCGGTACATGGGTCTGCTGGCCGACAACCTGACGGGGTACCGGGCCAGCTCGGCGGTGGAGCACGCCGACCGGCTGCGCGGGCACCTGCTGCTGGTGCACTCGCTGCTGGATGACAACGTGCACCCGCAGCACACCATGCAGCTGCTGACGCGGCTCACGTCGCTGGGCAAGGATGTGGACTTCCGGCTGTATCCGCCGGGCCGCCACGGCGCGGCGTACGACTGGCCCAGCTCGCTGCTCATCAGCCGCAACAACTTCGCGTTCCTGGAGCGCTGGCTGAAGGCCGACCAGCCGCCGGCCCTCGATGCTCCCCGCCCCGCCGCCCCGGCCGCCGCGCGGTAGGCGAGCGCGATCGGACGAAACAAAACGGCACCCGGCGAGTTCTGCCGGGTGCCGTTTTTCATCCATCCGCCCACGCGTCTCATCGCACCGGAGACAATCCGTGCATGCTTGCTTCAGGGAAGCCAGAAGAAACATGCACGCACTTTTCAGGGCGCGTATCAGCTCTTGGTGACGAGCACCCGCACGTCTCGCGCGGGAACGCTGACGGCGTTGATGGGGTCGGTGTTCAGCAGCCGCAGGCGCAGCTGGTCCGCCGCCAGGGGAAACACCGTGGCGACGATGCGGTTGCCAAAGCCGCTGCCGCCCACCGGGTTCAGGCTCACCTGGTCCGTCAGGCCCAGATCGGGAACGGTCACCACCACATCCTGCACCCCGTTGGCGGGAATGGTCTGGGCGGGGATGGTGGCGGGCACTACGAACTGGGTGCGCGGGGCGCCCAGCGCGGCCACGCCGCGGACAATGTTCTCAAAGACACGGATCGTCGCCCGCTCGGCGTCCGTGGTCGCCGTGGTGACGCTGATGGCCAGGTCCGCGTTGGCCGGTGCGGTGCGCGAGTCGTAGATGGTGTTGAGCGCGATGGTCACGTCACGCAGCAGGTGCCCGTTCGCCGGATCCGACTGAAGGCGGATGACCCCGGTGGTGCGCGACGGATCCACGCAGTCCACCATGCTGTTGGCCAGGATCACCACACGCTCCAGGTTCCCCACCGCGCCCCCGGCCGGCGTCTGCTGAAGGTTGACGGCGGCGCCGTGGATGGTGCGGAACTCGTTGCCGATCACCTCCACGTCGGTGGAGTTGTCGATCAGAATGCCGTTGCGCTCGTTTTCATTCAGCGAGCCGATGACCGAGTTGCCGATGACGCGCGCGCTGGCCTGCACCAGCGCGCCGCCGCTGAGCCCGCCGTGAACGTGAATGCCCTGGTTGCGCTCCAGAAAGATGGTGTTGCCCTGCACCAGCACGCCCCGGCCGTTGGTGGCCACCGCGGCCCAGCGGTGCCCGCGAAAGGTGCATCCCTGCACCGTCACGTGCTGCGCCTTGGCGGAAAGGGTGACGCCCAGGTTGTTGTTCTCGAAGTGGCACCCGATCACCCGGATGTCCCGCGCCACCCACGGTCCGGCGTCGGGCTCGACGTCCAGACCGGAGCCGGGGTTGTTGTGCGTACCGTTGCCGGTGTTGCGCGCCACGCACCCGATGAAGCTGACGTTCTTTCCGTAGATGACGGCAAAGGCGCTGCGGTCCACGCCATCCACCGTCACGCCCTCGATCATCACGTCTTCCGCCTCGTACTGGCCGGAGAGGCGGCCTTCCAGCCCGATCTGCACGCCGTCGCCGCCGTTTCCGGCGGGGTTGCTGGGCGTGCCGGGGTTGGCGGCCATGTTGCGCACGTGCAGCCCGGCCACCCGCGCCCGGCGCGAGCTCCAGATCCGGATGCCGATGAACCGGCCGTCGGGGTTCAGCACGCGCTGGCCGTCCACCGTCCCGCCGCCGTCGATCACCACGTCGTCGTCGCCCTGGCGCGTTTCGATGACGGCGCGGTCACGGTCCGTGGGGGCAAACGGAATGGGAGCCGCCAGCAGCGTGGCCCCGGACGCCAGATGAAAGCGCACCCGCGACCGTATGCGGATGGACTCGTACGTCACGCCGTCGCCCGACGGGTTGCCCACCAGGTAGGTCCCGGCGGGGACGAGCACGGTGCCGCCGCCCCGCGGATTGGTGGCCGTGACGGCGCTCGCCGCGTCGATCGCGGCCTGCAGCGCGAGCGTGGAATCCGTCGCCCCGGTGCTGTCCGCGCCAAAGTCCGTGTGCAGGACGTTGAACACGGCCCCGCCGTCGTCGAACAGGGTTCCATACACGTCGGCCATGGTCTTTTCTCCGGATGAAGTGCCCCGCCGCCGCGACACGGGCGTGCCCGGCTGATCAGAACCTAACCGAACAAAATCCGAAGATTAAGCCAACACATGTTTCCCGGAGCAAGGGATGGAAAGTGGACCGGGCAACGCCGTCCAACGCGCGCCCGCGCCGCTGCTTCCGCGGCTTCGAGGAAGCCGGAAGCGGCGCCGGAGCACGAGAAAAGGGCCGCACACGTGGATGTCGTGTACGGCCCTTTTCTGCCGCGACCTGCTCCGCGCCTTTGTTCCGCCGCCCGCGTCCCGGCACCTCATCTGCCGCGAAGACGGGACCGGGCGTGGTCAGCGGCGGTTGAGCAGGCTGTCGATGCGGTTCCATTCCTGGGTGAGGTCGGCGCGGTCGTCGGCCTCCATCTCATCGCCGCCTTCCTTCATCAGCTTCATCAGACGGTCGCGCCGCTGCTCCAGCTTTGCGCGTTCCGCGTCGGACATGGATGTCGGCTCTGCCACTGTGCACCTCTTCCGGTGGATGGGTGTCGTTCCCGCGCCCGCGAACGTGCATCCGCCCGCGGCCGGGATGATCTGAGGAGCGACATTCCGCAACGTGCGCGCGCAACCCATCCGCCGCAACCCGCGCGGCGCGCTTTCAGGGGTAAACTCCGGACTGGCCGGAATCCAAGAATAAGATACAATTAATATTGTAGTGTATAATTCAGCACCTGCTCCGGTTCCCATGCGCAACCCTAGAATCCCGCAATCGCACTTCACCGCCCCGCTGAACGAGATTCTGGGGACGGAGGCCAACGTGCGCGTGCTGCGTGAACTCTGCCGAGCGGATTCGCCGATGGCGCGTACCACCATCGCGGAGCGCGCCGGCCTCTCGCTTCCCGGCACGTCCGCCGCGGTCGCAAAGCTTCAGCGCAGCGGGATCGTGGAAGCGGTTGGCGCCGGAACGCGGCAGAGCTTCGGGTTCCGGCACGGCCACCCGCTCGCGCCCGCGCTGCGGACGCTGTTCCTGGCGGAAACTCTGCGCACGGACGCACTTCACGGTGAACTGCGTTCCTTGCTCGGCAGCCTGTCCTCAACGCCGCGCGCCGCATGGATCGTGGAAAGCGAGGCGCCGGACGAGCCGGGCGCGCCGCTGCGGCTGTCGGTGCTCGGTGCCGCGCGCGATCTTCCTGAACTTGCTTCCGCCATCCAGGGCGCGATCGGCGAACTGGGATCGCGCTACGACACCACCATCGAGGTGCGGGCGACGACTGAGGCAGACCTCGCGACTGCCAGCCCTGCGGAGCATGCGGTGATGCAAGGCGCAACGCCGGTCTTCGGTCCTCATCCCCTGACTTTTATTGATGGATCGGCGGACGCGCACCAGACCGCCGGGCCGAAGCGCGCGACCCACGCCGATCGTGATCACCAGGCGGCGCTCTCGGCGGCGTGGATCGCTGACCAGCTGAACCGCGACCCGTCGCTGCCAAAGCGCGCGCGCAACTGGCTCGTCCACCGCCTGCACGTGGCGTCTCCGCGGGAGGCCGCGGAACTGGACGATTGGCTGCACGTGCTGGAAAGCTCGTCCATCCCGCGCATTCAGCACCTGCTGCTGAGCCCGGGGGAGCGCGCCGTTCGCCTGCGGCAGAGCAACCCGTTCATCCCCGTACTTACAGACCGCGAGCGTGACCTGATGAGAAAGGCGGCCACCGGATGACGCGAAGCGAACTGGAGCACGCCATCCGCGCCGCGTGCGACGTCACGCGCGAGGAGGTGGTCATCGTCTTTGGATCGCAATCGATCCTTGGACAGTACCCGGACGCACCCGCCGATCTGCGCCAGTCGCTTGAAGCCGACATCGCGCCGGGCTCGGGCGATCCGGAAGCCGCGGATCGCATCGATGCCGCGCTCGGAGAAGATTCGCACTTCCATCGCACGCATGGCTTTTACGTGCACGGGCTTACCATCGACGCGGCCTGCCTGCCCAGAGGATGGGAGGCGCGCACCGTCTCCCTGCGGAACGCGGGAACCAATCAGATGGAGGGCCGGTGCATTGAGGCGCACGACCTTGCCGCGAGCAAGCTGGTGGCGTTCCGCGACAAGGACCGCGCATTTGTCCGTGTGCTGATTGCGGAAGGGCTGGTGCGGATCGCGAAGCTCAAGCTGTGGTTGAGCCAGTTGCAGAACCCGGCCACGGAGGTGGATCGGATGCTCCGCTGGGTCGACCTCACGGTGCGGGACTTGGGATCGGCGCTGACAGGAAACGAGTGATGCCGCCTGCACGGCAATCAGGAGCCAGTGCATGCGGTAGCGTGATCCGACTGCCTCCTCCTCCATCGACATCCAACTTCCGACCACCGAGGGCTGAGAGATGATTCGCCGATACCAGCAGGTGGACGTGTTTTCGCCGACGCCGTTTCTGGGGAACCCGCTTGCGGTGGTGCTGGATGGCGAGGGGCTTTCCACAGAGGAAATGGCGCGGATCTCCAGTTGGACGAACCTGTCGGAAACCACGTTTCTGCTTCCGCCCACCACGCCGGAAGCCGACTACCGCGTGCGCATCTTTTCGCTCGTGCGCGAGCTGCCGTTCGCGGGGCATCCCACGCTCGGAAGCTGCCACGCGTGGCTCACGGCCGGAGGCACGCCGCACAATCCCGGGCGCATCGTGCAGGAGTGCGGCGCGGGGCTGGTGCCCATCCGGCGCGGCGAGCACGGGCTGGCGTTCGCCGCGCCGCCGCTGCTGCGCTCCGGCCCGGTCGAGGAATCGTTCGTGGCGCTGGTGGCCGGGGTGCTGGGGATCAGCCGCGGCGAGATCATCGAGGCGCGGTGGGTGGACAACGGGCCGGGATGGGTGGGCGTGCTGCTGAAGGATGCCGACGCCCTTCTCGCGCTGGAGCCGGACTTTTCCGGATACGCGGGCGAAGGCAGCCTCGACATCGGCATCGTGGGGCTGTACCCGCCGGGCGCGGAGTGCGCGTACGAGGTGCGCGCCGTGTTCAGCGACGACCAGGGCGCCATGCGCGAGGACCCCGTCACCGGCAGCCTGAACGCGTCCGTCGCGCAGTGGCTGGTGGAGACGGGACGCGCCGCGCCGCCGTACACCGCCAGCCAGGGCACGCGCCTGGGCCGCACCGGCCGGCCGCGCATCGAGCGGGACGCGGACGGCACCATCTGGGTCGGCGGCCCGACGATCACCTGCATTTCAGGCCACATCGAAGCCTGATCGACTGGTGCCGGCGGACCATCCGGCGTAACGCCGTGATCGGCGGCAATTCTTGACTCCACGCACTCACGCCCATCGGCGCACTCGCGCCTGAACGCCGCACTCCCGGCTCACGCGCGCATCGGCGTGGGCCCGACGCGCGGAACCCGCCGCCACAGTCCACGAAGGTGGACTTCGTGCTTTTCCAGCCGCGAATTCATTCGCTCCTGGAGCGGCGACCGCGCCGATGTGGGTGAATACGCACAAAGCTCGAACTCACAGTCCGCGCAGGCGGACTTTGCGCCGTTGTTGCCGCGACTTCAGTCGCCCCAGCACCATCCACAACACGACAGGGGCGGAGCGCCATCGCGCCCCGCCCCTGCTCATCATCCACCCATCCGATCAACTCAGGCGATCATCCATCGGATCCGACCCGATCCCGATCGCGATTCGCCGATCAGAATCCCAGCACGCTGGCGCCCTGCTCGAAGACGACGTCCACCGGAATCCCGGCGTTGCCTACGCGGTTCAGATCGCCCTGGAGTTCGGCGTCGATGCGGCCGTAGCGCTCCATGAACGCCTGCACGCCGGCGTAGTCGCCCTCGCCCTGGTAGCGCAGGATCTGCTCGGAAAGCGCGTCCACCGCCTGCCGCATGCGCGCCGCATCCACGCGGTACGTGCCGCTGGCCGCGTCGCGAGAAAAGGCGCCGCGCTCCTTGAAGTAGTTGAAGCGCGCGATGTTGGCCCGGCCGTGCGCGCTGCTGGCGCCGAAGCGCACCGAGCGGAAGATGCTGGCCAGGAACGTCACGTAGTTGTCCGATACGTCGCCCCGCATCTCGCCCGTGTCCAGCAGCCGCGTTTCCATCCACAGCCCCAGCACGTCCGCCTTGCCTTCTTCCAGCGCGCTGGCCTGGTCGCGCAGCGCCTCGCGCACCGTGCCGCGGTTGTTGATGGTGTTCTTGATCCCCAGCCCGTGCGCCACCTCGTGGAACATGGTGTTGCCGAAGAACGCGTCGAACGTCACGTGCCGCCGCTGGTCCGGCGCGATCAGGATCCCGGCGATGGGTACGAGGATGCGGTCGAACTTGGCCTGCACCGCGTTGCGAAGCTGCAACCGGCGCGTACCCTTGGCCAGCTGCACCTCTTCGTCGTTGGGCAGGTTGATGGCGATGGTCTTGGAGCCGGCGTTGGCCTCGCCCGCGTAGTACACCACGTCGTACGCGTTCAGGTCGCTGTCCGTGCCCGGCGTCTCGCGCTTGAACTGCTCCGCCACGGGGAGCGCGCGCTGCAGCGAGGGAAGGAGCGCGGCGTAGCGCGACAGGCGCTGGCTCCACTCCTGGTCCTTGACCAGAACGTACGCCTCGTACGCCGCCTTGTAGCCGTACAGCGCGTCCTCGTACGTCTCGATGGGGCCGATGACGATGTCCAGCGGATTGGTCTTCATGTCCAGCCAGGCCAGGTCGCTGGGCTGGTAGTTGTCCGTCAGCAGGGCGTCGGCGCGCAGTTCCAGGTAGCGGCGCAGGCCGGCGTCGTCCGCCAGCGCGGCGGCCTGGCGCAGATAGCCCGCGGCGCGCTGCATCTGCGGCGCGAACGCCACGTGGTACGGCACCGCCGTCAGCCGCCCGCCCGGCCCGCGGCGCACCAGCGTGTACAGGCTCTTGAGCGAGTCCGCGCGCGCGCCGCCCGCCGCCACCTGCGCGTCGAACTCCGTCTTGGTCATCCCGGCGGGATACAGGTTGCTCCCCTCCGGCTTGGCGCCGAAGCCCGGGACGAAGGGCGCGTTGTTGGCGATGCGGTCCCACGGGCCGTAGTTGATTTCGGCGTAGCGCCGCAGCCGCGGATCGGGGATGGAGGCCAGCAGCGAATCCAGGTTGCCGTACGTCTGCATGCGGAAGACGCCATCCATCTCCCGCGCGGCCTGAATCAGCAGCGGAACCATCTGCCGCTGGCGGGCGCTCAGCGGCAGGTCGGTGGTGAGCCGCACCGAGGTGTACTGCGCCAGCTTGGCGTCGATGGAGTCGCGCATGGCCACCGTGGTGCCCGACGGCGCGCCGGTGGAGGGCGCGCCGGCAGGAAGGGTCGCGGTGCCGGTGGTCGTGGCCCCGGGCTGCACGGCGGGCGCGCAGGCCGCCAGCGCGCCCGCGGCCAGGGCCGCGCAGGAAAGTCGAAGCGTCATGGGAGTCTTGGAAAAGGTGTCCGCTCTTCTGTGGCCGCCACGATACGCCGCCTCCCCTGCCCCGGCAAGCGACGGGTATAAAAAGGTGCGGCGGAGGATGACGATCGCCGCGCCCGTCTCCGCCCTTTCTCGCCGCGTCCCGTGTGGAAGGCTGTCCATCATCTCCCGCCACGCGCGTTCTGATCGGTCGTCCGCGCGCGACGCATCGGCAGAGGACGTTCCCGCGCGACGTCCGCGGATTGTCCGTCCACGGCGTCTCCGCCGGGATCGATCGGCATTCTGTCCGCCGTACCCGTTGCGGCCGGAGTGATCATCCGTGATCGTGGATGATGGCCGCGCGGCAGCGGACCGCCTGCCGCGCGACGCCCCGCCGTCTTTGATCTATCATGATCTACGCTCTTCGATCCATCCTGATGGCGGCGGCCCTCGTGCTGTGCGGCTGCGGCCGGGCGGCAGATCCGCACGATGCCGCGTTCGGAAAGGTGTTCGCCCAGGACGTGCGGCTCGGGATGCGCCTGTCCCAGGTGCGGGAGCGCGTTCCCGGCGTGGCGTTCGCTCCCTACGCAGGGTATCTGGATACGCTGCAACCACTTCCCTACGGAATGAAGCAGCGGCTGCTGCGATTCGGCGACGCCGGTGAAGAGTTTCAGTCCCGCGATCCGGGGCGCCTTGAATTCGTGAGCCTGAGCGCGGATTCCGTGGACGCGCGGGCGCTGCTCGCGCAGCTCATGCGGGAGTTCGGGCCTCCCGACGCCCGGGGGTGCAGCCACCAGGTGGTGGACGTCCATGTCTGGAAAGGAAGGCGCACGGGCGTCTACATGACCTCGCTTGCGCGGACGAAAACACGCTCCCACGTTCAACTGGCCTACCACCGCGTCTCATGGGAGGATGTTCTGAACCCGGCTCCCCTGGATTCGCCCTGCGATCACTCGCGCGAGCCACGGTAGGCCGCGCCTCATCGATCGCGCGGCTCTGGCGGCAAAGGATCAAATCGCCTGACGCCTCGTATCCGCCCGAATTTCCGCTTCGCGTCATCCCACGCACACCTTCATCGAGAACCGACCGTGTCCGACTCGCCGACCGCTGAACGCACGCCGATGCGCGCCCTGTACGAATCGCTGAGTGCGCGCCGCCGGCCGGAGGACGTCGCCGAAACGATCCGCGAGGTGCTCGGCGACCGGCTCTCTCCGGCGGAAGCAGCGACGCTGGAGACGGCCGCACGCGGATCACTGAAGCGGGTGGTCTTCGGCTATACCTCCATGCTGGAGGAGTTTGCGCGGCCGGTGGGGCTCAACCGCCAGATCGCCCGCGCGCGCGCGCTGTTCGACGTCGCTCACCCGCTGAGCGACGATCTGTGCGCCGAGCCCGGGGCGGTGGAGGGGTTCGTCCGCGAAGTCGGGGAGCAGATCGGGGTGTCGTTCGGCGCCACGGACTTCAGGGACAACCGCCTGCCGTCCAAGGACCGGGCGGCGCTCGGAATTGACCTTTCCCGCCGCGGCTACAACAAGCGCTTCCGGCTGGTGGGGCGGATGGAGGCCAAGCTGGCGACCCTCATCCGCGAGCTCACGAAGCGCGAACTGCAGATCGTGGGAAAGTCGGGGCTCGCTTCGCGCCTGTCGTGGGAGGAGTTCTCGGCGGACGAGGACGCGGCGTGCTTCGCGGCCTACTACACGGCGCGCCGCAACCTGCGCTCCGAGTTCACCATCCAGGGCCAGCAGCAGGCATACGACAACGTCGCGGAAATGCTGCTTCAGCGCTGCATGCGCAATCCGGGCGCGAACTGGTGGGTCGTGGCGCACGCGTACCCGCGCGCGCACGTCTTCAGCCGGCTCTCCGGCGAGCAGGCCGGCCAGTTGCTGGGGCGGTGGTTCTCCATCCTGCAGGAGGTCGCGGGTCTGCTGGCCGAGCTGTGGTCCGCGTCCACGATCAACCGCGCCACGATGGTGGTTGCGCGCGGCAACGACTTCACGACGTGGAACAACACGGCC
This sequence comes from Longimicrobium terrae, assembly GCF_014202995.1. Classification (NCBI taxonomy): domain Bacteria; kingdom Pseudomonadati; phylum Gemmatimonadota; class Longimicrobiia; order Longimicrobiales; family Longimicrobiaceae; genus Longimicrobium; species Longimicrobium terrae. The sequence continues at coordinate 39,882 of NZ_JACHIA010000006.1, forward strand.
GGCGCGTGGAACACCGCGCGCGACAACTGGATCGGGCTGCTGTACGCGCTGGGGATGGAAGACCTGCTTGACCGCACGCTGCCGGGAAAGGCGATGCGGCTGATTGCGGGGGACGTGGCGGCGTGGCACCAGCATTCCGGCTCGGCGCCGGACCCCAACCTGGCCGTGTGGAACGAGCTGCCACTGCCGTGGGAGGTGCTGGCGGGGGATGCGGAGTGCACGCGCGCCACGGTGCTGGCGGCATGCGAGAGGCACGGGGTTGATGCCGAAAAGACCGGGTGGACGGCGCCGCGGCCGCAGGGCTACGCGGCGGCCTTCCGCCCCACGCCCGAGCTGGTGCACGGGGTGACGGTGGCCAACCCGTTTCTGGCTGGATTTCTGAAGCGGCTCGGTTATTATTCGGGGAAGCCGAAAGGCGCGGCGACAGATGCTTCGATGTAGCTCAGCGTGGTAGAGCGCCCGGCTCTTAACCGGGTGGACCCTGGTTCGACCCCAGGTATCGAAGCACGCATGCGGAGGCGGTTCCGGTGTAGCTCAGCGTGGTAGAGCGATCGGCACGGGCCCGATTGGACGCTGGTTCAACCCCAGCCACCGGCGCCGCCCCCGCATGCGGTCCGCCGCACGGCAGCAGGATTCCGCGGGTCGGTTAAAGAGCGAGGGGCGCCGTCCGGCGCCCCTCGCTTCTGTTGTCATCCCACCCGTCTGCCGAGCAGCTCGCGAATCTGCCGTGTGTTCTGCGCGGGCACGCCGGCCGCTTTCGCAAAGCGGGGCCAGCCATCCACCGCTTCACGAACGCGCGAAGTAGGTCCGCCCGCGATCACTGGCGAGCGTTCCTACGGCCACCTCCGCATCCCCCCAGTTCAGCCGCACATCAAGGTTCTGCAAGGCGCCGCCTTCCCCGCTGACGGGTCATGGGCTCGCTGCGAGCCGCGAGTTCCGCCAGAGAACGGGCCGGCGGCAACGTGAACAGCTGGTCGAAACCCGAACGCGCGTCCAATACCACGGCAATCTTGAGCAGCCGGTCGAAGGCGATCCGTCCCGTGCGCTCGAAGCGGCGGTACGTGGCCAGCGTGACTCCCGCACGGTCCGCCAGTTCCTGCTGCGTCCATCCGCGATTCAGCCGCAGTTCGCGGACACGCGCCGCGACCAGCCGCGTGATCTCGTTGGGCGTTCTTAGCTCAACAGGCAACATGTGGACCCTCCGGGGATGGATGACGGCCTAAGTGATAATATAAGCTACCGTAGATTACGATACCACCACATCGTGTATGGGCGCGTCGGAGCGGATACTCCTCAGGCAGACCCGCACGAGCCGCGGATTGAACCCGCACCATAGCACGTCCCAACCGCGCCCCACACGGGGTGCGGCGCCTTCCTGACGGGGCGGCGATCGCGGCGGGAGACGGTCTCAACCGCCCTCACGCGGCGGACGGTTCGCGGTGGCAGGCGAGGTGTTCACCCGTGAGCGGAATCCGTTGAGCGGATGATCCGCCTCTCTACCAGCGGGAAGCGCTGGCGCGTGCGGTTCGGCTTAAACCGCACTCTGGCTCCGCGACGATCTGGGGTGTGCTCCCTCTCCCACATCCGTTCGTGGGAGAGGGTCGTCGTGCGCAGCACGCGGGGTGAGGGCCACAGCCGGCGACGCGCATTAAAGCCAGTCACCCGGAACTGATCATCCGCAGAAACGCAGAAACCCCGCGCCGGTGCTCCGCGCGGGGTTTCTCAGCGATGGCGGAAACTGCGGTCCCGGGGCTCAGGCGCGGGGGATGGTGAACGAGAAGACGGCGCCAGCGCCGGGCTCGCTCCGCACCTCCATCTCCCCGCCGTGCGCCTGCACGATCCCGCGCGCGATCGCCAGCCCCAGCCCCGCGCCCGCCCGCCGCGTGCTGCGCGCCTGCCAGAACCGGTCAAACACCTGCGCCAGGTGCTCCGCGGGAATCCCCGGTCCGGTATCCGCCACGGACACGCGCACCATCTCCCCCTCCTCCGCCGCGCTCACAGTGATGCGCCCGCCCGCCGGCGTGAACTTGGCCGCGTTCCCCATCAGGTTGAAAAGCACCTGGTGCAGCCGCTCGCGGTCCACCCACAGCGGCGCAAGCTCCGGCGGAATCGCGATCTCCAGCGCCAGCCCCTTCTCCGCCGCCGTCTCCGACACGGCTTCCGCCACGTCGCGCACCACCTCCTCCAACGCCACCTCGTCCGGCTCGAACGACAGGCGCCCCGCCTCGATCGCCGCCACGTCCAGCAAGTCCTGCCGCAGCCGGTCCATCTGCCCCGTCAGGTGGCGGATGGCCTGCGTGCGTTTGCGCGCCTCGTCCTGCGCGGGATCGGCGGAAAGGGTGCGCTCCAGCACCATCGCATGGATCTTCACCGCGCTCAACGAATTGCCGATGTCGTGCGCCACGATGCGCAGCACCTCGTCGCGCGCCCGTACGGCGGCCTCGGCGGCGGCGCGGGCCTCCTGCTCGTTGCGCAGCAGAAGGGCGCGCTCACCCTCCAACCGCTTGCGCTGCATGGCGTAACGGATGGCGCGGGCCAGCGTGGCGCCATCCACCGATCCCTTCACCAGGTAGTCCTGCGCCCCCGCCTGCACAGCGTGCACGGCCACCGTTTCGTCCGCCAGCCCGCTCAGCACGATGATGGGGAGCGCGGGCGCGGCGGCCAGCATGCGCTCCACCGTCTCGATGCCGTGCGCGTCGGGAAGGGAAAGGTCCAGCAGCACCACGTCCGTCGCGCCGCCCTCCAGCGCGCGCAGCCCGGCGGCCAGCGTTTCCGCGTGCGACAGCGCGAAATCCAGCGAATGCGCCTCCCGCAGCGATTCGCGCAGCAGCCGCGCGTCGCCCGGATTGTCTTCCACCAGCAGGATGCGGACGGCGCTCACGCCCGGTGCTCCGGGGGCAGCTTCACGATGGTGAACCAGAAGTCCTCGATGGACTTGACCACGGTGATGAACTGGTCCAGGTCCACCGGCTTGGTGATATAGCAGTTGGCGTGAAGTGCGTATGCCTGGGCGATGTCGCGTTCCGCCTGCGAACTGGTGAGAATCACCACCGGAATGCTGCGCAGCGCCGGATCGCCCTTGATCTCCTCCAGCACCTCGCGCCCGTCCTTCTTGGGAAGATTGAGGTCCAGCAGGATCACGTCCGGCCGCGGCGCGTCCGCGTAGCGCCCTTCCCGCCGCAGAAAGGCCAGCGCCTCCACCCCGTCCGGCGCCACGGACAGGTTGTTCCGCACCTTGCCCTCCTTGAGCGCCTCGCGCGTCAGCCGCACGTCGCCGGGGTTGTCTTCCACCAGCAGTACTTCGATGGGAAGCGATTCCATGCGCGTCATTCCGCTTCGGACGTGGCGGGAAGAGTGAAGGAGAAGACCGAACCGCCGTCCGGGGCGCTTTCCACCCAGATGCGCCCGCCGTGGCGTTCCACGATCTTCTTGCAGATGCTCAGGCCAATGCCCGTGCCCGGGTACTCGGCGCGCGTGTGCAGGCGCTGAAAGATGACGAAGATGCGCTGCGCGTATTCCGGCGCGATGCCGATGCCGTTGTCGCGCACGCGGATGACCCATTCCGCCCCGTTCCGCTCCGCGCCCACGTGCACCCGCGGCGGCGCGTCTCCGTGGAACTTGACGGCGTTGGCCACCAGGTTCTGCAGCACCTGCCCGAGCTGCACTGCGTCCCCGGTCACGACGGGAAGTGTGTCCGCCGTCACCTGCGCGCCGCTTTCCTCAATCGCCTGCCCCAGCCCGTCCAGCGTGCGCGCGAGCACCGCGTTCAGGTCCGTGCGGTCCATCGTTCCGCCGCGGCTGCCCACGCGCGAATAGGCCAGCAGATCGCTGATCAGCGCCTGCATGCGCTGCACGCCGTCCACCGCGTAGCCGATGAACTCGTGCGCGTCCTCATCCAGCCGGCCGCCGTAGCGGCGGGCCAGCAGCTGCGTGTAGCTGGCCACCATCCGCAGCGGCTCCTGCAGATCGTGCGAAGCCACGTAGGCAAACTGCTCCAGCTCCGCGTTGGACCGCGCCAGTTCCTCCGCTTGGCGGGCCAGCGCCTCCTCCGCCTCCACGCGCTCGGTGACGTCGCGAAGTACGGCGGTGTAGATCCGTTGTCCGCCCACTTCGATCTTGCTGATGGACGCGTCGGCGGGAAACACCTCACCCGTCTTGCGCCGCCCACTGATCTGTCCGCGCTCCCCCATCCGCCGCGCCGCCACCGGCGACTCGCCAAACCCCCGCACCTGCGCCGCGTGCGCGGCGCGAAAGGCGTCGGGCAGCAGCATCTCCAGCGGCTGCCCCATCACCTCGTCCACCGCGTAGCCGAAGGTGTTTTCCGCGCCCTGGTTGAAGAAGGTGATGCGCTGCTCCTCATCCACCGAAACGATGGCGTCGGAGGAGATGGAGATGATGCCGGCGAACTTGGCCTCCGACAGGCGCAGCGCCGCCTCCGCGCGCGCCCGCTCGATCACGCGCCCCACCTGCGCGCCCACGGCCACCATCGCGTCCAGCAGCGCGGGGCGCGGCATCAGCGGCTGCTCGCTGAAGAACTCCAGCACCCCCGCGGTTTCCTGCCCCACGCGCACGGGGAACGCGGCCGCCGCGCGGATCCCCGCCCCGGCCGCGGCGGCGCCCACCGCGCCCGGCAGGTTCGCCACGTCCTCCATCCACGCGGGCTGGCCCGTCCGCGCCACGTGGCCGGCCAGCCCACCCTCTTCTGCCACCGGTGTGTCGCGCAGCGCGGTGCGGAACCGCTCAAGACGCGCCGCATCCGTGCAGTGCCACACGTCCGCGGCGGCCAGCGCGCCGCCGGGCTGTACCATCAGTGCATGGCCGGCGCGCCACCCGGTGTGCTCGCAGACGGCGGCCAGGCAGGTGCGCAGCGCGCCCTCCAGGCTGGTGGATTCGTTCGCGGCGACGGCCACTACCTGCAGCAGCCGCACCAGCGCGGGGTCCAGCGGCGAAGCCGGTTCCGGAGACGATGACATTCGGATGGGCGGTGGCGAAAAGGTGAACCGAAAAGCTAAACCGGGGCGAGGCAGGCGGATAGAGGCGCGCGGCGGACAGGCGCCGGGGCGGATGGCGGCGGCGGGCGCGGGTTCCTCCCCACACGGTCCCCGGCGGGCTCCCGGCTCCGCGGACGGACGCGGTCCGCCACCTTGTGATCAGCAGCGGCGGGCATGCGGTCCGCGCACGAGTGGCGGGAGAAGGCAGGCGAGATGAACGCGATGACCGCGCGGGCACTGCGGGCGGGCCGCGTCCGCGACGTGATGCAGATGCAGATGGTGACCGTCGTTCCCGAGATGACGGTACGCGAACTCGCGCAGACGCTGCTGGATTCCGGCATCCGCTCCGCGCCGGTGCTGGATCCCGCGGGCAAGGTGCTGGGCTTGGCCACGCAGGCGGACGTTACGCGCATGGCGTTCGGCGCGGACCGTGCCCTCGTTCTCGTGGAGGGCGACGATTCGCGATCGGACGAGGACGAGCGGACCGCGGCACGCGCGGATGTGCTGCGGGTGCGCGACGTGATGGGTCCCGTTGGCGACACCGTCGGCTCAGACGAGCCGCTGGCGGAGGTGGTGCGCCGGTTTCTGCGCGGGCGGGTGAATCAGCTGCTGGTGGTGGATCACGGGATGCTGCTCGGGATCGTCACGCCGGTGGACGTGCTCGGCCAGGTGCTCTGACCGTCATCGTTGAGCTGTCGAGATGCGCGTCTTCTTCCCTGTTGGATGAGCTTCGCTGAGCTGTCGGGATAAGCATCGGTGATTGATGACGTTCATCTGATCGCGTCTGTAGATCTCGTCGGATGGGCGAGCTCCGAGGCGACCGAAGTCGCGGCAACAACGGCGCAAAGTCCACCTTCGTGGACTGCGGCGGCGGGCCGTCGAGTGACAGCACGGGTCGGCGTGGCGGAAGGTTGGGAGATGTCGCGGAGGCCTTCCGGCCGTCGAGAATAGAGAACGGGGCGCCGCGCATCGGTTTGCGCAGCGCCCCGTTTTCCGTCATCCACCGACCCTGAATCGCGTCAGTTGGTCTTGAGCATCCCCGTTTCCAGCGCGAGGCGCACGAGTTCGGCGCGGTGTGAAAGGCCGAGCTTCTGCATCATGCGGGCGCGGTACGTGTCGACGGTCTTGGGGGAGAGAAACAGCTTCTTGCCCACCTCGGCGGAGCTGTAGCCCTCGGCCGTCAGGGTGAGCACCTCGCGCTCGCGGTCGCTCAGCTTGGCCAGCGGGCCGGGGTTCTGCGGCTCGCGGGCCTGCTGGTACTTGCTCAGCAGAACCCGCGTGGCGCTGGGATACAGAAACACCTCGCCTCCCGCCACCGTGCGGATCGCCTGCAGCAGATCCACGTCCGCGCTCGTCTTGCGCACGAAGCCGCTGGCGCCCGCCTCAAGCACCGGCACCAGGTACTCTTCTTCCGTCTGAGACGTCAACACCAGCACGTGCGTTTCCAGCGCGAGCGCGGCGATGCGGCGCGTGGCCTCCAGCCCGTCCATCTCCGGCATGGCAAGGTCCATCACCACCACGTCGGGGCGCAGAAGGCGGGTCTTTTCCACCGCTTCCTCCCCGGTTCCGGCCTGTCCCACCACTTCCACGTCGTCCTCCAGCGCGAGCAGCGCCTCGAGGCCGCTGCGGAGCACCGCGTGGTCGTCCGCCAGCAGCACGCGGATTCTGGTCGACATGATGTTGCTCCTGTCTTTGTGATTTCCCGTCACCGCATGACCAGCGTGACGCCGCGGCGCCAATTTTCCCCGGCGGGCATGGGGATGATGAACCGCAACTCGCTATCCACGCGGCCATCAGCCGCTTCCTGCCATCGCCGGCACCGCTGACGCGGGGTCGCTTCCCCGACAAAGCTAATCGCCCGCCGCCGACGCGTGTGTCGGGAAACAGCCTACGCCGCCGACGGGCGCCGCACGCGAACGGGGTGGGTTGATGGGAGCATCGACAGTTACGTTGATGAGATCGGGTAGGACGGGCGGGCTTCACGGCGGCCCCCACCCGGGCCGGCACCACCGGCCCACCCTCCCCCAAAAAAGACTGGGGGAGGGTTGGGCGGGGCGGATGGTTCGGTGCAGGCGATGGAGATGGGCAGGGCGGCGGGTATCGGGAGCGAATGAATCCGCCGCTCCAACAGCGGGAACCCCGACACCCGGCCGCTGGCGCGTCCGGTTCGGGGCTTCAACTGCCACGCAGCGTGCCAGTCGCGGTGTACTCCGCCCCGCGCTGAGGTCTCCCCCTCTCCCGCTTGCGGGAGAGGGGGCCGGGGGGAGAGGGGTGCCCGCGGCCGAGCCAAACCATCCGAAACGAGATGAGTCGCAGTTCCCCTCTCCGTGCGTCTGTTTGCACGGGGAGAGGGCCGGGTAGAGGGGGCCTCTCCAACCGCGCGGCACTCTCCCGAGTACCGCCAGCAGCAGTACAGCGCCGCCCGCCGGGAAATCAGAACGACGAAAACCCCGACACGTCGCACGCAGGCGTCGTGTCGGGGCTCCGTTCCTCCGCCGGCGGTCAGGCGGGCTGGATGCGGCGGTAGCGCGCGTTCAGAAACTGCGTCACGCCGAAGCCGATCAATCCCAGCGCCACCAGTCCCAGCACCCACGGGCCATACGCCGTGCCGTGCAGAGCCTCCAGCGCGCCATCCATCCCGCGCGATTCGCCGGGATTGCGGTGCAGCGCGGCCTGGACCAGAAAAAAGCCCATCACCACGAACACCACACCGCGCGCCGCCAGCCCCGCGCGCGCCGCGGCGATCGCCGCCTGCCGCGTGTTGGACTCCAGGCGCGACAGGTCCAGCCGCTTGTCCAACTCCGCCTTCCACGCGTGGATCAACTGCTGGACGCCGAACCCCGCGATGATCAGTCCGGCGAGCGCCACCAGCCACTGCCCGCCGGGCGCATCCATCACCTTTGCCGTCAGCGAAGTGGCGCCGTTGCCGCCCCCGCCGGACGTGGACGACATGGCCATCCGCGCCGCGGAGATCGCCAGCCCCGTGTGGATGACCGCGCTCACGGCGAACGCGGCGCGCTTTCCGGCGCCGTCGCCCTCCGGATTCATCGTCGCCGCCACGAAGCGCCACAACGCGTATCCCAGCAGCCCCAGCGCCACGATCCCCAGCATGAACTTGCCGCCCGGCCGGCTCAGGATTTCCGCGAACACGCCGCGCTGGTCCGTCACGCCGCGCTTTCCCAGTGCCGCCTGCCCCGCGATGATCCCCAGGATCACGTAGACCGCACCGCGCGCCGCGTACCCGATGCGCGCCAGCCGCTCCACCCAGGGCGCGGCCTCCCGCGCCGCGCTGCGTGCCGCCGCGCCCGCCTGCCCCGCCATCCCGTTCATCTGCGCCATGCGCCCCCTCACCCGGTGTGTCCACCCACGTTCCCCGGGCCGCGATCAAGCAAGAACGGTGACAGGCTCCGGGAGGCGCACGCCTGCTACACCACCCGTCATCAGCCGAACGGATTCGGGGGATGACGATCCGCATCGGTGAAGCAGAAGGAGCCCCCTCCGTCCAGCGGAGAGGGCTCCTTGTCGATGATGATGATCCGCGGCGGCTACTCGCGGGCGCGGACGGCCAGGCCGTGGCGGGTGCGGTATGCGTTCTCCGCGGACTGCAGCGCGTCCCATGTGCGCTGGTCGGCGCGGCGGACGGCGGTGCGCGGGGCGCGGCGCGTGGGCCACGGCGCCGAGGCCGCGTTCATGTCGCCCGGGTACAGCGCCAGCGAGCCCTCCACGATGGCGGCCGATGCGCGGTCGCGGCTCGCGCGGTCCAGGCGGCTCATCGCCGAGAGGGTGCGCAGCGGCCCCTGCGCGTACGCGTCCGTCACGTAGGTGGCGTACTCATCGCGCAGCGCGCCCGAACCCATCCGTGCGTAGCGGGTGATCAGCCCGGCCAGCGCGGCCTCGTCCTCATCCTTTACGCCACGGAACAGCAGAACGCTCGCCGTCTGGTGCCAGCGTGATTCCGCGCCGCTCACGGCCGCAGCGGTGAACAGCTCCTCATCCAGCCTGCCCAGCAGCGCGTCCGTATCTTCGCGCTCCATCTCCACGATCCACGGATCGCGCGGCGGCGGGCCGGTGCGGTCGCCGCGGCGCGACGGGGTGGATGCGGCGCGGCGCGCGGGCGCGGGCTGCGGATCGCGCCCGCCCACCAGGATGATCTCCGTCCCCACCTGCACGTTGTGAAACAGGCGAAGCGCGTCCTCGTTGCTCAGCCGGATGCAGCCGTGCGACACGCGCTGCCCCAGCAGTTCCGGCTTGTCGGTTCCATGGATTGCCAGCCCTTGGCCGATGTACACCGCGGCCGCGCCCAGCCCGCGGGTAAAGCGGCGCGCGGAGGCGTTGGCGGCCGGCACGCGCAGCCCGTTCTCCACGAAGTACCAGTCGGGGGCGATCCAGTCCGGCTCGCGCTCCTTGTACGCCACGTGAAACGCGCCGTTGGGCGTGGCGAAGTCCCACTCGCCGCGGTCGTGCTCCACGCGCAGGCCGGTTCCGGTGGCCACCGGGGCGGACCAGAGCGCGCGCCGGCCCTTGGCGAAGTACAGCTGGTTGGCGTCCAGGTCCACCACCACCGCGTAGCCGCCGCGGTCCATGGCGGCCGAGCGTACGCGGGCCAGCGGGTTGCGGGCCTGCGTGCGCGGCGCGGCGGCCGGGCGCGTGTCCGCCGGGGTACGCGCCGGAGCGCGGCCCGTCGCGGGAGGACGCGCGGCGGGTGCGCGGCCCGTTGTCGCCGGGGTGCGCGTGCCGGGGCGCGTCTGCGCGTCCAGCGCGGCGGCGGACGACGTGCCGGCGGCCGTCACCAGCAGGGCAGCCGCGGCGGCGCGGCGAAGGAGATGCGTTTTCATTGATCCTGCGGGACTGCGGGAAATCAGCGATCGATCATCATCAAAGCAATGGACGTACCCGCGCGCGCACCGCGGAGTTTCGGACGGAGTGGATGGTGAAAGGCGAGCGAATCGATTCGGGGCAGATGGCGGGCTTCACGGGCGGCCCCCACCCGGGCCGGCACCACCGGCCCACCCTCCCCCAAAAAAGACTGGGGGAGGGTTGGGGCGGGCGGAGAGATCGGTTCTGGGAGGCGGATTAGGGTGCAGCCGCGAGTCTCTGGAGCGAATGAATCCGCTGCTCAAACAGCGGGAACCCCCGACACCGGCTGCTGGCGCATCCGGTTCGGGGCTTCAACTGCCTCCGGATCGCGGAAACAAGCCGCAGGCCGGCGCCCATGATGAGGTCTCCCTTTCTCCCGCGGAGCGGGGGAGAGGGCCGGGGAGAGGGGGCCTCTCCAACGCACGGCACCATCCGAAACGAACCGTCCCGCCGTTCTCCCCTCTCCGCGCTTCTGCGTCGGCCGGGAGGCCGGGAGGGGAGCGGGGAGGGGCCTCCCGCCGGAGGACCGCACCAAGCCCGAGGAACGCGCCGACATCATCCCCCTGAAAGCACGACACCCGCCGCGCGAATCTCGCGCGGCGGGTCCCGTTGGTTTACCGACGTTCATCGACCGGAAGCGCTCAGTCGCCCGCGGAGCCGGCGAGGGGCTGGTCGGCGATGGCGCGGCGGGCGGTAACGGACGGCGGGCGGCCCGGCACCTTGGTCCCCATGATCTTGCGGAACGTGGTCAGCGCCTGCGCCACCACCTGGTCCATGTTGTAGTACCGGTACGTAGCCAAGCGCCCCACGAACCACACGCCCTCCGTCTCGTCCGCAAGCTCCTTGTAGCGGCGGTACAGTTCCGCGTTTTCCGGCCGCGGTACCGGATAGTACGGGTCGCCCTCGTCGCCCGGGTACTCGAATACGATGCTCGTACGCGGATGCTGCTGCCCCGTCAGGTACTTGAACTCGGTGCAGCGCGTGTACGGATGCTCGTTGGGATAGTTGACCACCGGCGCCGTCTGGTGCCACTCGGTGTTGACCGTCTCGTGGCGGAAGGTGAGCGACCGGTACGGCAGCTTTCCGAAGCGGCAGTCGAAGTACTCATCCACCGGCCCGGTGTAGATCACCTCGCCGTACGGAATCAGCCCCTCGACCTCCCGGTAGTCCGTGTTCAGCATCACCTTGATGTTGGGATGCGAAAGCATGTTCTCGAACATGCGGGTGTAGCCGTGCAGCGGCATGGCCTGGTACGTATCCAGAAAGTACCGGTCGTCGCGGTTGGTGCGCGTGGGCACTCGCGCGGTGACCTGCGCGTCCAGCTCCGACGGGTCCATCCCCCACTGCTTGCGCGTGTAGTTGCGAAAGAATTTTTCGTACAGCTCGCGCCCCACCTTGCTCACCACCACGTCCTCGGAGGTGACGATCTCCTCCCGCGGCTCGGCGACGGAGCGAAAGAACTCGTCCAGCTCAAAGCTGGTGAGCGAGAGCCCGTAGAGTGCGTTGATGGTGTCCAGGTTGATGGGCATGGGCACCAGCATGCCGTCCACGCTGGCGCGCACGCGGTGTTCGTACGGGCGCCACTCGGTAAAGCGGCTCAGGTACTCCCACACCTCGCGCGCGTTGGTGTGAAAGATGTGCGGCCCGTAGCGGTGGACGAGGATGCCGTCGTCGTTGTAATGGTCGTACGCGTTGCCGCCGATGTGGTTGCGCTTGTCCACCACCAGCACGCGCTTGCCCGCGCCCACGGCCAGCCGCTCCGCCAGCACGCTGCCGGCGAACCCGGCGCCTACGATCAGATAATCGAACATCTCAGTCCCCCGCCGCCGCCGCGAGCCCGCTCTCCTGCTCCACCCCATCGGCGGACGCATCCCACTCCCTGCCTTCCGCGGCGCCGTCCAGCAGCGCGCGCATCTCGTGATACGTCTGGTCCCACGAACTGCGGGCGAGGGCGCGATCCACCCGTTCCAGCCACGCCTCGCGCTCCGCGCCGTCCATCTCCAGCAGCGATTCGATGGCGCGCACCCAGGCGTCCGCGTCCGCGGCGATGCGCACCATGGCGTCGCGCGCCCAGGTGCGCTCCACGTCCACGATGGGCGACGACACCACGGGGCGGCCGGCGGCCAGGTACTCCGGCGTCTTGGTGGGGCTGATGAAGCGCGTGGATTCGTTGATGGCAAAGAAGAGCGCCGCCACGTCCCACCCGGCCAGGTACTCGGGAAGCTCGCCGTACGACTTGCCGCCCAGGTAGTGGATGTTCTCCGCCTTCGGGAGCGCGTCCTCGTCGATCTTCACCACGGGCCCGATGAGCACCAGCTGCCACTCGGGCCGTGCCGCGGCGATGTCGCGCACCAGCTCCGGATCGAACCGTTCGTCCAGCACGCCGAAGAAGCCGATGCGCGGATGCGCGATCCCCGCCTGGTCCGCCGGATCGGCATCCTTCAATCCCCGCGCGCGGCCGAAGTGCGCCGTGTCGATGCTGCTGGGAAAGAGGTGGACGGAGGGATGGCGGCCGTGCTTGGCCTCGTACAGGCTGGGCCCGCCGGTAAACACCAGGTCCGCGCGCCGCAGCAGCTCCGCCTCGCGCTCCAGCAGTTCCGGTGGCGCGTAGAGAAAGGCCGAAAGCTCGTCCATGCAGTCGTAGACCGTGGCCAGCGGCGACAGGTGCCCCGCGAAGCCGAGCGCCATGGGCGTGTAGAACCAGGCCACGTGCGCCCCGATCCCCTGCTCGTCCATGAAGGCGTCCAGCAGCACGCGCTGCGCGGCGTCGTTGGCTTCCGGATCGCGCCACGGCAGGTGCGGAATCACCACCGTCAGCCCGTCGGCGCGCGGGCTTACGTCCAGCCAGGCCTCGCCGGTGTCGTAGACCGGCTCTTCCCAGTAGAACACGCGCCGTTCCCGGGCAAACCGGCTCAGCAGGTGCTGCGGCCGCTGGGTGACGAAATCCCAGCGCAGGTGCGAAAAGCAGAGCAGGTCAGAGCTGGATGGGCGATCGCCGGAAGGGCCGGTGGAAGCCTTCTGCATGCGTGGTCTTGGGGCCGGGGGCGCGTGCGGCCGGGGCCGGAATGGCAGGGTCGCCGCTCCGCTCGTCCGCAGACTGGAGGGTGGGCGCGAGGCAAGCGGTGTGCCCCCACTGTCACTGTGCACAAGGTTTGTACGCCTCGTGTTCCGCGCCCGCCCATCTGACGCCAGCGCACGTACATAATCCGTCGAAAGGAACTGCCGTTTCACACGGAGGTCACGGAGGAGACACGGAGGTCACGGAGGAAAAGAAGAAAGGAGAGCCTCACGCAGAGCAGCAGAGAAGCAGAGAACAAATCAAAGCATTGTTGATGTTGTTCTTGCTCTTCCTCTGCTGCTCTGCGTGATCTTTTCTGTTGCTGTTCCTCCGTGACCTCCGTGCATCCTCCGTGACCTCCGTGTGAAACGGCAGTTCCCAGGCTTTCCCGCGCACCAGGCCCGGCCACGCGCACGAATGGCGGCGCGTGGCGCGGTGTCTGCGGCAGGGCGCGGCCCGGACATCTCTCTCACACGGACGGAATGCACCCCCACGTCTGCCTCATCACCGACAGCCTGGAGCCCTCGGGCGTCGGGCGGCACATGCTCACGCTGGCCCGCGCGCTGCGCCGCACGCACCGGGTCTCGCTCGTCTGCCCGCCCTCCGCGGAAGGCGACCGGCTGCTCGCGCGCGCCGCGGCGGCGGGGATCAACGCGGCCGCCATCACCGTCCGCGCCGCGTGGGACGAACAGCCCTTCGCCGAGTGGATGCGGTCGAACGATGTCGGCCTGCTGCACGTGCACGCGGGCGTCGGCTGGGAGGGGCACCACGCGGTGTACACGGGGCCGCTCGCCGGCATTCCCGTCATCCGCACGGAGCACCTGCCCTACGTCATCACCGACGACAAGCAGAGGGGTGAGCACGCCGCCGTCGCCGCCCGCTGCGCCCGCATCATCTGCGTATCGCGCGCGGCGCGGGACAGCTACGCCGCGGCCGGCTTTCCGCCCCGCGTGCTGCGCGTGGTCCACAACGGCATCGCGCGTCCCCGCCCCCCGCGACGCTCGGCGGACGAGATGCGGGCGGAGCTGGATCTGCCGGCGGACGCGCGCATTCTGCTGACCGTGGCGCGCTTCACCGAGCAGAAGGGGCACGCGCACCTGATGGACGCCGTCCCCGCGATCATGGCCGCGGAGCCGCGCGCCCGCTTCGTGTGGGTGGGCGATGGCCCGCTGCGCGCCTCGATGGAAGAGAGCGCGAGGCGGATGGGGATCAGCGACGCGGTGCGGATCACGGGATCGCGCGACGACGTGCCGGAACTGATGGGCGCGGCGGAGCTGTGCATCCTGCCCTCGCTGTTCGAGGGATTGCCCCTGGTCGCGCTGGAGGCGATGGCGGCGGGGGTGCCGGTGATCGGCACGGACGTGTGCGGGACGGCGGAGGCCGTGCGCGAGGGGCGGACGGGGCGTCTTGTGCCCGCGGGGGACGCGAGCGCGCTGGCGCGGGCGATCGGCGGCGCGCTGGCGGATCCGGCCGCGCTGGCGCGATGGAGCCGCGCGGGACGGGCCAGAGTGCGGGGCCGGTTTACGGCGGAACGGATGGCCGCGCGCACCGCCATCATCTACCGCGCCGCGCTCGCGGAGCACGCGCCCCTGGCCGGGCGGGCTTGATCGCACACGCATCCCGCCCCAACTTGTTTTTCTCCCCGCGATCTCCGTCCGCCACCGGTCTCTCATGATCCGGCTGTGGACGGAGACGGGCGGGACATCCGCCGCGCCCACGGGCCCCGCCGGTTCTCGGCGCGCCCGCCGCGGCTCACTCCGATGGAGGCTGCATGATTCCATCCCCCGTCCGCGGGCTCGCGGCGGCGCTCGTGCTGATGGGCGCCGCGACTTCCGCGGCCGCCCAGAGCGCGTCGTCCGTCAACTTCCCCTTTGAGACGTACCGGCTGGAGAACGGCCTGCGCGTCGTGCTGGCGCCGGACCGCAACACGCCCGTCGTCGCCGTCAACCTCTGGTACGACGTCGGCAGCCGGAACGAGCGGCAGGGCCGCACCGGCTTTGCCCACCTCTTCGAGCACATGATGTTCGAGGGCTCGGCCAACGCGCCCAAGGGCGACCACTCGCGCCTGCTGCAGGGCGCCGGCGCCACCGGGCTCAACGCGTCCACCGCCGAAGACCGCACCAACTACTACCAGGTCGTGCCGCCCAACCGGCTCAACCTGGCGCTGTGGCTGGAAAGCGACCGCATGCGCTCGCTCAAGGTCGAGCCCGCGCAGCTCGCCAACCAGCAGGAAATCGTCAAGGAAGAGCGGCGCCTGCGGGTGGACAACGCCCCGTACACCCGCTCGCTGCTGGCCGCCACCTCCACCGGCCTGTACAGCACCGAAGGCTGCTTTCCGTACGCGCATGAGGTCATCGGCAGCATGGATGACCTGAACGCCGCGCGCATTGAAGACGTGCAGCAGTTCTTTCGCACCTACTACGCGCCCAACAACGCCACCCTGACGCTGGTCGGCGACTTTGATCCGGCGGCGGCGCGGCAGATGGTGCAGCAGTACTTCGGCGGCATTCCGCGGGTGGAAACGCCGCCCCGCCCGGAGTGTCCGCAGCCGTTCTCGGGGCTGCCCCGGCGCGACACCATCAGCGATCCCAACGCCACCCTCCCCGCCTTCATGGCGGCATACGGCTCGGTGGCCGTGGGCGACAAGGACAGCTACGCGCTGGACCTGCTGAGCGTCATCCTGGGCGGCGGGCGCAGTTCGCGGCTCAACCAGCGGCTGGTGCGCACGGAGCGCGCGGCCGCCTTCGCCGTCACGCAGTCCGACACGCGCCGCGGCCCGGGCGTCTTTCTGGTGCACGTGCGCGCCAACCCCGGCGTGGACGCCGCCCGTCTGGAAACGATCACGGACGAGGAAATCGCCCGCATCGTCCGCGAAGGCGTGACCGAGGCGGAGCTTTCCCGCGCCCGCAACCAGTACCGCGCGCGGTTCGTCCGCACCCTGCAGACGGCCATGGGCAAGGCCGAAACGCTGCAGCGCTACGCCCTGTACTTTGATGATCCGGCCGCGCTGCGCACCGACCTGGACCGCTACCTGGCGGTGTCCGTGGCCGACGTGAACCGTGTGGCGCGCCAGTACCTCACCCCGCAGAACCGCGCGGTGGTGATCACCCTCCCCGGCCGCACCCAGTGAGGACCTCCGTGACGACATCCATGATGCACCGCGCGGCCGCGCTGGCGATCGTCCTGGCGGGGACGGCGCTGCCCGCCGCCGCGCAGCAGACCACGCCGCCGCCGGCGCTTCCGGCGCGGCCCATCCAGTTTCCGCCGTTCACGGAGCGCACGCTTCCCAACGGCATGCGGCTGCTGGTGGTGGAAAACCACTCGCTTCCGCTGGTGAACCTGGATCTGTACATCCGCTCCGGCACCGGCGCGGACCCCGCGCAGCGGCTGGGCACGGCCTCCATCGTCGCGTCCATGCTGGACAAGGGAACGGCCACGCGCAGCGCCACGCAGATCGCCGAGCAGGTGGAGGGCGTCGGCGGGGTGCTGGGTGCAGGCGCGGACCAGGACAACCTGACCGTGTCCGCCAGCATGCTGAGCGACCAGCTGCAGATGGCGTTCGAGCTGCTGAGCGACGTGGCGCTGCACCCGGCGTTCGCCGAGCAGGAGCTGCAGACGGTGCGGGCGCAGCAGCTGGCCGGGCTTCGCGCGGCGCAGGGCAACTCCGGCTACCTGGCCAGCCGCACCTTCGAGGAGCGGCTGTTCGGCGCCCAGCATCCGTACGGGCGGCGCGCCACCCCGGCCTCGGTGACGGCCATCACCCGTGAGGACCTGGCCGCGTGGCACCGCAGGCACTTCGTTCCCGCCAACGCCATGCTCGTGGTCTCCGGCGACGTGACGCCGGCGCGGGCGGAGCAGATGGCCCGCGCGGCGTTCGGCGCGTGGACCGGCGGCGCGGCCCCGACGGACACCTTTCCCGTCCCGCCGGCGCACGAGCGCGCGGAGATTCTGCTGGTGAACCGTCCCGGCTCGGTGCAGAGCTCCATCCTGGTGGGCAATCCGGGGCTGTCCGCGAACAGCCCGGACTACTACGCCGCACAGGTGCTCAACATGATCTTGGGCGCCAGCGGCGAGTCGCGGCTGGAGCGCGTCCTTCGCGGCGAGCACGGGTGGACGTACAGCTCGCGTTCGCGCTACGCCCGTCTGCTGGGCGGCGGCGACTATCGCGCAAACACCGAGGTGCGCACGGCGGTGACGGACAGCGCGCTTTCGGAGCTGGTGACGCAGCTGCGCCGCATCCGCGACGAGGCCGTGCCGCAGGCGGAGCTGGACCAGGCCAAGAGCTTCCTGGTTTCGTCGTTCCCCAACACGCTCGAGACGTCGGGGCAGGTGGCGGGACGCATTGCCGGGGCGCGGCTGCTGGGGCTGCCCGCGTCGTCGGTGACGGAGTATCCGCAGCGCATCGCGGCCGTAACGGCGGCGGACGTGCAGCGGGTAGCGCGCCAGTACCTGAACCCCGATCGCGCCACCATCGTGGTGGTGGGCGACGCGACGCAGATTCTGGAGCGGGTTCGCGCGATCGCTCCAGTCACCGTTCTGGACCTGGAAGGCAATCCGGTGGATGCCGCCACCATCCGTCCCGCCGCGAACTGAGCCGGAGCCTCACGCATAGCAGCAGAGACGCAGAGGAACTGACAACTAAAAGGCATCACACAGAGTTAACGAAGTCAACAGTGAAGCCGTTACGTACTCCGCTGACTCTGATCACTCTGTGTGAGCCCGATCAGTTCTTCTTTTCCTCTCTGCTCCTCTGCTGCTCTGCGTAAGATCGTCCTTTGGGTTCGTGGATGGATGAACGAAAGCCCCGGCGAGACGGTCTCGCCGGGGCTTTCAATTTCTCGGATGCGGGATCAGCCGCGATCAGCGATGGCTGGTGCCCCACTGGCGGTGAAAGGCGTCGTGCGTGGCCTTGCACTCGCTGCGAACCTGCACCTGCCAGCGAAGGTTGGTGGGGTTCTGCGCCAGGCGCTGCTGGCACTGGCGGTCGTGCGAGTAATGAAAATCGCGGTGCGCCTGATCGTACGACGTGCCGTTCTCGTATCGCCGGTCCGTGGACGGATAGCGCGTGGAGGGAAGGCGCGACGCCGGGTTGCGCGTGGACGATCCAGCGCGGCTGCTGGAGCGGCCGGAGCCGTATCCGCAGTTTTCCACCGTGTTGTGCGGATTTCCCTGCCCCTGGCACCACCCCGGCGGCACGTTGCGGCGGCGCTCAAAGCGCGGCTCTTCGCGGCCCCGGCGGTCGTCGCGGCGATCGTAATCGTCGTCGTCCCGATCGCGGTCACGAGTGCGGTCCTGCTGGCCGTGGCTCTGCGCGTTGCCGTGGCCCCGGCCCTTCTGCGCCTCCGCCGGCGAGGCGGACACAACCGCGGCCAGAGCCAGCGCGAGCGGCAGAGAAAACCTGGTGAACTTCATCTGTGGTGCTCCTGTTCGGTGATCAACCCGCTTCCGAATCTCGAGCAGCTGACGGGCAACGAGGGTGCCAAGTCACTGTCCATCAAAATGTTAGCGCGGTCGCTGGGAAACAGGTGAATGCAACCGTATCAGCGGCGATCCGGTGTCTCCGGGTGGGGACGCGGGTGTGTGGGGGCGAGGGGACACACAGACAGGGAATGGGGAATGGGGAATGGGGAATAGGGAATAGGGAATAGGGCGACAGGAGATAGGGAGCAGGGAGGCCAGCGAGGCTTGGGGTGGAGAGCGGCGAGAAGCTTCGCCGGAGGGAGCGGAGTCCGGCGCCGCCGCCGGGCACCCCCCTCCCCCCGGCCCCCTCACCCCGCAAGCGGGGGAGGGGGAGACCTCAACCCGGGCGGCGGCCATGGCACCTTTCGCATCCGATCGCGCGGCGGAAAGCCCCGATCGTGGGCGCGGCAGCGGCCGCGAGTCGGGGCTTCTGCGTTGTTCGAGCGGCGGATTCATCCGCTCAACGGGCTCCGCGCACGCGCGGATCTCCGCTGGTCGCACCAAAAGGTCCGCCGGCCCCCCACCCCCCCCAGTCTTTTTTTGGGGGAGGGTGGGCGAGCAGTACGAGCCCGGGTGGGGGCCGCCCTCAAGCCCGCCCCCCGAACCGCTGTTCCTATTCCCTATTCCCTATTCCCCATTCCCTATTCCCTGCCCCTCCGAACGAACGTCCGCCCTTGCCGCAGAATCCCGTATACGGCTACAATGCCCCGCGAATTCTCCCCGCGACTGCATGCCCCGCGCGCAGGCACCCCGGTGCTAAAAAACGTGAACGGCCATCCCGTCGCACCCTGCAACTCCGCACAGCAGAGGCACCGAATGAAGCGTGCGTTGTCCGCGCTCGCGCTGGGCTCGCTGGCCGCCTGCGCGCAAGGCCGCGCGGCAGGCTCCACCAGCCCCGCGCCCCAGGCCGCGCCCCGGGCCGAAGTCCCCTTTCCGTCCACCTACCGCCCGCTTCCCTCGCGCACCACGCTCATCCGCGGCGGCACGGTGATGACGGCGGCCGGGCAGATCATCCCCAACGGCCAGGTGCTGATGCGGGACGGCCGGATCGCGGCGGTCGGCGCCACCGTCGACGCCCCGGCCGACGCGGTGGTGGTGGACGCCACCGGAAAGTTCGTCACCCCGGGCGTCATCGACACGCACTCGCACCTGGGCGCGTACGCCAGCCCCGGCGTGGAAGCCAGCTCCGACGGCAACGAGGCCACCAGCCCCAACACCGCCGAGGTGTGGGTGGAGCACTCCGTGTGGCCGCAGGACCCCGGCTTCGTCCGCGCCCTGGAGGGCGGCGTGACGACCATGCAGATCCTGCCCGGCTCCGCCAACCTGTTCGGCGGGCGCAGCGTCGTGCTGCGCAACGTGCCCAGCCGCACCGTGCAGGGAATGAAGTTCCCCGGCGCGCCGTACGGCCTCAAGATGGCCTGCGGCGAAAACCCCAAGCGCGTCTACGGGCAGCGCGGCGGCCCCAGCACCCGCATGGGCGAGGTGGCCGGCTTCCGCAGCGCGTGGATCCGCGCCGCCGACTACCGCCGGCGGATGGACGAGTGGGACCGCGGCGGCCGCAGCGCCTCCAGCATGCCCACGCGCGACCTGGAGCTGGAAACGCTGGCGGGCGTGCTGCGCGGCGAAATCCTCGTCCACAATCACTGCTATCGTGCCGATGAGATGGCGCAGATGATCGACATCTCGCACGAGTTCGGCTTCCGCATCCGCTCGTTTCACCACGGCGTGGAGGCGTACAAGATCCGCGACCTGATGGCGCGCGACTCCATCGCCGGCTCGCTGTGGGCCGACTGGTGGGGCTTCAAGATGGAGGCGCTGGACTTCACCCGCGCCAACCTGGCCATGGTGCACCAGGCCGGCGCCCGCGCCATCGTGCACTCCGACGACCCCACGGGGATCCAGAAGCTGAACCAGGAAGCCGCCAAGGCTGTCGAGGCCGGACGCGAGGCGGGAATTGAGGTCAGCGAGAACGACGCGCTGCGCTGGTTTACCGCCAACGCCGCCTGGGCGCTGGGCATCGACGGCGAGACGGGGACGCTGGAAAGCGGCAAGCGCGCCGACGTCGTCATCTGGTCCGCCAATCCGTTCAGCGTCTACGCCCGCGCCGACCGCGTGTACATCGACGGCGCGCTCCTCTTTGACCGCTTTGATCCGTCGCGCCAGCCGCAGACGGACTTTGAGCTGGGACTCTTTCCGGCGGAGGCCGCCCGATGAACCACAAGCTGCTCGCCGCGGCCGCCGCCGCCGCGCTGGCCGCCAGCCCCGCCGCCGCGCAGACCATCGCCATCACCGGCGGCACGGTGCACCCCATCAGCGGGCCGGCCATCCAGAACGGCACCGTCATCATTCAGAACGGCCGCATCACCGCCGTGGGCGCCGGTCTGGCCGCCCCAGCGGGCGCCCGGGTGATCGACGCGCGCGGCAAGGTCGTCACGCCGGGTCTGTTCGAGCCGTCCACCAACATGGCGCTGGTGGAGGTGGAGTCGGTCGATGAAACCAACGACGCGCGCTTCCAGAACGACGAGGACCGCGTGGCCGCCGCGTTCAACGTGTCGGACGGCATCAATCCCCGGTCGATGGTCATTCCCGTCACCCGCATCGCCGGCGTGACCACGGTCATCAGCCGGCCGCAGGGCGGGCTGATCAGCGGGCAGGGGATCGGCATCGACCTGATCGGCAACAACGTGGCCGACATGGTGATCACGCCCGGCCCCATCGCCATGTTCGCGTCGGTGAGCGAGAACGTGCAGGAGTCGGCGGGCAACGGCACCCGCAGCGGCGTGTTCATGCGCATGCGCGAGGTGCTGGACGACGCGCGGACGTGGGCGCGCAACCCGCAGGCGTTCGAGCGCGGCGAGACGCGCCAGTTCTCCATCAGCCGGCTGGACCTGGCGGCGCTGCAGCCCGTGCTGCGCGGCGAGCTTCCGCTCGTCGTCGAGGCACACCGGGCCAGCGACATCCAGACCATCATCCGCCTTGCGGACGAGTACAAGATCCGGCTGATCATCACCGGCGGCACCGAGGCGTGGATGGTGGCGGGCGACCTGGCCCGGGCGCGCGTGCCGGTGCTGGTGAAGGTGCTGCGCAACCTGCCGGAAAGCTTTGAGTCGCTGGGCGCGCGGTACGAGAACGCGGCGCTGCTGCGGCGCGCGGGCGTGCAGGTGGCCATCACCACCGGCGAAACCTTCAAGGCGTACAACATCCGCCAGGAAGCCGGCAACGCGGTCGCCTACGGCCTTCCGTACGACGAGGCGCTGCGGGCGGTGACGCTGGCCCCCGCGCAGATCTTTGGCGTGGCGGACCGGTACGGCTCGCTGGAGGCGGGCAAGGTGGCGGACGTGGTGGTGTGGGATGGCGATCCGCTGGAGATGCTGACCCGCGTGAACACGGTCATCATCCGCGGCCGCGAGGTGCCCATGACCAGCCGCGAGACGATGCTGCGCGACCGGTACATGAATCTGGATGAGAATGCGCGGTCGTACCGGCAGTGACAGGAAGTGCGTGAGTGCTGGGTGCGTTAGTGCGTTAGGAAGTGCGAGAGTACGAAGGTGCGAGAGTACGAGAGTACGAAAGTGCGGGCGTAGACTGCTCGCGCTGAGAGGGTGAGGCGTCCCCGCGGGCTCTGGTCCGCGGGGACGCTTTCGTTTGGGGAGCGGGCTCCTGGGCGGCCCCCACCCGGGCCGGCACCACCGGCCCACCCTCCCCCAAAACGGACTGGGGGAGGGTTGTTGGAGGCGGATGGTTCGGCGACGGAAGCGGAGGACCGGGTGGGGCGAAGCCAGTTGAGCGGATGAATCCGCCGCTCAAACGGCGCCAAGCCCCGACACCGGCCGCTGGCGTGTCCGGTTCGGGGCTTCAACCGTGCGGGATGAGGGCGCACGCCGCCCCCGGCCCGCGCGCCGAACGGCTCCCCCTCTCCCGCTTGCGGGAGAGGGGGCTGGGGGGTGAGGGCTGCCTCCGCATGCGCCGGACCCCGTCGAACCTCATCGCACTCCCTTCCCACGATCTCTTTCGTACTCTCGTACTCTCGCACTTCGATCCCCCCGCACTCACGCACCCCGCACCCCGCACCCCGCACTCACGCACTTCCCCCTCCGTCCGTTTTCCCTAGCCAAACCGCTGGCGCAAGCGTACTTTGTAGGCCTTGCCGGGCCCCCTTTCGCCGGGGCACGCAGCGGCCTGCGCGGGGTATCATCCGCACGACGCGCAAACGCGCGCGACGCAACGCTTTCCGACCGCTCCAGATACATCGATGTCCGACGACTTCACGCCAGACCTGCCGGAGGACGAGGGCACGCCCGATCTTCCGGCCGGCCCCACTTCGCGCATCATCAACCGTCTGATCGAAGACGAAATGCGCGAGTCGTTCATCGACTATTCGATGAGCGTCATCGTGCAGCGCGCGCTTCCCGACGTGCGCGACGGGCTCAAGCCGGTGCACCGGCGCATCCTGTACGCCATGTCCGAAGCCGGCCTCATCCCCACGCGCCCGTACAAGAAGTGCGCGACGGTGGTGGGCGACGTGCTGGGCAAGTACCACCCGCACGGCGACTCGTCGGTGTACGACGCCCTCGTGCGCATGGTGCAGGACTTCTCCCTGCGCTACCCGCTGGTGGACGGCCAGGGCAACTTCGGCTCAATCGACGGCGACGCCGCGGCGGCCTACCGCTACACCGAGTCGCGCATGGCGCCGCTCGCGCTGGAGCTGCTGGCCGACATCGACAAGGACACCGTCGACTTCGCCCCCAACTACGACGACCGGCTCACCGAGCCGCGCGTGCTTCCCGCCAAGGTGCCCAACCTGCTCATCAACGGCAGCAGCGGCATCGCGGTGGGCATGGCCACCAACATCCCCCCGCACAACCTGCGCGAGGTGGTGGCGGCCTGCGTGCACCTGATCGACAACCCCGATGCCACCTGGGAGGACCTGCACCAGTTCGTGCGCGGGCCCGACTTCCCCACCGGCGGCATCATCTACGGGCGCGACGGCTTCCGCGGCGCGTACGAGCACGGCCGCGGGCGCGTGGTGCTGCGCGCGCGCGCCGAGATCGAGGAAAAGGACGGCGGCCGCGGCGAGCGCATCATCATCACCGAAGTGCCGTTCCAGGTGAACAAGTCGCGCCTGATCGAGCACATCGCCGAGCTGGTGCGCGACAAGAAGATCGAGGGCATCAGCGACCTGCGCGACGAGAGCGATCGCAACATCCGCGTCGTCATCGACCTCAAGCGCGACGCCATTCCGCACATCGTGCTCAACCAGCTGTTCAAGCACACGCAGCTGCAGAGCACCTTCGGCATCATCATGCTGTCGCTCGTCGGCGGTGTGCCCAAGGTCATGGGGCTGCGCGAGATGCTGCAGCACTTCGTGCAGCACCGGCACGTAGTCGTCCGCCGCCGCGCGGAGTTCGAGCTGCGCAAGGCGCGCGAGCGCGAGCACATCCTGGAAGGGCTCAAGATCGCCGTCGACAACATCGACGAGGTCATCGCCATCATCCGCGGCTCGGAAACGACGGCCGAGGCGGGCGAAAGCCTGCGCGGGCGCTTCGGGCTGAGCGAGCGGCAGAGCGACGCCATCCTCAACATGCGGCTGGCCCGCCTGACGGGGCTGGAGATCGAGCAGCTGGAATCCGAGCTGGCCGACGTGCGCGCCACCATCGCCGACCTGGAAGACATCCTGGCCAACGTGGAGCGGCGCAAGTCCATCATCAAGGACGAGCTCACCGAGGTCAGCGACAAGTTCGGCGACGAGCGGCGCACCGACATCCTGGGCGACGCGGGCAGCCTCTCCATCGAGGATCTGATCCCCGACGAGGAGATGGTCATCACCGTCAGCCACGCGGGCTACATCAAGCGCGTGCCCAGCGACACCTACCGCGCGCAGGCACGCGGCGGGCGCGGCATCGAAGGGATGAAGACCAAGGAAGAAGACTGGGTGGAGCACCTGTTCCTGGCCAACACCCACGATTACCTGATGTTCTTTACCCGCGACGGCCAGTGCTACTGGCTCAAGGTGCACGAGGTGCCGGTGGGCTCGCGCAACAGCCGCGGCAAGCCGGTGGTGAACCTCATCAACATGGGGGGCGACGAAAAGATCGCCGCCCTGGTGCCGGTTCGCACCTTTGCGCACGACAAGTCACTCATCTTCGCCACGCGAAACGGCGTGGTGAAGAAGACGTCGCTGGCGGCGTACGGCAATCCGCGCCGCGTGGGCATCAACGCCATGAACGTGCTGGACGGCGACGAACTCATCAGCGTGCAGCTGGCGGACGGCAATTGCGACGTGGTGCTGGCCACGCGCGACGGCATGGCCATCCGCTTCGAGGAGTCCGACGCGCGAGAGATGGGGCGCGCCACCACGGGCGTGCGCGGCATCAGCCTGCGCAAGGGCGACCTGGTGATCGGCATGGTGGTCACCAAGGCCGGCAGCACGCTCCTGGTGATGACCGAAAAGGGGATGGGCAAACGCACCCCCGTGGAGGACTACCGCCGCCAGAACCGCGGCGGCATGGGCGTCATCAACGTGAAGACGTCCGACAAGACGGGGCGCGTGGTCGCGATGAAGGAAGTCCATCCCGGCGACGAGCTGATGGTGATTACCCGCGAGGGCATCATCATCCGCACGCCGGTGGACGGCATCCGCGTCATCGGGCGCAACACGCAGGGCGTCAAGATCATCAACCTGGGTTCCAAGGACTCGGTGATGGACGTGGCCCGCGTGGTGAACGAGGACGAGGAGCCGCTTCCCATTCTGGACGCGACGGAAAGCACCGGGCAGGAAGTGGTGGATTCCGTGGCGCTGGAGGAGACGCTGGGGATCGATCCGGACTTCGACGACGATGACGGCGGCGTGAGCCTGGATACGCCGGCGGACGACGAGCCGGAAGAGGATTCGCTGGACGAACTGCGCGCCGACGACGACTTCTGATCGTCGCGCGGGGGATGAAGGACGGGGCGGCCGCACCATGCGGCCGCCCCGTTTTTTTGTCGGGCGATTACGGGCGTTCGCCGTCCGGGCCGCGCGGTGACGAACGCCGGCTCCGGGTCCGCACGGGGACAAACGCCGGCGCCGGGATCGGGTGTCCGGGGCAAGGTGCCGTTCGTGCGCAGAGTGCCGAGAGCGAATGAATCCGCCGCTCCAACAGCGGAAAGCCCCGACACGACGCCCACAGGCGCCGTTCGGGGCTTCAACCGCGTTCAGGGTCCCGCCGGGGGCTGGTGTGTGCTCCCTCTCCCACATCCGTTCGTGGGAGAGGGTCGTCGTGCGCAGCACGCGGGGTGAGGGCCACAGCCGGCAGCCGCGCACCCAATCCTCCACACGCACCGAGGTCTCCCTTTCTCTCGCGACAGCGTGGGAAAGTGCCGGGGAGAGGGGGGCCTCTCCTACGAGTCGCACCATCCGTAGCACACGAACCCGCAGTTCTCCCCTCTCCGTGCGGCTGTTTGCACGGGGAGGGGCCGGGGGAGGGGCCTCAAAGCCGGCCTGACGAGCAAGGATGGAGGACTCGCGCAGCAAGTAAACAGAGTAAACAGCCCAACCCGAGTTCATCCAATGACAACGCGGCTCCCGGATGCGAGGTCCGGGAGCCGCGTTGTCGTTCATCCGATCGCGATCAGAGCAGCCAGATCGAAAACGCGGCGGTGGCGACCGCGAGGACCGCGGCCGCGATCCGCGCGGGGTGGCCGGCCAGCAGGCGGCGCAGCGGCGGGCCCGCCACGCGCGCGATCCCCGCGAGCACCGCGTACTTCAATCCCCGCCCGATGGCGGAAAAGAGGACGAACGTGCCCAGCGGAATCCCGCTCGCCCCGCCGACCACGCCGTACAGCAGGTAGGGAACCGGCGTGTAGCCAGACGTCATCAACGCCACAGCCGCGTTGCGCCGGTACAGTTCGGAAACGGCGTCCACGCGCGAAAGCAGGCCGTGGCGCGCCAGCAGCGGCCGCCCCACACGGTCGAAGTTCGCCGCGCCCATCCGCCACGCAATCACCCCGCCCACCACCGATCCCGCCGCCGCGAGCGCCGCCAGCGTCCACGCCCGCCGCGGCCGGCCCAGCGCGAGCGCCGCGTACAGCGCCTCCGTGGGCGCGGGGAACAGGCATCCTTCGAGGACGGCAAAAGCGAACAGCAGCGCCGGCCCGGCGGGGTGCGCGGCCCAGCGGCCCCAGCGCCCGCCCGGCTCAGCGCCCGTCATCAGGGCGCCGGAGTCTTCAGTGCGGGCGGCCTCGGCTGGTTCACGGCCACTACCTCCAACCCCATCGCAATCTCCAGCAGACCGGTTTCCACCATCTTTCTGCCGAGTTCGTTCATCCACTGCTGCTCCGGGGTGATGGCTGTCTGCCCGGCGACCGCGGCATCCATCTCCCGCAGAATGGACGCGCGCTGTTCATCCGTCAGCGAAGGGGTCACGTTCCAGCCGCGCACCACATAGCGCCCCGGAATGCGAACTCCCCGCTGCGCCTGATAGTCCAGCATGTCCACCCACAGCACCATCGGCTCGGATTCGGCGCCGTTGAATTGGGGGCGGGGCGCGGAGGTCACCAGGCGGACGAAGTCATAGCTCTCCGCATCCACCATCGCCACCATCGACAGAACACCGCTTTCCCCGAGCTGCTCGGTGGGGATGCTGACTTTGTAGACTCGCCGGCCCGCGGCGGTGTCGGCGCGCACGTCAGCCTGCATCGGCAGCAGTTCGTCGCTGTCTCCCGCACTCGCGCTCGCGCCCGCCAGCACTTCCAGGGTCCCGCGGATCAGCGGGGCGAGCATGGGCATCTCTCCACTGGCCCCGAGTACCGGAATCCATTCTCCCTTGGGGGTCCGCTCCAGGTGGGCGAGCGTGCGCGTAGGCCCGGCCACATAGGCAAGGGTGTAGCTGCGCACCCCCGCCACGTTCTCGGCGGCGCGATCGCGCACGCGCCGCACCAGGGTAGTGGCGTCAGGCGTCTGCGCACGGGCCGCGACGGGCGCCAGCAGCAGAAGGGCGAGGGCGAATCCGCGGAATGATTTCGGCATGAGCTGCGGAGGATGGATGACGGGCGTGGCGGTCGGGAATGGAAAGATATCTCCCGGCCCGCCGCTCCGCTCGCCCGCACTCGACGCGCCGGAATATCCGCGCACCGGACGATGTTCAGCGTCATCCGCCAGTCATGCGCGCCGGGTGGACGGCGAGACTGCGCGCGATGCGTGTCCCTCGATCATGCGGAAGCCGGACGGCGGAGTGCGAGATTCGGGAGGCCGGCTCAGCGCCTGTCATCCTCCCTGGCCATCTCCGGCGGCGGCGGCTGGTTTACCGCCACGAGCTGGATGGTGATGGGAATCTCCAGAATGCCCGTTTCCAGCAGCCGCTCCTCGATCGCCAGGGTCCACTCCCGCGCGGCGCGCTCGGCACCGGAGAACGCGGCGGCTTCGGCGCGGCGGCGGATCAGATCCTCCCGCCCTTCCGCGCGCTCGTCCTCGCTGGCCGGCCCCGCGTTCCAGACGCGCACCAGGTACCGGCCGGGCAGGCGCACGCCGGCGCTGTCCCGGTACTCCAACAGATCCGTCCACAGCGTCATCACGGCGTCGCCCCGGCTGCCGCGCCGCGACTTGCTGACGAAGCGGACCACGTCGTACGTCTCGGCGTCCACCATCGCCACCAGAGATTCCATTTCGTCTTCCCCGAATCCGTCTCGTGGCAGAATCTGTGTGGAGTAGACCGTGCGGCCCGCCGCCGTGTCCGCCTGCGGCTCGCCAAAGGTGACCGGCACCTTGGAACCCGCGGCGGTCAGTTCCAGCATCTGCAGTGTGTTCGCGATGATCCCGCGGACGGGGAACTCGAACTCGGCCATCCCCACCCGCGAATCCCACCGGCCATGCTTGGCGGCGAGTTCCGCGTATCCCGCCATGCGCACGCCTCCCGCCTCGTACGCGACCGTGTAGCTGCGCACGCCCTGTACGTTGGCGGCGGCACGCTCGCGCATGCGCCGCACCAGCGTGGCGGCGTCAGGCGTCTGCGCGCGGACGGTGGCGGGAAGCAGCAGCAGGAGCGCGAGAATGAACCCGCGGAATCTTATCGGCATCGGCTGCGTAGAGCAGAGTGGAAAGCGCGGCGTGGCGGCCGGGGAGGCCAACATAACCTCCCGGCCCGCCACGCCGCTTCCCCTGCACACCTGCATCAGGAGCATCCGATGTCGAGCTTCACCGAGCGGATGATCGGCGCCGCGACGCTGAACATCGCCACGTACGAAGAAGTGGAGCACGACCGCACGGCCACGGGACAGGCCGCGGGCGTGGTGGCGCTGGTGGCCGTCGCCTCCGTGGTGGGCGCCATGGGCAGCGGCACCGAGGGGATGGTGAGCGCGCTGGTGGGGGCGCTGGCGAGCTGGGCGGTGTGGTCGGCCGTCACCTACTTCGTAGGCACGCGCATGTTCGGCGGCACCGCGGACTGGGGCGAAATGGCGCGCACCATCGGCTTTGCGCAGGCGCCGGGGCTGCTGGCGATCTTTGGATTCATCCCCATTCTGGGCTGGCTGATCAGGATCGTCGTGGCGATCTGGATGCTGGCGTGCGTGATCGTCGCCATCCGCCAGGCGCTGGACTTCACCACGGGGCGCGCCATCGGGACGGCGGTGCTGGGATTCATCGTCCTGCTGGCAATCCAGGTGTTCGTCGGCCTCCTGCTCGGCACGGCCCGCATCATGTCCTGATTGATGGAAGGCGCCGCGCACTCCATCCGCTGAAGAAAGCAATCCGGGTGGGATGATTCTTTTGGCGACGAAGCCCGGACGACACCGAGTCGTCCGGGCTTCGTGTTGATCCACAATCACGCGAGACCGATCCGCGTCCATTCCCGCCACACGCGGCGCGGGACCGGCCGCGATCAGTCCATGCCGAAGAAGGCAATCAGCCCCACCACCGCCGCGGTGAGGAGGGGCGTGGGCTCTTCCTTGACTACCTGCACCGGGCGCAGCGCGGGATCGGTGATCACCCGGGCCCGCTCCAGGCGCCGCCGCTCGTCCGACAGCGCCTGCTTCTCCTTTTCGCGCGCCCGGTCCACCCCGCCCGCCCGAATGAACTCGATGATGCGCCGCAGTTCATCCGCATCCAGCCATGCACCGTGGTCCTTGCACTGGTCCAGGATCACGCCCGAAATGCGCTGAAAGTTGTTGCGGTTCATCAGCTTGGCACACACCGGACAGCTCAGGTACTGCACGCGCGTCTCGACCGGCGCGGGAGGCGCGTCCGCGCGAAAAGCGAGAACGGCGGCCTGCTGCTCGGCGTCGGTGGTCACCCGCGTGAAGTCGTCGGGCGCGACCCACACGCCGGAGCAGCGGGCGCACTCCCGCAGCCGGGCGCCGCCCACCTGCACCGGGTTCAGTTCCCCCGCGCACCGCGGACAGGAGAGAGAACGTTCATCGGATTCGGAGGCGGCGCGGTCCGCGCGGGTGCCGCAGTGCGGGCAGTGACGGGTTCCGGAAAACACTCGTCCGAAACACGACGGGCACGCGACGGTCGCCAGGCGCGCGGAGCAGTGCGAGCAGGCGTGCAGGTCCGTCGTGGCGGGGGCCCCGCATCCGGGGCAGCGGAGGACAGCGGCTTCAGGCATGCGGTTCAGAACGGGATTCGCCGGCGGACGGTTTCAGCCACGACGGATGCACATCGACCGAAAACGCGGACCGGCCTCCGCGCGTGACGGAGGCCGGTCCGGGGCAGCGGTGGCGCGGACGGTCAGCCCCGGGTGCGCTTGCGGCTGCGGTTGAGGCGTTCTTCGCGGCGCTGGCGGCCGGCCTCGTTGCGGCGCTTTTCATCCGCCGTCTCGGGGATGATGCCGGGGACGCGCGCGGGGCGGCCCTTGTCGTCCAGCGCGACGAAGGTGGCGTAACAGGTGTTGGTGTGGCGCTCCACCCCGGTGATGGGGTTCTGCGCGAACACCTTTACGCCGATCTCCATGCTGGTCTGCCCCGTGAAATTCACCGAGGCGTGGGCGATCACCAGCTCGCCGATGTAGATGGGCTCGTTGAACTCCACCTCGTCGAAGCTCTTGGTGACGACGGGCCGGCCCGCGTGCTTCATGGCGCAGAACGCCGCCGCCCGGTCGATGAAGCCCAGCAGCACGCCGCCGAACAGCGTGCCCGCCACGTTCTGGCTCTGCGGCTCGGCCAGGTCGGCAAAGGTGACCTGCGAGTCGCGCACGGGGCGCGGCGTGTCGGGATCGGGCGGTGGCGTGTTCAGGTAGATCTCCACCGGGCGGATCAGCCGGTTGGTCATATGTGCTCCATTGTTCGTTGGCTCATTCGGAACGCACAAAATGGCGAGGAGCGCCGTCCGGCAACAGGGCGCCATCGTCCGCGAACGTGCGTCCCGCGCGGCGATCGTTCCGCGTCCCCATCCGCCGTTCAGCCGGCAAATCCGTCAACTGCCCTCACGCGGAGGGACGCGGCGGAAGCGGAGGTACGCGGGGGATCATCCGTGACTCCCATCATTCATCACCCGCCACGCCGCGAACGAGAACGGGCCGGCTCTCCGCGCGGAAGCCGGCCCGTTCATCATCCGATCGCGCTCCGTCAGCGGACAGCGGCGTCCCCCATGGGCCTGCGCTGCAGCAGGATGACGGAGTACACCTTGATCGCCAGAATCGCGAGCACAACCGCGCTCACCAGCACCGCCGATCCGGTAAAGATGAGCAGCAGCGTCACGAGCCCCGTGTTGAACGCCTTGCCGGCGGGAGACCAGTTGAGCTGCCAGATCTTGCGGTCCACCAGGTAGTAATAGTTAGGCGAGATGATGCCCGGATGGCGCAGGTACTGGTTGCTCAGAAAGTGGTCGATCCCCATGAACTGCAGCAGAAAGAGGACGATGGGCACGGCCATGCCGGGGTGCAGGTACAGCTCGTTCAGGTAGAAGAAGGCGACCAGAAGCCGGTCCGAAAGTATGTCGAACTGGCCGCCCAGCAGCGTTTCCTGGTTGAGCTTGCGAGCGACCGCGCCGTCCAGGATGTCGAGCGACCAGTAGACGGCCAAACCGTAGTAGTTGAGCGTTTCGTTGCCGGTGAGCGCGGCCATGGTGAACAGCACCAGCCCCACGACGAGGCGGGTGGCGGTGACCAGGTTGGGCCACGTCCACGGGGTGTCGTGGTGCAGCACGGCGGGAAGCGCCGGCGCGCCCCACGGCAGCGGCTGGGACGCGGAATTCGTAGATGACGGCATTGGGATCGATCGGATTCGGTTGGGCGGGACGGCGCCAAAGGTCACGCGGTGTGTCCTTCCGCGCAAGTTTGGCGGGGTGAGGACGATGATGTTGGTGCGTTCGACATTGGGGCGTGCGGCGGACTGGGGCGCGGCTGCCGGCTGTGGCCCTCACCCCGCGTGCTGCGCACGACGACCCTCTCCCACGAACGGATGTGGGAGAGGGAGCACACCCCAACGGCGGGTTGGGCGTGGGGACGGGCATTTACGCGCGTCCCCTGTTGTCGTCCGGCGGTTGAAACCGCGCCTCGAAACACGCGAAGTCCGCCTGCGCGGACTGCGGCGGCGGGTTCGTCGCGGTCTCCTGATGCAGTTGAAGCCCCGAACGGCGCCTTTAGGCGACGTGTCGGGGCTTTCCGCTGTTTGAGCGGCGGATTCATTCGCTCAAGATCCATTCGGCGGCGATGAATTCCGCTCCCCACGCCGGAGCCCCGCCCTCGCTCAACCCTCCCCCAGTCTTTTTTGGGGGAGGGTGGGCCGGTGGTGCCGGCCCGGGTGGGGCCGCCCGCGAACTCCGCACCTCCGCACTTCAGTCCTCCCGCACTCACGCACCCCGCACTCACGCACTCCCCCCGCACTTTCCCCTTGCGTCCCCACCCAACCCATCGACACCTTTGCTCCTCAAGCAGTTACGCCCTTTTTTCGGAGCAGGCCGTCCGATGCGCACCCCTCCCGATCCGCAGCCGCGGCACGACCCCGGCGCCAAGCCCGCCGGCGGCATGCCCGCGCTCCTCAGCACCATGCGGCAGCTGGCGCGCGAAAAAGCCATCGTGCCCGGCACCGCCGCGCTGCGCGTTCTGAACCAGGAGCACGGCGTCGATTGCCCGGGCTGCGCCTGGCCGGAACCGCGCGAGCACCGCTCGTCGTTCGAGTTCTGCGAGAATGGGGCAAAGGCCGTCGCCGCCGAGGCCACGGGAAAGCGCGCCACCCCCGAGTTCTTTGCCCGCCACTCGGTGGAGGAACTTCGGCACCAGAGCGACTGGTGGCTGGAACAGCAGGGCCGCGTCACCCAGCCCATGATCCTGCGCGACGAAAGCCGCCACTTCGTCCCCATCAGCTGGGACGATGCCTTCGCCCGCGCCGGCGAGGCGCTGCGCAACCTGGAGAACCCGAACCAGGCCGCCTTCTACACCAGCGGCCGCACCAGCAACGAAGCCGCCTTTCTGTACCAGCTCTTCGGGCGGATGCTGGGCACCAACAACTTCCCTGACTGCTCCAACCTGTGCCACGAATCCAGCGGCGTGGGACTGAAGCAGACCATGGGCATCGGCAAGGGCGCCGTGCAGCTGGAGGACTTCGAGAAGGCCGACGCCATCTTCATCATCGGCCAGAATCCCGGCACCAACCACCCGCGTATGCTCACCACGCTGCAGGCGGCGCGGCGGCGCGGCGCGGAGATCGTCGCCATCAATCCTCTGCGCGAACGGGGGCTGCTCAGCTTCGTTCATCCCCAGGAAGTCGGCCCCACGCTGACGGGAAAGGGGACGGAGATCGCGACCGTCTACCTGCAGCCCCTGCCCGGCAGCGACGTCGCCGTGCTCAAGGGGATGATGAAGCAGATGCTGGACGCGGAACGGCGCGACCGCGGGCGGGTGATGGACCACGGCTTCATCCGCGCGCACTGCACGGGATACGACGAGCTGGTGGCGGACCTGGACGCCACGCCGTGGACGCAGATCACGGAGCAGAGCGGACTGACACAGTCGGAGATCCTGAAGGCGACGGAGGTCTACATCCGCAGCCGCGCCACCATCGTCTGCTGGGCGATGGGGCTGACGCAGCACGAGAACGCGGTGGACAACATCATCGCCTGCAGCAACCTGCTCCTGCTGCGCGGCAACGTGGGGCGCCCCGGCGCGGGCCCCTGCCCCGTCCGCGGCCACAGCAACGTGCAGGGCGACCGCACCATGGGCATCGACCACACGCCGCCGCCGTGGATCGAGGCGCTGGAGCGGGAGTTCGGCTTCCGCGCGCCGCGCGATGGCGGGCTGGACGTGGTAAACGCAATTCCCGTCATGGCGGATGGCGGAATCCGCTTCTTCATGACCATGGGCGGCAACTTCCTCAGCGCCTCGCCGGACACCGCGATGGTGGGCGAGGGACTGGCGCGCATTCCCCTTTCGGTTCACGTCACCACCAAGCTCAACCGTACGCACGTCAGCGGCGGCGGCGAGGTGATGATCTGGCCCTGCCTGGGGCGGACAGAGACCGATCTGCGGGCGGGCGGCGAGCAGTTCGTCACCGTGGAGGATTCCATGAGCGTCGTCCATTCCTCGCAGGGCCGCAACCGGCCGGCGTCGCCGCACCTGCGCAGCGAGCCGTCCATCGTGGCGGGACTGGCCAAGGCCGCGCTCCCGGACGGCGGTGGGGTGGAATGGGACGCGCTCGTGGCGGATTACGATCGAATCCGCGACGCCATCTCCCGCGTCATCCCGGGCTTCGAGAACTTCAATTCCCGCGTCCGCGAGCCTGCGGGCTTCGTTCTGCGCAACACCGCCGCGCACCGGGAGTGGAAGACGGAGACGGGAAAGGCGAATCTGGTCATCACCCCCACGCCGTCGCTGCGGCTGCCGGCGGGGCAGCTGCGCCTGTTCACCATCCGCTCGCACGACCAGTACAACACCACCATCTACGGGCTGGATGACCGGTACCGCGGCATCAAGCAGGCGCGCCGCGTGATCCTGATGCACGCGGACGACATCGCCGAGCGCGGGCTCAAGGCGGGCGACTGGGTGGACGTGCGGTCGCACGGGGCGGACGGGCGCGAGCGGGAAGCGCCGCGGTTCCGCGTGGTGGAGTACGACGTGCCGAAAGGCAGCGCGGCGGCTTACTTTCCCGAGGCCAACGTGCTCGTTCCGGTCGGCAGCCGCGACCGGCGCAGCAATACGCCATCCAGCAAGATGATTCCCGTCACCGTGCAGCCGGCGCGGGCGGGGGTGGACGTGGTGGGCGCGGACGAACGGCTGGTGCACCGCGCCGCGGTGGAAGCATCCAATCTGACCGGCGCGGCGGTGTGAGCGGCGACCGGCGGAGCACCGCGCGCGCCCGGGTGGAGCGTGTGTCCGTCTCCGCCGACGGCGCGGTCCGCCGCGTCCGCGACGATCTTCTCGCGACGGAAGAGCCGCTGGAAATCCGCGTCCTGCGCGCGGAAGACGCGTCCGGTCCGGCCGACGCGAATGCAACACGCGTGGCGGTAACCATGCGTACGCCGGGCGCGGACTTCGAGCTCGCGGCGGGCTTTCTGTACGGCGAGGGATTGATCGATGGGCCGCGATCGATCACCGCGATCCGCTACTGCACCGAGGCGGAGCAGCGCTACAACGTCGTCAACGTCGTGCTGGCGCTTGGCGCGCCGTGGAACGCGGATGCCCTCGCGCGCAACTTCTACACGACGTCCAGCTGTGGCGTGTGCGGAAAGGCATCCATCGAGGCGGTGATGGGCGCCGCCTGCCCACCCGCCTCCGCCGGGCCGTGCGTGGAACCGGCGGTGATCGTCGCGCTGCCGGACCGGCTGCGGGAGGCGCAGGCGGTGTTCGAGCGGACGGGCGGACTGCACGCCGCCGCACAGTTTACGCCGGAGGGCGAACTGGTGCGCATCCGCGAAGACGTGGGCCGCCACAACGCCATGGACAAGCTGGTGGGCGCCGCGCTGCTGGCGGGAGAGGTACCGCTGGACGGCGCCGTGGTGATGGTGAGCGGGCGGACGAGCTTCGAGTTGGTACAGAAGGCGGCGCGCGCGGGTATCACCGTGCTGGCTGGCGTTTCCGCGCCGTCCAGCCTGGCCGTACAGCTGGCGCGGGAGACGGGAATGACGCTCGCGGGCTTTGTCCGCGGGCCGGGATTCAACATCTACGCGGGCGGCGCGCGCATCGGCCGCCCCGCGGGAGCAGCGACCGGGTGATGACGGGAACGGTGAGAGTCGGGTTGATGGGAGTGCTGCTGCTGTCGGCGTGCGGCGAGCAGGGCGGAGAACTGCGCGATGCCACCGAGCGCCGCCGCGCCGCCGCCGCGGAGGCGCACGACGATTCGGTAAAGGACGGCACCGCGGTGGACGCGGGGGACGGGCGCATTCCCGCCTTCGTGCTGAACGATTCTTCTCCCGCCACCGCGGCTACACCCCCAGTGACGGACACGGTGGCGCCGCCCGCCGTTCCCGCGGCGGACACCGCGGCGGCCGCGCCCACGCCTCCCGCCGCGCAGCCGCTGGGCGAGTGGACGGCTGGCGGCACCAACGCCCGCCGCCGCGGGGGGAGCGCCACGCTGCGCGGCCTGCGCGCGGGGGTGAACACCGGCTTCGACCGCGTGGTGCTGGACTTTGGCGCCGACCCGGTGCCGGGGTACCGCGTGGAGTACATCGACGCGCCCACGGAGTGCGGCTCGGGCGATCCGTCCGCGGTGAACGGCGGGGCGTTCCTGGCCGTCACCCTGCGCGGCGCGCAGGCGCACGACGAGGGCGGGCGCCCCACCGTGGCCCGCGAGCGCCGCGTGAACATGCCGCTGCTGCGGGAGATGCAGATCACCTGCGACTTCGAGGGCGAGGTTCAGGTGGTGCTGGGGGCCGCCGGCCGGGGCCGCTACCGGGTGACGGAACTCACGGGACCCTCGCGCCTGATCGTGGACCTGCAGCCGTAGCTAAGTACCACCCGTGGCGGGTATTACGCCGTTGAGCGGAGCCGTCCAGAGCGTTAGATTGACTGCTCGCGCTGGATGCCGGCCACCCGCCACGGAGGAGCCCCGTGCCGCTTGTCCTGAAACCTCATTCTGACCTGATGCACGCGCTGGAGGTGGAGGCGTGCAATGCCGGGATCCCCGTCGAGGAGCACGCCGAGGCGCTGCTGCACCTCGCGATGGTGCTGCTCGACGAGCACGACTTCTGGATCCTTCCCGAAGCCGCCGCCCGGTACCTGGAAGATCGCGGGCTCGTCACTTCCGAGCAGGTGGCGGCATCATTCGACGAGTCGATCAAGCCGCTGCTGGACGACGCGGAGGAGCGCCGCCGGGCCGCCCGCCTGGCGCAGGACCCCGAAGCGCGGGCCGCGCTGGCGCGCGAGATCCGGGACAGCCTGGGGGACCTGCGGCACACCGTCCGAGAGCCGATCGAAACGTATCCGGGCGTCGCTCCCAGTCCCGTGGTAGACGACTTTCTCCGCCTCAAGCGCGAAGAACTGGCCCTCGAAGAAGAGCGGGAGGCGCGGCGATGGGCCGTACGCTAGTATTCGACTCATCCGCGCTGATCGCGTATCTGGCGCAGGAGCCGGGTGGCGCAACCGCCGAGAATCTGTTGAAAGATTCCCGGCACACGTGCATTGCGCACGCAGTAAACATCGTGGAGGTATACTACGACATGCTGCGCCGGGGCGGCCCTCCGCATGCGCAGTGGGCAATGCTGTCGTTGCGCATACTTGGCCTGAAGCACGATCCGAGACTGAATCAGAAGTTCGTTCGGCAGGTTGCCACTCTCAAGTCGGCCAGGAAAGTTTCCCTGGCCGATTGCTTTTGTATCGCACTCACCGTTTCCGTCAACGGTGAGCTGGTCACCTCCGATCACCACGAACTGGACCGTGTGGCGGCGGACGGCGTCTGCTCCATCCGGTTCATCCGATGACCCGCCCGCGGCATGCCGGGATTGCGCGCGAGCCCTTGCCCGCGCAATGTAAACATCCGATCAAGCCGTACATCCCGCCTCCATCCCGTCCCGTTTCCATGCGCATCCGTTCCGTCCTGCTGCTGGCGCTCGCGCTTGTGTCCGCCCCGCTCGCGGCCCAGGAACCGCCCCGGCCTCCGCTTCCCCGCGGCGCCGACGCCAACGACTGGCAGTCGTACTTTGCCGCGGGCGAAAGCCGCTTCATCCAGTTTCCCACGGAGGCCGCGGCTGCGTTCTACTGGTCGGCGCGGCTGGACCCCACGCGCGCGGAGCCCATCTTTGCGCGCTGGGCATCGTTCTTTGCCAAGGACGACGGCACGTGGGAGTCGTACCTGAACGATGAGCCGTTCGTGATGCGGCGCCCGGCCACCATCGCCAACGATTCGCTGATCACCCGGGCGTACTACCGCAACCCGTTCGTGCACCGCGGGCTGGAAGTGGGCCTGTACGCCCGCATGGGTGCCCGGCTCAACTGGGACGGTGCCATGGCGGCGTTCCTGAACTACGGGCAGGGCGACTTCCGGCGGGCGGCCGTGCAGTTCGGGCGCCTGGTGCGCAACAATCCCACCCGCAACCTGCGGCTTCGGCACTACCGCGCGCTGGCGCTGGTGGGCGCCGAGCAGCCGGACAGCGCAGCCGCGGAGATCCAGATGCTGCTGGCGGCGCTGCGCTCCCGCGACGAGCGGACCGTCGGATACGTGTACGAGAGCAAGGCCATGTGGGAGTTCGCCCTCGGGATGCTGTACGATCGCCAGCAGCGCACGGCCGATGCGCGCGCCGCGTATGAACGCGCGCTGGTGGAGGACCTGGCCATGTATCCCGCGCACGCCGCGCTGGGCCGCCTTGCCCTTGCCGCGGGCGACACGGCGGCGGCGGTGCTGGAGTATTCGCAGGCGGCCGAAGCGGCGCCGCAGGACGCGGTGATGCACTACGAGCACGGGGGCGCGCTTTCCGCCGCGGGCCGCCCCGAGGAGGCGCTGAGCGCCTACCGCCGCGCGCTGGAACTGGAGCCGTACTGGGCACTTCCGTACGTGGGCGTCGGTCAGATGCAGGACCTGCTGGGCCGCCGGGCGGAGGCGATCGCCGCGTACCAGGCGTACCTGGAACGCGCCCCGCGCACCCAGGCCGAAACCGCCACCCGCGTCCGGGCCCGCATCGCCACCCTGGGCGGCTGACCTCGCGAGATCGCGCAGCGGACGAACGCCGGCCTCCTTCCATGGGCCGGCGTTTCCGTTCATCCCGAAATCGAACGACAGCCTCACGCAGAGCAGCAGAGGCGCAGAGAAGAGAGCGGACGGCGTTGATTCTTCTTCCCTCCTCTGTGCCTCTGCTGCTCTGCGTGAGACCTGCTGTTGCCCTTCCTCCGTGACCTCCGTACATCCTCCGCGGCCTCCGTGTGAAACGGCAGTTGCGGGCAATCCGGCGCGCCACAGAACGCGAAAAACACGGCGGGCTGTCTCACGCGGCTGCCCGGGCGTACATTCTCCCGCGATCCCCGCGCGCAGCAGACACGAGACAAACTGGTGCAGATTCCACAGGACGCAGACCGGGGCAGGCCCATGAGGGTGGCGTACTTCACCGAAAGCCTGCTGCCGCACGTGGACGGCGTGTCGCGCACACTGGCCCAGCTCTTCGGCTTTCTGGAGCAGCGGGGGGTGGAGTTCCGCGTGTACTCGCCGTTCGTGCCCGGGCCGGAGGTGTCGTGGAGCGCGCGCGTGCGCCCCGTGAAGTACGTACGATTTCCGCTGTATCCGGACTATCGCGTGAGCATTCCGTTCGGCCCGGGGATGGCGCGCGAGTTGGACGCGTACCGGCCGGACCTCGTCCACCTGGTGAGCCCCACGCCCATGGCGTCGCGCGCGGCCGGATGGGCGGAAAAGCGTGGGATCCCCGTCGTCAGCAGCTTTCACACGCACTTCGTCTCGTACTTTCGCTACTACGGCGCGCCCCGGCTGGAGCCGTTCGGGTGGCGGATGATGCGGCGGTTCTACGCGCGCTCACGCAAGGTGTACGTACCGTCGGAAAGCATGATCCGCGAGCTGCACCAGCACGGAATCCACAACACCGAACCGTGGTCGCGCGGCATTGATCTGGCCCGCTTCTCGCCCGAGCACCGCAGCCCGGAACTGCGCCGCCTGGCCGGCGCGGACGACACGCCCAT
This sequence comes from Longimicrobium terrae, assembly GCF_014202995.1. Classification (NCBI taxonomy): domain Bacteria; kingdom Pseudomonadati; phylum Gemmatimonadota; class Longimicrobiia; order Longimicrobiales; family Longimicrobiaceae; genus Longimicrobium; species Longimicrobium terrae. The sequence continues at coordinate 79,271 of NZ_JACHIA010000006.1, forward strand.
CGTGCTGATGGTGAGCCGCCTGGTGAAGGAAAAGGACATGGCGGACCTGGTGCGCATGGAGCAGGCGCTGCGCAGGGACGGAAACCGCCACCGCCTGGTGCTCGTAGGGGACGGGCCGATGCGCGGCGAGCTGGAATCCGCGCTCCCCGGCGCTTTTTTCGCCGGGCACCAGAGCGGTGCCGACCTCGCGCGCTGGTACGCGTCCGGCGATGTCTTCGTCTTTCCTTCGACGACGGAAACGTTCGGCAACGTGGTGCTGGAAGCGCAGGCGTCCGGCCTGCCCACCGTGGTGGTGAACCGCGGTGGCCCGCCGGACCTCGTCGATCCGGGACAGACGGGCTTCATCGCCCGCGCCAACGACCCGGAAGACCTGGCCGCGCACGTCCAGCGCCTGCTCGCCGACCCCGCGGAGCGGGCGCGCATGGGCGCCCGGGCACGAGACGCCGCCCGCGCGCGCGACTGGTCCGTCATCAACGGACGGCTCGTGGACAGCTACGCGCGGGTCATTGCCGACCACCCCTCGCCCCTCCGCCGATGAAGCCCGAGGCCGGCCCGCAGGCGTCTTCCCCCGGAACCATCTCCCGCACGCTGGACCGGGTGCTGCGCACGGCGCTGTTCCTGGTGCCGTTCGGCGTGCTGGGCAACCTGGCGCTCAGCTGGATCGCCACGGACCACGACGTCCTGCGCAACCTGGGCGCGCTGGACCGGCGCTACCTGTACCTGGCCATTCTGCTGGCCCTGTTTCCCTGGGTCACCAACACCCTGCGGCTGCTGATCTGGGCGCGCTTCATCGGGCACCGTGTCAGCTTTCGCGACATGTTCCGCGTCACTCTCGGCGCGGAGCTGACCTCGTCCGTCTTTCCGACGTCGTCCGGCGGCGAGGTGTTCCGCTGGGGGATGATGGTGCAGAAAGGGATTCCGCAGGGGCACGCGGCCTCCATCGTCACGCTGGGCTACCTGGAAGACATGATGTTCTTTCTGGTCGCCATCCCCGCGTCCGTCATCATCTCGCGCGCGTGGGAGCTGCCGGTGCTGCGGTCGCTGGGCGGGCAGATGCGCGGGCAGGCGCTTTCCGTCATCGCGGGAATCGTCGCGGCCGTGCTGCTGGTGTGGCTGCTGTCGCGAATGTTGATGGCGGGGCGGTTGGGCGATGGGCTGCGCCGCCGCGGGCTGCGCTGGGCGGCCAAGTTCAAGCGGCGGATGCGCAAGACGATGCACGACTTCCGCGGCGTGTACCGGCTGGTGGTGCGCCGGGGCAAGAGCCGCTTCGCGCTCACCGTGCTCATCACCGCCGTCCAGTGGGCGTGCCGCTACTCGGTGGTGACGGCGCTGGCCTTCTTTCTGGGCGCGCGGGTGGACCCGGTGCTCTTCTTTCTGCTGCAGTGGGTGATCTTCACGTTGATGATCTTCATCCCCACGCCGGGCGCGTCGGGCGGGGCGGAGGCGGCGTTCTACCTGGTGTACGGCGCGCTGATGCCGGCGGGGCTCATCGGCATCGCCACGGCGGGATGGCGGATGCTGACGTTCTACCTGAGCCTGGCGCTGGGATCCATCATCTTTCTGATCTTCAACATCGCGGACGCGCGTACCCGAAGACTGCGGCGGCAGGCCATTTCAGAGGGCGGCTAAACACGAGATTAGCAACAGGTTAACTTGGCTCCGAACGGGTCCGGACCCTCGACAAACGCCCTTCATGCCGTTAGATTGGGAGCATGAAAACCGCTATCGATCTCAGCAAGACGGCGGCGCTTTTCGAGGCGCCCACGCATGCTCCGCTCCGGAACGTGCGCACGGACCGCGTTCGCCAGGGCTTGGGCGACGTGCAGCCGCACCGCGAATCGTTGCGCGGCATGGCGGACGAGGAGCTGTTTCAGCGATATACCGAAGGCGACCAGGCCGGTTTCCGCGTCCTGGTGGAACGATATGAGCCGCGCATTCAGGGCTTTCTGCGCAAGCGGCTGAACGACGAGGAGCGCGTGGCGGACCTTACGCAGGACACCTTCCTGCGCATTCACCGCGCGCGTGAAAGCTACGATCCGGCGCGCAAGTTTTCGACGTGGATCCACACGATCGCGAACAACCTGCTCAAGAACGAGTTCCGCAACCGTTCGCGGCGGCGGGAGACGGCGTTCTCGGAGCTTCGCCCCGACGCGAGTGCGTCCGGTGCGGCGGCGCGTCCGGTGGAGTTCGCCAGCGGCGGCGCGGATCCTTCGCGCGAGGCCTATCGCAGCGAGCTGCGCAAGGCGATTGACGCCGCGATCGAGATGATGGACGAGCACCACCGCATTCCGTTCGTGATGCGCGAGGTGGAGGACCGTACCTACGAGGAAATCGCCGAGGAGATCGGCATTCCCGTGGGCACGGTCAAGAGCCGCCTGAACCGGGCGCGGAACTCGTTCCGCACGCTGCTCCCGGTTCCGGTGTGACCTGAACCCTCGTCTGCTTTCCAGAAGCCCGCTTCGACCCCGGTCGGAGCGGGCTTCTTTTTATCCGCAAACAGAAAATCTCACGCAGAGCAGCAGAGGAGCAGAGAACACCCGTTGTCCTCTGCTCCTCTGCTGCTCTGCGTGATCGTTTTCTCTTGCTGTTCCTCCGTGACCTCCGTGCATCCTCCGTGACCTCCGTGTGAAACGGCAGTTGCGGAATTTTCTGCACGAACGTTGCACAGCGCCGCGCAGCCGTATCGTTCGGCGTACCCTTGACGTCAGCGGGCGCACGGGGTACACTCGCAGAGTGGAATTTAAATCTGCTTAAAACTGGATTTTGAATCGTGCGGGAATACGGGATGCGGTGGAGGGGATGGGCGGCGCTGCTGCTGGCGTTTGTGGCGGGGTGCGCGCCGCCGGAGCCCAAGGAGGCGGCCGGCCGGCTGAACGTGGTCACGACGGTGGGGATGATCGCCGACGTGGTGCGCGAGGTGGGCGGGCCGTACGTGCACGTCACGGGGCTCATGGGCCCGGGCGTGGACCCGCACCTGTACAAGGCCAGCGAGGGTGACGTGCGCCGCCTGTACCGCGCGGACGTCGTGTTCTACGGCGGGCTGCACCTGGAAGCCCGCATGGCCGAGGTGCTGGAAGAGATGGGGACGCGGACGACCGTCGTCGCGGTGACGGATTCCGTGCCCCGCACCCTGCTGCGCCGCCCCGCCGCCTTCGCCGGCAACTACGATCCGCACGTGTGGTTCGACGTGCGGATGTGGGAAACCACGGTCGGCGTGATCGCCGCCACGCTGGCAAACGCCGATCCGGCGCACGCGGCGCAGTTCCGCGCCAACGCCGCGGCGTACCGCATCCGCCTGGCGGAACTCGACCGGTACGTGCGGCGGCAGGCGGCGCGCGTGCCGGCGGAAAAGCGCGTGCTGATCACCGCGCACGATGCATTCAACTACTTCGGGCGGGCGTACGGCTTCGAGGTGCGCGGGCTGCAGGGCATCAGCACGGCGGCGGAGGCGGGGACGGGAGACGTGCAGGAACTGGCGGACTTCATTGCCCGGCGCCGCATTCCCGCGGTGTTCGTGGAAACATCCATCGCGCCGCGCACCATTCAGGCGGTGCAGGAGGCGGTGCGCTCCCGCGGCTTCGACGTGCGCATCGGCGGATCGCTGTACTCCGACGCGCTCGGCAGCCCCGGTTCGGAGGCGGCCACCTATCCCGGCATGGTAAAGCACAACATCGACACCATCGTGGGCGCGCTGCTGCGCGACCCTCAAGGAGCACCCGGTTCATGAACGACGACCAGACGCCCGCCATCGAGGTGAACGACCTCACGGTGGCGTATCGAGAAAAACCCGTGCTGTGGGACGTGGACCTGCAGGTGCCCCGCGGCGTGCTGATGGCCATCGTAGGGCCCAACGGCGCGGGCAAGTCCACGCTCATCAAGGCGATGCTCGGCCTCGTGCGCGCGGCGGCGGGAGAAGTGCTCGTCCACGGCCGCCCATACGCGGAGCAGCGGCGCCAGGTGGCGTACGTGCCCCAGCGCGGCAGCGTGGACTGGGACTTCCCCACCAGCGTGCTGGACGTGGTGATGATGGGGTGCTACGGCCAGCTGGGCTGGCTGCGGCGGCCGGGCAGGCGCGAGCGCGAAGCGGCGATGGCGGCCTTGGAGCAGGTGGCCATGCAGGACTACGCCGACCGGCAGATCAGCCAGCTGTCCGGCGGCCAGCAGCAGCGCGTCTTTCTTGCCCGCGCGCTGGTGCAGAAGGCCGGGTTGTACCTGATGGACGAGCCGTTCCAGGGCGTGGACGCCAAGACGGAGCGCGCCATCGTTTCCGTCCTGCAGAACCTGCGGGCGGATGGAAAGACGGTGGTCGTCGTTCACCACGACCTGGAGACGGTGCCGGACTACTTCGATTCCGTGCTGCTCCTTAACGTCCGCCGGATCGCCGCCGGGCCGGTGCAGGAGGTGTTCACGGAAGAGAACCTGCGGCTGACGTACGGCGGGCGCGCGCCGCTGCTGCAGCGCTCTCCCGTGCGCGGCCCGCGCCTGCACGACGATACGAATCCCGCCACGCACATGGCGGCGGACTGATGAACTTCTGGACCGACTACACACTGCGCATCGTGGCGCTGGGCGCGGCGGCGCTGGGATTGACCAGCGGCGCGCTCGGCAGCTTCGCCGTCCTGCGCAAGCAGAGCCTGCTGGGCGACGCCATCAGCCACGCGGCGCTGCCGGGGATCGCGCTCGCCTTTCTGCTCACGGGGAGCAAGGCGCCGCTCGTCCTCGTGGCGGGTGCGGGAGTGGCGGGATGGGTGGGGACGCTGGTGGTGATGAGGATCGTCAACGCGACGCGCATCAAGGAAGACAGTGCGCTGGGGATCGTGCTGGCCGTCTTCTTCGGCTTCGGGCTCGTGCTGCTGACGCTGATTCAGAAGCGGCCGGACGCCAGCCAGGCGGGGCTGGACCGCTTTCTGTTCGGCCAGGCGGCGACGCTGCTGCAGCGCGACGTGCTGATCATCTCCGTGCTGGGCGGCATCGCGCTGCTGGTGGCGGCGATCTTCTGGAAGGAGTTCAAGCTCCTGTCGTTCGATCCGGACTTCGCCACCAGCATCGGGTTGCCGGTGCGCATGCTGGACATCGTGCTGACGTCGGTGCTGGTGCTGTCCATCGTCATCGGCCTGCAGACGGTGGGCGTGGTGCTGATGAGCGCCATGGTCGTGGCCCCCGCGGCCGCGGCTCGCCAGTGGACGGACCGGCTGGGGCGGATGGTGGTGCTGGCCGGTGGATTCGGCGCGCTGGCGGGCGTCTCCGGCGCGGTGATCAGCAGCGCCGCGCGGCACGTGCCCACCGGACCGACCATCGTGCTGTGCCTGACGGTGCTGGTGCTGTTTTCGATGGCGTTCGCGCCCACGCGCGGGCTGGTGTGGGCCGGGGTGCGGCAGGCGCGCAACCGGCGGACGCTGCACATGCATTCCGTGCTGGCGGATCTGCAGACACTGGCGCTGCAGCACCCGGAGCAGGAGCGCGGGCACGCCACGGCGGTGCTGGAGGTGGCGCACCCGGGCGCGCTTCACGAACTGCGCGAGCTGGAGCAGCGCGGGTGGGCGCGGCGGCGGGGCGACGACTGGGCCATCACGGAGGATGGACGCAGGGAAGCCGCCACGCACGGGCGCGGCGCGGACTACGAGGAGGAGCAGTGATGGTGCCCGAGCAGGAGATCCAGTGGATCGCCGCCCTCACCGCCGCGGCGTGCGCGCTGCCCGGCGTGTTTCTCGTGCTGCGGCGGATGGCGCTGATGAGCGACGCCATCAGCCACGCCATTCTGCTGGGCATCGTCCTGGGCTTCTTCGCCACCCAGAACCTCGCGTCGCCGCTGCTGGTGGTGGCCGCGGCGGCCACGGGCGTGCTGACGGTGTCGCTGGTGGAGATGATCAACCGCACGCACCTGGTGCGCGAGGACGCGGCGATCGGCCTCGTCTTTCCCGCCCTGTTCAGCATCGGCGTGATTCTGATCGCGCGGTTCGCGGGGAGCGTGCACCTGGACGTGGACGCGGTGCTGCTGGGGGAACTGGCGTTTGCCCCGTTCAACCGGTGGATCGTGAACGGAACGGACCTGGGCCCGCGCACGCTCTGGCTGATGGGCGCGCTGCTGGTGCTGAACGCGGGATTCATCGCCGTGTTCTACAAGGAGCTGAAGATCACCACCTTCGACGCGGCGCTGGCGGGGACGCTGGGGTTTGCGCCCGGGCTGCTGCACTACGCGTTCATGACGCTGGTGTCGGCCACGGCGGTGGGCGCGTTTGACGCGGTGGGCTCCGTGCTCGTCGTGGCGCTGATGATTGCGCCGCCCGCAGCCGCCTACCTGCTCACGGACCGGCTGCCGGTGATGATCGGGCTGAGCGTGGGGCTGGGCGTGCTGAGTTCGCTGGCGGGATACTGGACGTCGTACCTGTTCGACGTGTCCATCGCGGGGTCGATGGCCACGATGACGGGGGTGATGTTCGGCACCGTCTTTCTTTTCGCGCCGGAGCGGGGGCTGCTGGCCCTGGCGCGGCGCAGGCGGCGGCAGCGGTGGGAGTTCGCGCAGACCATGCTGGCCATCCACCTGATGAACCACGAGGACAGCGCCGAGGCGGACCGCGAGAACCGCGAGTCGCACCTGCACGGGCACCTGCGGTGGAACGAGGATTTCGCGCAGCGGGTGGTGCGGCGGGCGGAGGGGAGCGGATGGCTGGACCGTACGGATGGCGACACCCTGCGCCTGACGGACCGCGGCCGCGTCGCCGCGCGCGAGGCGATCGGGATCACGAGCTAGGGCTGGGCAGAACGTAGGAGGCGGCTAGGGTCGGCGCCTTCGGCGAAGACCACGGGCGGCCCCCACCCGGGCCGGCACCACCGGCCCACCCTCCCCCAAAAAAGACTGGGGGAGGGTTGGCGAGGCGGACGATTCGGCGCGGGTCGCGAGCATCTCTGAGCGCCCGACCATCCGCGAGAGCGAATGAATTCGCCGCTCAAACAGCGGAAACCCCCGACACCAGCCGCTGGCGCGTCCGGTTCGGGGCTTCAACTGCCTCGAGACGTGCGGCCGGGTGCCGTACCGTGCGCCGCGCTGAGGTCTCCCTTTCTCCCGCGGAGCGGGGGAGAGGGCCGGGGAGAGGGGGCCCGTCCGCGTGCATCCCAACCCGGCCTGCCACGCCGACCTGCAGTTCTCCCCTCTCCGTGCGGCAGTTTGCACGGGGAGGGGCCGGGGGAGGGGCCCGCCCGCGGACGCACGCCGATCTCCATCGCACCCACCGGTCTGCCGGTGCCGTGTGCTCCCTCTCCCACATCCGTTCGTGGGAGAGGGTCGTCGTGCGCAGCACGCGGGGTGAGGGCCACAGCCCGCAGCCGCGCACCGATCCTCATCGCCCGGATGAATCGGCGCATGCGTGGCGGGAATGCAACCTCCGGGACCCGGACGGCACCCAACGACGAGCGCCGTTTCGTCCGCGCTCCGAAGTCTCCCCATCCCACGTTCCCGATGATCCACCGTTCCCGCGCGACAGGGCTGCTGGCCGCCCTCGCGCTGGCCGTTGCGCCTGCCGCCGCGCAGCCCGGCCCGAATCTCGTCGTCCACTACACTCCGCTCGCCAACCTCACCTACCAGTTGGACTGCGTTTCCGGCGTCCGCATCCAGTGCAGCCGGGAGAACCTGAGGGCGCTCTGGGACCGCGAGTTCCTGCGCACCGCCCAGGACAGCGCGCGGCTGGCGGACTGGGCGCGCATCCGCGGCCGCTACGAGGCCGAGGTGTCGCCGGCCGCGGACGAGGGCGCCGTCCCGCTTCCCCTGGCGGGCCGCTACGAGGGCGTGTACCTCGCCGAGCGCATGCGGGTCGCCGGGTTCCAGGCCACCTCCGCCGCGGACTACGGAGAACGCATCCAGCTTCTGGCTTTGGCGGACGACGCGGCGCGGCTGCGCGGGCTGGTGGACTACTTTCTTCCGCGGTTCGATGGATGGTGGCAGCGAGAGGCCGCCGCCGCGGGCGCGCCCTTCGCCATGCGCGTGAGCGAGCTGATGCGCGACCCGCGCATCGCGGGCCGCATCGCGGAGTTCGCGCGCTTCTACGGCGTGCAGTTCGCGCCGGGGGAGACCATCGACTTCACCCTTCTCTACCGCCCCTCGCTGGTGGACGAGGGCACGAGCGGGCAGCAGATCGGCGCACGGTCGCTGGTGGAATTCGTCGCGGGCGAGCAGCCGGAAGGGCGGATGGACGTGGTGATCCACGAACTCTGCCACTACCTCTTTTCCCGCCTGCCGCGCGAACGACTGGCGGCGCTGGAAGCCGGATTCGTGGCCCGTGCCGCGGCGGGCCAGGCGTCCGCGCCCGCCGCGTACAACCTGCTGGACGAATCGCTGGCGAGCACCCTCGGCAACGGCTTGGTCATCCGCGCGTTCATGACGCCCGCCGCGTATGACAGCATGCTCGCCAAGCAGGGATCGCTGTACGCCAACCCGCTGATCGACGGGGCGGCCAAGGCGACGCTCCGGTGGATTGAGCCGTGGCTGGCGGAGGGCCGCCCCATCGACGATCCCGCGTTCGCGCCGCGCTACGTGGCGGCGCTGGACACCGCGTTCGGCGCGCGGCTGCAGACGCCGGCCGCGTACCTCAACCACATGGTCGGCGTCGTGGACCGGTTCGATCGCTCGCTGCAGCGGGCCGTGCGGCGGATCTTCCGCCCGTCCAGCAGCTACACGGGCGAATCCGCGTGCTGCGACGCGGCGGCCTTGTCCGACTATCGTTCCAAGCCCGGGCTGAACGCCCTGATCGTCGTGCTCCCCGAGCACCTTGCCGCGCTGGCGGAGCAGGGCGTGATCTCGCGCGTGCAGATGGATGAGATCCAGACGCGCGTTCGTGCGGACGGGGGCGCCGTGTACGCCTTTCGCCGCTCATCCACGGCGTTCACCTACATCGTCGCCGCGCCCGCGTCCGATCGCGCCGAAGCGCTGCTGCGGCAGCTCGCCGCCGCGCCGGCGCTGTTCGAAGGGTTTCTGCCCGCGCAGCGGTAGAGCGGATTGTTCAGGGGGATAAATGAAGTCAGCGGCGAGGGCGAATTTCAGGTCCAGTCGCGAGCCTCCCTGAGCGAATGAATCCGCCGCTCAAACAGCGGAAAGCCCCGACTCATGGCCGCTGTCGCGTCCATGATCGGGGCTTCAACTGCATCCAGGATTTCGCGCTAATCTGGGGTGTGCTCCCTCTCCCACATCCGTTCGTGGGAGAGGGTCGTCGTGCGCAGCACGCGGGGTGAGGGCCACAGCGGCGGCCGCGCACGGAACCGCATCGCCGCCTCCGACTCATTCAGTTATCTCGCACGACCGCGCGATCAGACGAACTCCCACGCGATCCGCGCGAACCGCGATCCCTGAAAGCGCTCCCGCAGTCGCCGGACCGCCGTCTTGCGCGCATCCTCCTCCGTATCCGCGGTGACGGAAACGGAGCCGCGCACGCGGTAGCCCACGCGGAACTCCTCCACGATCCGCCCGTCCGCATCCGCCCGCCCCACCTCCAGCACGTCCACCCCCGCCTCCGGCCAGAGCGCGGCAAGCTCCTTCTCCACCTGGTGCTCCGCGTCCGCCACGCCGTAGGCGGGCACCTCTACCCTGCCCTGCCCGCGCAGCCGTACCACGTGCTCCACGCTCAGCCCCGGCCGCCCATGCGCAGCGTGTCGGAGTAGCCGCCGGGACGCGGGCGGATGGTGTCCGTGGCGGGAATCGAGGGGTCGTTGCCGGGGACGGCGGGCACGCTGTCGCCCACGCCGGGGACGGGCTCCAACGGCGGGGGCTGCGTCTGCTGCTCCAGAATGCGCAGGCTCTGCTGCGCCTTGGCCCGGTCCGCCGCGGCCGGCGTGATCTCCACGAACTGCTTGAGTGCGATGATGGCGCTGGTGGTATCGCCCATCGCCAGCCGCGCCTCGGCAAGGTGGCTGTAGAACAGGTCGTAGCGCCCCTCCATGCGGATGCCCTCCGTCAGCACGTCGGCCGCGTCGGAGTAGCGGCCCAGGCGCATCAGGGCCACGGCGGCCTGGTCGCGGTACTCCGCCGTGCGCGGCGAAATCGCCATCGCCCGCTCCGCGTAGGCCAGCGCCGAATCGTACTGCTGCATGCGGAAGAAGCGGTTCCACTCCTGGCTCAGCACCAGTGCGTCGTCCGCCGTCAGGCTGTCGGCGCCGGCGGAGTCCACCGCGGCGCTGTCGGCCGCCACCGCGCCGTTGCCGCCACCGCCGCCCATCTGCGAAAGCGCGAACGCCCCGCCGCCGATCAGCAGCAGCGCGAGCAGCACCCACACCAGCGGATGCACGCCGCTGCGCTCCTCGGCCACCTGTGTCTGCCGGCGCCGCGGCTGCGCGATCACCGGCGGATTGCCCCCCGCGCGGTCCGCGAACGGCGGAGGCGGCGGCGGAACGGCCGGGCGCCGCGCCGGGGGGGCGAGCACGGTGCGGTCGTCGTCCGCGGGGCCGAAGCCGCCGTCGATCATGGTGCGGTCGTCGTCCATCGGCGGAAGCGCGCCGCCGGCCGGGATCACCGCGGCGGCGGGCGTTTCGCCCAGGCGGCGCAACGGCTGCTCCAGCGCGTCGGCCATCTGCCCCGCGTTGGCAAAGCGCTGCACCGCGTCCGGCGCCAGGGCGCGGCGGATCACCGCCTCCACCTCTTCCGGAATCCCCGGCGCGCGCGACCGCATGGAAGGCGTGGGCACGTCCAGCCCGGCCGACATGCGGTTGCGGTCCGTTTCCGTGTACGGCCGCTCCCCCGTCAGCAGCTGAAAACCCACCGCGCCCAGGCTGAAGACGTCCGACGCGGGGGAAAGGCGCGGCTCGGCGCGCAGCTGCTCCGGCGAGGCGTACGCGGGCGACATGGGCGCGCGGCCGTCGTGCGTCAGCGCGGTCGTGTCTTCTTCCGCCATCGCCTTGGCGATGCCGAAGTCCAGAACGCGCACCTGCATTTCGTCGTCGTCGTGCTCGCCCTGCACCAGAAAGATGTTGCCCGGCTTCACGTCGCGGTGCACCAGGCCGGCGCGGTGCCCCACGGCCACGCCGCGCGACGCGTGCTGCAGGATGCGCAGCGCCTCGGCCAGCGGCATGCGCGAGCCGCGCTGAAAGCGGGTGGCCAGGTCCTCGCCGCGCAGCAGCTCCATGACGATGTAGTCCAGCCCCAGGTCCTCGTCGGTGCCGTAGTCGTACACGGGGACGACGTTGGGGTGGTGCGGCAGCCGCGCCGCCGAGGCCGCCTCGTGCCGGAAGCGGGCGCGCAGCCGCTCCCGCAGCTCAGGATCGTTGCCGGAGGACGCGGTGATGACCTTTACCGCCACGGGCCGGCCCAGGCGCAGGTCGGTGGCGCGGTACACGGCGCCCATGCCGCCGCGCCCGATCACCTCGTCGATGCGGTAGCGGCCGGCGAGTTCGCGACCCTTCAGCAGCGCTTCCAATCCCGGCATTTCGTCTTTTGACTGTCGTGGCCCGGCGTGCGGCCGTGTGTTGTGTTTCTGCTCTGAAGTCGCGGTCTGCTGCTGCGACGCATCATCCTGCGGGGCCGATCAGTCCGGCGAGGCGTGCCCGGCGAATCCAAATCAGTCTCGCACTTCCGCACTCACGCACCCCGCACTCACGCACTTCGTTGGGCGTGTCCCTGCGCTGCGCTCCGGGCCGGGCTGCGGGCGCCGTAGGCAACGATACAGCTGTTGCCAACGGCGTCGAGCCAGCCCCGCGCCCCGGCTCCATCCGGTTTCTCCCGCTCGAGACGCGCGCGGGGCCGTCTCGCCCCTTCGGGCCCGCATCCCTCACGCAACCGCGGCTTCGCCGCGGTCCGTGCGGATGCCCGGGTGCGGATCGCATCGCTCGTCGCGTGCGGAGAGAGGCCCCCTCCCCCCAGCCCCCTCCACCCGCTCCGCGGGAGAGGGGGAGCCGTTCGGCGCGGAGGAAGGTTCGGTGCGCGTCTCCGGCTCCCGCCCAACGCGGAGGATGGTTCGGTGCGCGTCTCCGGTTGCCGCCCGGCGGTTGAAACCGCGCCTCGAAACACACGAAGTCCGCCTTCGCGGACTGCGGCGCCGTGCCCGGTGCAATCGCGCTGGATCGCCGTTGGCCGCCGCGTCGGCTCAACATACCCTCAGCCCGGTCATACTGCGCGCCCGGTTCCGGACCCGCCGCCGCAATCAACCCTCCCCCAGTTTTTTTTGGGGGAGGGTGGGCGAGTAGTACGAGCCCGGGTGGGGGCCGCCGTGAACCCCGCCGCTTACATCCGCACCGTGTCGCGCGGCGCGGAGCGCGGGGGCGGCGTCCAGCGGGGCCGCGTGTCCGTACGAGTGCGCATCTCCACGCGGCGGTTCGCTCGCCCATCCGGCACGACGCTGACCGACGAATCCACCGGCTGGCCCTCTTCCGCCGGAGCATCGTCCATCTCCATCGCGTCATCCATCCCGGGCCCGTCCATGGCGGGCGCGTCCGCCCCCGAATCGTACTCCACCGCATCCGGATCCGACGGCTCCCACACCCCGGTGCCGTAGCCCAGCCGCGCCAGCAGCGTTTCTGCTTCCCGCCGCCGCGCGGACGAGGGCTGGATGGCAAGCAGGGACAGCAGCGTGTTCACGGCGCCGGTGGAGTCGGGCTTGGCGAGCTGCGCCTCGGCCAGATTGCTGTACGCCACCTCGCGGTGCGGATAGCGCGACACCACGTCCTTGAGCAGACGGATCCCCTCGTCCGCGTCCCCCGCGCGGTAGACGGCGTAGGCGTGGTTGTTCTGGAACTCCGCGTTGTCGGGGGCGCCCTCCGCCGCGCGGCGAAAGTGCTCCGCCGCAGCCTTGTAGTTCATCCGCCGGAACTCGCGCAGCCCCTCCTGGTTCTCCTCGCCCGCGCTCAGCCGGGGCGCCGCCTGAAGAGATGCCGGCGCCTGGTACGCGCGGTTGGCGGCCAGCGCCACGCCTCCCGCCACGCCGCCCGTTCCCAGCACGGCCACGCCCGCGGCCCGCAGCGCCAGCGAACGCCACCGCTTGCGGCGCATGCGCGCCAGCTGGCCCTCCAGGCTGGCGGGGTCCGCCTCCACCGCGCGCCGGCCGGTCGCCGTCGGTTCCACGACGAGAACCGTGCCTTCGTCCGGCTGCACGGATACGGCGCGCCGGTCATCCACCGGAACGGCGGCCAGCACCGTTTCCGGCAGATCGGCGGCGCGGCGCACGCGGTTGTACACGCGGTGAAGCTCCGCCGCCAGCGCGCCCGCGTCCGCAAAGCGCTGCGCGGGATCTTCCGCCAGCGCGCGGCGGATCACCCACTCCACCTCCTGCGGCACCGACGCGTTGCGCGCCAGCAGCGACGGGATGGGAACGGGAAGCCCCTGCCGGCGCCGGTTCTGGTCCTCCGCCGTGAACAGTCGGGTACGCGTCAGCAGTTCGAAGCCCACCACGCCCAGGCTGTACACGTCCACCCCGCGCGTCACCGGCTCGCGGCGCAGGTGCTCCGGCGCGCAGTAGAACTCCGAGCCGAACCACTCGCCGGGCAGGGTCAGATGCGTGCGCGTTTCCTCGTCCTCGGCCTCGTCCAGCATCTTGGCGATGCCGAAGTCCAGGATGCGCACCTCCGGCTGCTCCGGATCGCTTTCCAGGAACAGGTTGGCCGGCTTGAGGTCACGGTGCACCAGCCCGTTCTGGTGCCCCACCGCCACCCCGCGCGCCGCGCCCAGGAGAATGCCGAGCGCGGTCCGCAGCGAAACCGGCTCCGGGCGGGCCAGCCGCTCGCGCAGGCTTTCGCCCTCCAGCAGCTCCATCACCAGAAAGTCCACCCGGTCGTCCGCGCCGTAGTCCAGCACGCCGACCAGGTTGGGGTGCGCGGGAAGGCGAGCGGCCAGCTCGGCCTCGCCCTGAAAGCGCTGCCGCAGCCGCTGGGTCTGCGCCGCACCCATCCCGCGGGGCGGCACCAGCACCTTTACGGCGACGGCGCGCTCCATTTTTTCATCACGCGCACGGAACACCACCCCGAAGCCGCCTTCGCCAAGAACGCTCTGCAGGCGATAGCGGTCGTTCAGTACGTGCCCGACCAGAAACTGCGCCAAGCCCGACATGATTGTACCTCAGGGTTCAGAAAGGACGGCCGATGGAAGTGCATGAAACTAAACGACTACGGCCGTCCAGCGCCACATGTTTCTCCGGACGGGCCGCCGGGGCCCGTCCGCCGCGCCGGATCGTCAGCCGAACTGCGTGCGATCCGGATCGTCCAGCTCGTCGGGAACCACGTTGATCTCCACCGCCGGCTCCCGCTTCTTTTCCACGATCCGCACCACCGGCCCGTGCCCGCCGATGCGGATGGCCTCGCCGGGCGCCACCCACAGGCTGTTGGCCCGCAGTTCATCCAGCTTCAGGTCGCCCTTGCCCGCGTTGGCGCCGGACACGTCGCGCTCGCTCACGTGGATGTCGTTCAATCCCAGGTTGAACACGTCGAACCCCGGCTTGCCGTCGCGCTCCGCCCACACCAGCGCCAGCTGCCGGCGGCTCACGTTGGGCGAATCGCCCAGCAGGATGTCGCTGCGCAGCGCGGGGTTGTCCGTCTGCCGCCCCACCGTGGCCGTCGCCGCGGCGATGGGAAGCCGCTCGCGCTCCGTCCCGTCCTCTTCCTCCACGACCAGTTCGAAGCGCTCCGCGTCCCATCCGGGAACCGCCGCGGCGGCCGCAGCCGGGGCGGGCGGCGCGACGGGCGGCAGTCCCTCCACCCGCGTCGCGTCCGGATCCATGACGGGGGGCGGGCCGGCGGGCGCCCACGCGGGCATGGCCGGCGCGGGGGGCCGCGGAGCGAACTCGGTCGCCCCGGACGGCGCGAACTCCGTCGCGGCGGAAGGCGCGGGCGGCGGGGGAGGCGCGGGGACGATGGGGTCCGGGTCCGCCTGCCCCGCGGGCTGCACGCCCACGCGGAACAGGGGCGCGCCGCGCGAGCCGGCCTCCTTGAGGCGCACGCGGTAGTCGCGGTCGTACAGCGAGCCGTGGCGCATCACCGAGTCCGTCAGGTCCGCCTCCAGGTCCGCCGCCATTTCCGCCACCGCCTGCGCCGCGTCAGGCCGCAGCGTCACCACCAGCGAGGTGAGCGGCAGCATCTTCACGTAGCGGTCCGGAATGGCGCGCGCGTTGTCGCGGTCAATCAGGTCGCCCAGCGCCAGCTTGATCTCGGGGATCGCCTCGCGCAGAAACGAATCCAGAAGGGGCTCCTCGCTGTCGTGCGAGCGGGAGGCCGGAGTAAAGTCGGTCATGGCTGTGCGGTGCGGGGCGCCGGGGCGGTCGCGCCGGCAGCGGGTTGCACGGGCGCGGGCGTGGGAGCGGCGGTGTCCGCGCCCAGCACGGGGACGGTGTCACCCGTCGCGGCGCGGGCGTTCAGCGACCGCACCTCGGCGCGCAGGCTGTCTACCTGGGCCTGCGTGGCGGTGTCGGGGGCCGGGGGCTGCAGCGACTTCCACGCGGCGAAGCCGGCCAGGGCCAGCGCCAGCAGCGCCACGATCAGCGGCAGCGGCGAACTGCGTCGGGTCACGTCGTCGTCCTCCCTGATGGGTGCCGCCACGGGGGCGGGCGCGGCGTCGTGCCGCACGCGGGGCGGGGCGGGAAGCGTGGGCCCGTCGCCCCCCGCGTCCAGCACGCGCACCGCCACGGCGGTGTAGTTGTCGTCCGGTCCGCGCTCTTCCACCTTGCGCATGACCGCCGCGCAGATGTCCTGCGACGCGCCCAGCCCCATGGCGTCGCCGAGTTCATCCAGGCGCATGGCCTTGGTGACGCCGTCGCTCACCAGCAGGTACGTCCATCCGGGACGGACGGGGATCCAGCTGGCCTCCGCCTCGCCGCCGCGGCCGACGGCGCGCTGCAGGCGGTTGGCGCCGGGGCTGTCAGGGATTTCGTCCAGCGCGATCTCCCCCGCCTCCCACCGGGCGTAGGCGGGGGTGTGGTCGCGCGTTTCCAGGCGGATCGTGGCGTCCGGCGAGCGGCTGAGGATGCGCACATCGCCCACGTGCGCGCCCACCCACCCGGGCTGCCCCGCGCGGTCCAGCGTGAGCGCGAGCAGGGCCAGGGCGCACCCCATTCCCGCGCGCTCGGTGGGCGCCTCCTGCGCCGCCCGCGCCACGCTTTCGTCCGCGTGGCGCAGGGCGTAGCGCGCCGCGTCCAGGCTGCGGATGTCGGCGCTCATCAGCGCGTTGAGCGCCGTGTCCGCCGCCAGGCGGCCGGCGCGCTCTCCGCCCATGCCGTCCGCCACCGCGAGCAGCCCGTGCTCGGCGAAGGCATCGACGGAAAAGGCGTCCTGGTTTTCCGCGCGCGGTCCCTGGGCGCTGCATCCGGAAACGTCGAAACCCATTCCGTGCAGGTGAACGGGGCGGGGCGCGCGCTGCGTGCTGTCGGTCATCGGATCCGGATTCCCTGCACCCGGGCTTCGGCCCCGGGCGCGGCGAGTGCTTCGTCAAACCGCTCTTCACGCGTGCGGCGGTGGCTGAGCCCCGCCGCGATCCCCACCGCCACCGCGCTGGCCAGCAGCTTGGCGCCGCCGTGCGCGGCAAAGGCCGTCGCCACGCCGGTGAGCGGAATCAAACGGATGCCGCCCAGCGTGGCCAGCCAGAACGGGATGCCCAGCAGCATGGCGATCCCCGTCAGCAGGGTTCGCTCAAACGCCCCCGTCTCCCGCGCGGCCGCGCTCAGCAGCTGCACGATGAACAGCGTGTAGACGAGGACGATGCTCATGGTGCCCAGCCAGCCCCAGTGGGTGGCGATGGCGGTAATGTAGCCGTCGTCCGCCGCGTTGGGCGCCGTTTCGGCGTGGCCGCGGCCCGGGCCGGCGCCCAGCCATCCGCCTTCCAGCGTGTTGGCATCGAACAGCTTCATCTGGTGCAGCTTGGCCCCCCAGCGTTCCGCCTGCTCTTCCGTCATGGACGACGGATTCTGGTAGGGATGATACGCTAGTTCCAGACGCGTGGCGGACCGTTCATCCACCCGGAAGGCGGCGATCACCAGCACGGCCCACACCGCCAGCATCAGCCCCGCCCACCATCCGCGCCGCGTGCCGACGAGAAGCATGGCCGCCATGGATCCCGCGAGGACGATGGACAGGCCCAGCTCGCGGATGACCAGAAAGGGGATGACGGGCCCGGCGCCGTACAGAAACAGGTTCATCAGCCGGCGCGGCTCCAGCACGGCGCCGGGGCGGGCCAGGTTGTAGGCGTCTTCCGCCAGCGTGGCCGCCCAGATGGTGATGAATATCGGCAGAAACAGCTCCCACGGCGTCATCTTTCCCACCTTGCCCAGGCTGCTGAACCCCATGGTCAGCACGAAGAAGACGGCCAGGGTGGGGAGGAAGGGAATCAGCCGGTGGTCTCGTATCCACCGCATCACCCGCGGCTCGCGCGCCAGCATGAAGCCGGCGAGCAGGGCGAAGGGCGCCAGAAAGACGGAAAAATTCGCCGCCATGCGGGCAAAGAAGCCGCGCCCCTCCGTCTGCTGTGCCACGGCGCGGGCGAACGGGTCCGGCATGGGCGGCGGCGGGCCCTGGTACACGAGGGCCTTCTGCTCGTCCGTGTACGCCCGCTCGATGGTGCTGAGGCGCGCGCGCGTCGCCTTGGCATCGTTCGCCGCCGCCCGTCCGCCGGACGCCTGGTAGGCCGGATCGGTGAACAGCTGAAACTGCGACGGGCGCGTCAGGCAGAAGATCAGAATCGGCAGCACCACCAGCGCCCACGAGCCGCGGTACTTGAGCGCGCGGAGGGCGACCAGGACGGCGATCCACGCGCCCAGCGCGATGCCGTCGCGGAAAAAGGTGCCGCCCGCGCCGCGCGAGGTGCCGTGCACGGGCCAGATCCCCGTGGCGATGCTCAGGTGCGCCAGGACGTAGAAGGCGGCGGCGATCAGCAGCCCCCACCAGAGGAATCCGGGAAGCACCAGTCCCGCCTTGTGCTCCGCCGGGCGGTTGTGCTGCTTGACGGCGATGGTGACGCCCATGGGGCCCGCGCCCGCGGCGCGCCCCTTCCGGAACAGATCGCGAAGCGCCATCAGCCGCCCCTCCGCGTGGAGGAAGCCTGCCGCGCGGGCTGCACGGGCGTTCCCGCCTCGCGCGCCATGAAGCGCGTCATTTCCGCGGCGATGCGGGCGGGCATGCGGCCGCCCTGCCCGCCGTGCTGCAGGTAGACCACCACGCTGTAGCGGGCGCGCCCGTCCGGGCCGAACATCAGCCCCGCGAACCACGCGTCCGGATTGCGCGCGCCGGCCACGTCCGCCGTCCCCGTCTTGCCGCCCAGGTCCCACCCGGTACGCGCGATGATGGCCTTGGCCACCTGCGCCGTCCCCGTGTCGACCACCGTCTTCATGGCGTTCTGCAGCCGGGCGGAGGTCGTCTGCTTCATGATGCGCCGCCCCTCCGCGCCTTCGCCCAGGCGCGCGGACTCCAGCGTGGGCTGCATCATCACCCCGTCATTGCCGATGGCCTGAATGAAGCGCGAAATCCCCATTGGCGTGGCGTCCACCGGGCCCTGGCCGATGGCAATCTGCCCGAGTTCGTGGTCGGTCAGCTTCGCGAGAAAGCGGACGCGGACCGGCGGCGGGGTCATGCGCTGGGTCCACGCATCGCTGGCGGTGTTCCAGAAGTCGCGCGGCGGCGCGGGCGGCTTTCCCGTGTAGGTGACGAAGCCGAACTTCTGCAAGTCGTCGCGAATCGTCTCCACCCCCAGCTGGCGGCGGAGAGCGAAGACCATGTTGACCGCCGCGGTATTGCAGCTGACGGTCAGCATCCCCGTGGGAACGGTCAGCGAGGCGTACTCGTGGCTTTCAAAGTTGCGGATGCGGGCGCGCCCCACCTGCACGTACGGCGGGCAGGACATGCGCGTCTCGCCTAGGTCGTGATCCCACCAGATGGCGCTGAAGGCCAGCTTGAAGACGGAGCCCGGCGGCGCGTAGTGCTTGATGCCGAAGGGCGGGTCCTCCGCGCGTCCCGTGGCCACGTAGCTCACCACGCCGCCGGTCTTTACGTCCTGGATGATGACCGTCCCGTTCAACCCGGTGGCGGTCAGCAGCGACCAGGCCTGGCGGGTGGGGTTGGCGCACAGCGTGAGCTGCATGTCCGTCCCCACGGGATGCAGCTCGCTGCGTTCGCGCAGGCTGCGCGGCTCGCGAAGCTGCCGGGCGAACAGGCGCTCCACCGTGTAGTCGCGGTCTTCCGCGCCGGTGCCGCCGCCGACCAGGTTCGCGCCGGCCTCGCCCAGGGCGTAGACGCGCTGCACCTCGCCGTCGCGCACGCCATAGCGGGCCAGGGCGTTGGCGGGCTCGCCGGTGCAGTCCATGATCCACCCGCGCACCTCGCCGCGGCTGCGCTCGGCCTCGCGCGGGTCTCCAAAGCGGCGCCACGCCATGCGGCCGGCCTCGATCTGCTCCGCGTTCCACAGCAGGCGCGCGTGGCCGATGCCGTACACGGCGGCCAGCACCAGCATGCCGATGGCCAGGCGGATGGCCCAGCGCTCGCGGCGTTCGCGCATGGCCTGCATCATCCACCGCGACAGCGCGATCAGCGATCCGGCGCCGAACGCCAGCAGAACGGCCCGCAGCGCCCAGTCCAGCGCGGTGCCCAGAAACGGAATGTCGGGCACGTCAGCCGCCCTGGGTAAGGCGAAGCACCGTGTTCCCCATCCGCACGGTGTCGCCGGCGTTCAACGGGCGCTCCTGGTGCGGGGGAATGGGCTGTTCGTTGACGTACGTGCGGTTCTTGGAGTCCAGATCCGTGACGGTCACCTGCCCGCCGCTGATGCGGAAGCGCGCATGGCGGCCGCTCATGTAGCGGTCGCCGGTGGCCTGCACGCCGGGTTCCGGCTTGCGGCCCACGATGACCTCGCCGTTGACGTGCAGCGGCTCGCGCAGCGTTTCGGAGCTTACGACCTGCAGCACGGCGCCGCCGGACGAGGCGGGCGCTCCGTACGCGGGGGCCGGGGCTCCATACGTGGGCGCGGGTGCTCCGTAGGCCGGCGCGGGAGGAGCGGGGGCGGCGCGCGGCGGCTCCGGCACCAGCGCACGTTCGGCGCGCGGGGCGTTGCTGACAGCGGCGGGATCGGCGCGCGGCTCCTCCAGCCCCAGCGGCTTCACGTGGGCGAACTCGCGCTTGGTGTCCAGAAGGATCACCTCCACGCGCAGTCCCGCGCGGGCGATTCCGTTGTCCTGGGCCCACTGCGCGGCAAAGCGCCGCAGGTGATCCGCCTCGTCGCGGGCCCACATGGTGGGGCCCATGCCGGGCGGCATCAGGTCGGTGCTCACGTACACGCGCAGGTCCGGCGCGGTGCGGCGGTCGGCGTAGCGGCGCAGCGCCTCGCGGACGCCATCTTCCAGCTGATGGCGAAGGGTGGGGCGCAGGAGCTTGCGAAAAGCGTTGATCATCGCGGTCCGGTTGCGGGGTTCGGCCCGACGGAATGCCGCAATATCAGGACCGGGCCCATTAGCGGGCAAGCGGTCCGGGCTTTCCGGGGTACGATGCTGGACGGAGAGCGTGCTTCCGCCGCGTCGCGGGGGAGGACGCGGAGGCGCCACGGAGGTCACTCTGACGGAGAAACGGCGGCGGCGGTTTCACGCGGAGGTGGCGGAGGGACGCGGGGGAACAACAACAGCGACGGAAGGGCCTCACACAGAGACACAGAGACGCAGAGGGAGGAACAGGAGAACGGAGGATGTGTGATTTCGAGCGAGGACCATCCCTGTTCGTTTCCCCCGCGACCTCCGCGACCCCCGCGGCCTCCGCGTGAGGGCAGTTTGCGGACTCGGGAGATGAACGGCAGACCGCCCGCGGGACAGAATCCCGCGGGCGGTCCGTTTGTCATCTACCGAAGTTCAGTACCAGCGGACCAGGTCGATGCCCTGATAGTAGTGGTGCAGAATGGCTTCGTAGCCGTCGCCCTTGGCCGCCATGCCCACGGCGCCGGTCTGGCTCAGCCCCACGCCGTGCCCAAAGCCGCCACCGTACGCCTCAAAGCCCGTCACCTCGCCCGTTTTGCGGTTGATCACGGGGTCGATGACGAACAGCGTACTGAGCAGATTGGTGGGCGCGCCGCTGGCGTTGATGTAGCGCAGCGAGCCGCGGACGTGGTCCTTGGTGTCCACGAAGGTGCCCGCGTCGGTGACGTACTCGATGCGCAGCACGCGGCCGCTGTTGGAGCGCTCCGTCACGTTGATGGCCAGCACGCGGCCCACCGGCTGGCCGGCGTAGTCGGAGATCACGCGCGAAATCTCCGCCGCGCTCCACTCGAACGTCCAGCGGTGATAGCGCGCCCAGTCCGCCTCGTAGTCGCCGTTGCGCTTGCCGCGCAGGCGGAACGGGTTGACGGGATTCCGCAGCGAATCCAGCACGGTCTGCGCGTTGCCGCGCTCGTGGTCGATCACGCCGCGCAGGTACGGAAGCGCGGCGGAGTTGTACACGTCCTCGTTGTTGGCCGTCCATCCGCCGCTGGTGGAGTGGAACAGCGCCTGAATCAGCTTGCCGCCGTACGCGGCCACGATGCCGGCGGTCTCATCCACGGCCTGGTTGCTGAGCGGGTGCTCGCCCGCCACGCCGCCGTACACCTGGTCGGCGGTGGTGGCCAGCAGGTCATATCCGTCCGACGAACGCTTGCCCAGCCCGGAGAGCGCGTAGGTGCGCGCGGCGACGGCCTGCGCCTTTTGCGCTTCCAGTTCCGGCCACAGGGCGGGCGACAGTTCGTACGGCAGCACGCCGTACAGGTACTGCTCCAGGGGAAGCTGGTTGATGCCGGCCAGCGTGCCCGCGCTGTTCAGCCGCACCTCGGCCGTGCCGCGGTACGCCGCGCCGTTGATGGTGACGCGCTCGTCGCTGGAGGTGAGCCGCACCGGGCCGGTGCTGGTGACCGTGCCGGCGCTGGTCTGCACGCGGTAGCGGGTGACGCCGGTGGTGACGGTGACCACCTTCCAGAAGGCGTCGGCGGCGGCCAGGTTCTGCGCCACCAGCTGGTTCTTGTAGGCGGTGCGCGCGGCGAAGTTGCTGGCCGGCGGCGGCGCGAACTCGCCGATGTACAGGCGCGTGCACCCGGCCGCGGGCACCGGCTCCAGCATCGTGGGGTGCCCCAGCGCCTGCGCGGCGGCGGCGCGCGATTCCACCGCGGAGGTCGAGCCGCACATCACCTGAAGGCGGTAGACGCTGGTGCTGACAGAG
This sequence comes from Longimicrobium terrae, assembly GCF_014202995.1. Classification (NCBI taxonomy): domain Bacteria; kingdom Pseudomonadati; phylum Gemmatimonadota; class Longimicrobiia; order Longimicrobiales; family Longimicrobiaceae; genus Longimicrobium; species Longimicrobium terrae. The sequence continues at coordinate 101,378 of NZ_JACHIA010000006.1, forward strand.
CCGGTTTCCAGCGTCACCGTGGCCTGCACGCCGCCGGTTCCCGACAGGAGCGTGGTGTTCGCGGTGAGGTCGGTGAGGGTCCAGTCCGCCGCGCTGCCCAGCGTTACGCTCGCGGCGGCGGGCACCACGCCGATGCGGATGGATCCGTTGAACGCGGTGGCGCTCACATCGCGCGCATTGCCCTCCAGCGGCGCGGCCGAGGGGCCCAGCGGACCGTCATCGGCGCAGGCGGCGAGCGCCGCGGCCAGTACGAGCGCGGGGAGAATGCGGAGTTTGTTCCTGATGGCGGACACGGCGATCCAGAGTGCGGGGGAACGACGGATTTCGCGCGCGGGGGTGCGCACGGGAGGTCCCAACAGGTACTGCGGAGGGTTGATGAAAGTCAACGGCCGGAGGCGCCCGGCGAGCCGGGCGATTGCACGCAAGATAATACGCGACAGCAGTTTGACCAACCCGCGCGCATCTGGTTCTTGATCGCCGGCGCGGAAACGGATGAGTTGCCGCAACTGCGTGGATGATCCAGGCGCGGAGGGCGGAGTTCGCGGGCGGCCCCCACCCGGGCCGGCACCACCGGCCCACCCTCCCCCAAAAAAGACTGGGGGAGGGTTGGCGCGGGCGGAGAGTTCGGTGCGTGCTGGAGATTGCCCGGTGTGAGCGAATGGCGTTGAGCGAATAAATCCGCCGCTCAAACAGCGGGAAGCCCCGACTCGTGGCCGCTGACGCGTCCACGATCGGGGCTTCAACTGCGTCGAAGATCGCGAGACGGCACCGAACTCACCTCCGCACCGAACGGCTCCCCCTCCCCCGCTTGCGGGGCGAGGGGGCTGGGGGGAGGGGGGAGGGGGGCGCCCGCCGTCGCACCGAACCATCCGAAGCGCACGATAATGGGGTGTGCTCCCTCTCCCACATCCGTTCGTGGGAGAGGGTCGTCGTGCGCAGCACGCGGGGTGAGGGCCACCGCGGCCGCCCGCCGATCGTCATCCGCCCCGATCAGCCATCCCCATCCAGCAGATGATCCACGGCGGCGCGGGCGTGGGCGGCGGTCGTGTCGAAGTCCGGCAGCGGCGCCTCGCCGGGGCGGATCAGGAGCGCGATCTCCGTGCATCCCAGGATCACCGCGTCCGCCCCGCGCCCACGCAGCCGCTCGATGATGCGCAGATACTCGTTTCGCGACTCGTCCCGAACCACGCCGCGGCACAGTTCCTCGTAGATCACGCGGTGCACCGCCGCGCGGTCGTCCTCGTCCGGAATGATCGTGTCCACGCCGAAGCGGGCGGCCAGGCGCTCGCGCCAGAAGGGAAACTCCATCGTGTAGCGCGTCCCCAGCAGCGCCGGACGCCGCACGCCCGCGGCCCGCAGCGCCTCGCCCGTGGGATCCACGATGTGCAGCAGCGGAATGCGCACCGCCGCCTGCACCTGTTCCGCCACGTGGTGCATGGTATTGGCGCAGATCAGCAGCGCCGTCGCGCCCGCGCGTTCCAGTCCAACGGCCGCTCCCGCGAGCACGTCGCCCGCGCCGGCCCAGTCGCCCGCCGCCTGCAGTTCCGCGATCCGCGCGAAGTCAAAGCTGTGCAGCAGGATGGACGCCGAATGCAGCCCTCCCCGCCGCTCCGCCACGCCCCGGTTGATGAGCCGGTAATAATCCGCCGTGGATTCCCAGCTCATCCCGCCCAGCATCCCGATCGTTCGCAATCCGCCCTCCCGGCGCGGCAAGGTGGGGCGCGGAAGATCAATCCTCCCGCAGCAATCCTACGTCAAACATCCCATCCGTCACCCGAATGGCCGGCCGTTCGGCGGTGGCGGATGACCAGCACGTGCCCGTGCCGCTGAAGTTGCCCCTCACGCGGTTCTTTGTCCGCAACCGGATGGCCAGCACTCCCTCGGACATCTCGCACGCGTAGGTCTCGCGGCCCGCACCCACGTCGGAAAGAGTGATGACCATGCGATTGCACGACGACGTGCACTCCGGATCGAGGTGCGCGGTTCCCGTCACCAGGTCCTTCACGGTGATGAAGACACCTCCGGGAGTCGGGTCGCCGGCCACGGCATGGATTTCGGTCTGGCTCGTACCGCGAGCGACTCCGCCGGCCCATGGTCCCGACTGCCCCTGCAGGCGCGGAAACCCCCGTGCCGCGAAGCTGCCGTTGAAGTCCGGGCTGGCGCTCTCGTAGCGAAAGGAGAGGATTCCCACGCTCTTTTCCGGCGCCACGCTGATGGGGTCCGCACAGCCGCTCAGCCCCGCGACGCCGCACAGGACCAGAAACCTGAAGATTCGCTCTCGCAACGGAACTCTGCCGGGTGGCGGGAGATGTATCGGCAGATCGCCATCCACCGCGATCTGCCTCGCGAGATGGCGGATCAACCATCCCGGGCCGCCGATGATAACCCGGCTCGGAGCTTCCTCCAAGAGGCGGCCAGATACGATAATTTCCCGCCTCCACCGCTCTCCGGCAACGCCGCGGCCGCAACGGAGTGCAGTTCGGCCGATGGCGGGAACCGCCCGTCAGATGTGGTCCGCGAGGGGCGTATCGAACGTGCCGCCGGTGACGGAAAAGGCCGGCTCGCCCTCCACCCCCGGCGACGAGCAGTTCCCCGTGCCGCTGAAGGTGCCGCGCATCCGGGTTTCACTGAACGTCAGAACGGAGATGGTGCCCTGGGTGATCTCGCAGACGTACGCGCGCTCCACGCCGCCCACCGCCTTTTCCATCCTGAACGACACGTAGGCGCACGACTCGTCGCAGTCCGGAACGATGGAGCTGGTGGTTGCGGTGCCGCCGGGAATGCTGAGCACGATCTGGTCGTGAATCGTGCCCTGCTCGCGCTGTGCGTAGACCACGGCGTCCATGTCGTCCGTCGTGGAAGCCGCCCACGTGCCGGACGGGCCGGCGGCGGGCTTTGCGCCCTCCACGGTGAAGCGGGCGCCGCTCTGCACACCGGCGACGGAATAGGTGAAGGCGACGCGCCCCACTTCGTCCTCCACGGGCGGCAGGTTGGTGCCGCCGTCGCAGGCGCCGAGGGCAGCGGCGGCAAGAATCAGGAGCGGCTTCAGGATATGCGTGCGCATCGGGATCTCCGGAGATGATCGGTTGGCTGCGCCCGTCGTTCGGGCGACTGGAACGTCGCGTTCGCAGCGGCTACGCACATCCGTCAATCGACCCTGTTCGCGACTCCCGTGATCGTGCTGAGAAGATCCACCGATTCCGCTGACCGATAGTAAGTATCCGTTCAGTAATTCAGTGGATGGTTATCTGTTCGATGGGCCGCAGTGAAGAAGCCTATCTCATGAGACCTTCACGCGACTGGCGGCTTTGGGACGGCTTGCCGGATGCGCGTGCGCGCCGGTATCATTCCCCCCGACGCGCGCCCGTGGCGGCGCGTGCCTCCAACCTGTTCGCAATCCCCGAGTTCCATGGCCCAGAGACGTACGCGGCCGGCGGCACCCCCGCCGGGACCGCAGGCGCGTCGTGCGGCATCCCCGCCCCCGCGCACGTCCTTGCCGCGCCCGCCGCTCACGCCCGGGCGGCGCAGGCTGTTTACCGCGATCACGCTCGCGTTTCCGCTGCTTCTGCTCGTTCTGCTGGAGGCGGGGCTGCGGCTGGGCGGCTACGGCGGCAGCTATCCCGTGTTCGTCCCCGCGGCGAACGAGCCGGGGTGGATGTACCCCAATCCCGACATGGCGCGGCGGTATTTTCGCGACGGCACGCTGGCGCCGCTGCCGCAGATGGACTTCTACCGCGCCGAGCGCACGCCACGAACGTTCCGCGTCGTGTTCCAGGGCGAGTCGTCCGCGGCGGGCTTTCCGTACCGGCACGGCGGCGCGCCTTCGCGCATGCTGCAGCAGCGGCTTCAGCAGACCTTTCCCGACCGTGACGTGGAAGTGGTGAACACCGCGCTCACCGCCGTCAATTCCTACACGCTGCTGGACCAGGCGGGGGAGATCATCGCGCAGAAACCGGACGCGGTGATGATCTATACCGGACACAACGAGTACTACGGCGTCTACGGCGTGGGAAGCGCGCAGATGCCCGGACGGTGGCGGTGGCTGGTGCGCGGCTACCTGCGGCTGAGCCGCCTGCGGACTGTGCAGTTGATCCGCAACGCGCTCGTCCGTGTCGCCTCCGGTGCGCCGCAGGGTACGGAAGGCCCGCGCACCACCATGGAGATGATGGCCGGCGGCCAGCGCATTCCGCTGGATTCGCCGCGCTACCGGGAGGGGCTGGAGCAGTTCCGCGCCAACCTGGGGGAGCTTCTCGGTCGATACCGCGATGCCGGCGTTCCCGTGCTGATCGGCACGGTGGCCAGCAACGAGCGCGACCAGGCGCCGTTCATCAGCGGGCTGATGGCGCGAACCGACAGCTTCGCGTGGCATCGCGCCTACCGAGACGGGCTCGCCGCCTTTGAGCGGAACGACGACGCGGCCGCTGAGCGGGAGCTGCAGACCGCGCTGCGGATGGACAGCACCTCCGCGAATGCGTGGTACGCGCTGGGCCGCCTGTACGACCGCCGGGGCGACGCCGCGCGGGCGCGCACGCACTACCGCCATGCGCGCGAGCGCGACCAGCTTCGATTCCGCGCGCCGGACGCCATCAACCGCATCATCCGCGAACAGGCGGCCAGGTACGGCGCCACGGTGGTGGAAACGGAGCGCGCGCTGCAATCCGCGTCGCCCGGCGGCGTGATCGGCCGGTCGATGATGCTGGAGCACCTGCACCCCAACCTGGACGGCTACTTCGTCATCGCGGACGCGTTCTACAACGCGTTGCGGCAGAAGCGGATGCCCGCCGCGTGGAGCGGCGCCGTTCCCGCGGCGCAGGCGCGCGCGCAGGTGCCGGTGACGGACGCGGATTCGGTCGCCGGGTTGTTCCGCGCGGACCGCCTCCTTTCCGGCTGGCCCTTTCGCCCGCGCGGCGTGGTGGTGACGCCGGTGGTGGATACGCTGCACGCTCGCACCCCGGCGGAAGCCGTGGCGCAGGAGATGGTGCGCGGCGAGCTCCCCTGGCCGGAGGCGATGGTCCGCCTGATGGCGGAGTGCGAACGTACCGGGCGGTATAGTGAAGGGCTGCGCGTGGCCCGGGCGATGGTGGAGGAGTACCGCGCCGCGCCCGAGGCGTACAGCCGCGCCGGGCAGATGGCCATGCTGCTGGGCCGTGAGGACGAGGCCGCTGCGTGGGCGAACGCGTCCGCCGCGCGCGGTCAGACGGGGGAGAACGAGCAGCTTCTCGGGCTGCTGCGCCTGCGCGCGGGTGACCGCGAAGGCGCGCTCCGCCACCTGCGTGAAGCCGTGCGGCTGGCTCCCGGCGACCGGCGCGTCGGGGTCTCGCTGATGGCGGCAGAGGAACTGCCGCGGACGGAAGCCGCGCGCGTCGCCACGCCCCGCGACCCGCGCGTGCTGTTCGACCTCGCCGCCATGTACGCCGCCACGCGCCAGGTGGACCGCGCGCGCGAGGCGCTGGCGCGGCTGGCGGAGGTGCAGCCGGACCACCCCGCCGCGCGCGAACTGGCCAGCACGCTTCCGCCGCCGCCCGCGCCGTGACGCGCGACGGCGAGCACCACGAAAGTTTCCGCCGCGCGGAGCACCCCGGCGGCTCGGACCGCGCCTTCGGGCTGGTGATGGCGGCCGCGTGTGGCGTCTTCGGGTTGGCGCCGCTGCGTCACGGGGACGGCGCGCGCGTGCCGCTGCTGATTGCCGCGGCGGTGCTCGCCGGGATTGCGCTGGCCGCGCCCCGGACGCTGCGGCCGCTGAACCGCGCGTGGACGCGGTTCGGGATGATCCTGCAGCGGGTGACCACGCCGCTACTGCTGGGGATCGTCTTTTTCGCCGTCATCACCCCCATGGCGCTGGTGATGCGGATGCGCGGCCGTGACCCGCTGCGCCGCCGCGCCGACCCCGCCGCGCGGACGTACTGGATCGACCGGCCCCCGCCCGCCCCCGCGGAATCCCTCCGCCGCCAGTTCTAATCCACCGGACCGACGTGATCGACTTTCTTGCCGAGTTGTGGGCGTTCATGGTCGCCCGCAAGAAGCTGTGGCTGCTGCCGCTGCTCGTGATCCTGCTGCTGCTGGGCGGGCTGATCGTGTTTGCGCAGGGCTCCGCGCTGGCGCCGTTCATCTACTCCATCTTTTAGCGCCAGCCGTGCGCGTTCTGGGCATCTCCGCCTTCTACCACGACAGCGCCGCCGCGCTGGTCGTAGACGGGCGCGTAGTGGCCGCTGCGCAGGAGGAGCGCTTTACCCGCATCCGCCACGACGCGGCATTCCCGGCGCACGCGGCGCGGGCGTGCCTGGCCGCGGGCGGCATTCGCGCGGGCGACCTGGACCACGTCGTCTTTTACGAGAAGCCGTTCGTGAAGTTCGAGCGGCTGCTGGAGACGTACTTGGCGTTCGCGCCGCGCGGATTCCGCTCGTTCGCCGCGGCCATGCCGGTCTGGCTGCGCGAGAAGCTGTTTCAGAAAACGCTGCTGATCCGCGAGTTGGCCGCGCTGGACGCGTCGGTGGACTGGGCCGCGCGCCTGCTCTTTACCGAGCACCACGTGGCGCACGCGGCGAGTGCCTTCTACCCGTCCCCGTTCAGCGAGGCCGCCGTGCTCACGCTGGACGGCGTGGGCGAATGGGCGACGGCCACGGCGGGAACCGGGCGTGGCGCCGACCTGAACCTGACACGGGAGATCCACTTTCCCCACTCGCTCGGCCTGCTGTACAGCGCCTTTACCGCCTACACCGGCTTTCGCGTCAACTCCGGCGAGTACAAGGTGATGGGGCTGGCTCCGTATGGGGAACCGCGCTTTTCCGGCCTGATCCGCGACCACCTGATCGACATCCGCGAGGACGGCAGCTTTCGGCTGAACCTGGAGTTCTTCGACTACTGCACCGGCCTGCGGATGACCAGCGGGCGCTTTCACGACCTGTTCGGAGGCCCGCCGCGCACGCCTGACCAGCCGCTGACGCAGCGCGAGATGGACCTGGCCGCGTCCGTTCAGGCGGTGACGGAAGAGGTGGTACTGCGGATGACGCGCGCCCTCCACGCGGAAACGGGGATGCGCGACCTGTGCATGGCGGGCGGCGTGGCGCTCAACTGTGTCGCCAACGGGCTGGTGCTGCGCGACGGCCGCTTTCGGCGCGTGTGGATTCAGCCTGCCTCCGGTGACGCGGGAGGCGCGCTGGGCGCCGCACTTGCCGCCAGCCACGGCCTCGGCGTCCCCCGCCCGGCTCCGTCGCACGGGGACGGGATGTCGGGTGCGTACCTGGGCCCGGAGTACACGGATGACGACATCGCCGCGCGGTTGACCGCCGCGGGCGCGCGCTTCGAGCGGCTGGACGAGGAGGCGCTGCTGACGGCCGTCGCCGACGACCTGGCCGGGGGACGCGCGGTGGGATGGTTCAGCGGGCGCATGGAGTTCGGCCCGCGGTCGCTGGGGGCGCGCTCCATCCTGGGCGACGCGCGCTCGCCGTCCATGCAGTCCGTGCTGAACCTGAAGGTGAAGCACCGCGAGTCATTCCGCCCGTTTGCGCCGGCGGTGCTGCGCGAACGTGTCGCCGAATGGTTCGATCTGGATCAGGACAGCCCGTACATGCTGCTCGTCGCCCCCGTCCGCGCCGATCGCCGGCGGGAGATGACGGTGGCGGAAAACGCGCTGTTCGGCATCGAACGGCTGAACGTGCCGCGCTCGTCCATCCCCGCGGTGACGCACGTGGACTACTCGGCGCGCGTGCAGACGGTGCACGCGGACACCAATCCCCGCTTTCACGCCCTGCTGCGCGCGTTCGAGGCGCGAACCGGGTGCCCCGTGCTGGTGAACACCAGCTTCAACGTGCGCGGGGAGCCTATCGTCTGCACGCCGGAAGACGCGTTCCGCTGCTTCATGGGCACTGACATCGACACGCTCGCCATCGGCGGCTTTCTGCTGCGCAAGGAGGACCAGTCCGGTTCCCTTCGCGCCACCGACCACCATCTCGCCTTTGCGCCGGACTGAAGCCCGCGCGCCATCAGCAACCGGAAAGGGAAGCCGGAGCAACCGCGATCCGCCACGGAGCAGAAAAGCGGAAACCCGCCGGCAGGCCCTCTCGTAGCTGCCACGAGCCCAATCTTCACAGAACAGGGAGCGCGGATGGACACGTTTCTGTTTCCGGCGGATGTCGGCCTGGTGGTGGTCTCGATCATGGGCGCGGTCGTGGCGTTTGCGCTCGCGGCCATCCCCCGCGGACGCTGGATGACCTCGCGCGAGGCGAAAAAGAGCCGGCTGCAGAGGCTCCGCTTTGTCGGGATTGGAGTGGGTCTGGTGCTGCTCGTGGTTCTGCTCCCGCCGGGTGGATTCACCACGCTGACGGTTCAGGGCGACGCACTGGTACTGGAGTACGACCGCTCGAACCGCCGCGACACGGTCCCGATGGCGGAGATCCAGCAGCTTGAGTGGCACCGGCAGACGGGCAGGAATCGGAAGAGCGGAACCGTTCTGCGCATTCACACCCGGTTCGGCAACACGTACGCCAGCACGCCGGTTCCGCACGTGGAGGCGGCGGCGATGGAGCCCCGCCTTGCCGCGCGCGTCACCATCACGCCCCAGCCAGCACCGTCGCCCCCTTCCGTTTTCTTCCACCCCGGGGACGATACCCTCGCCCGTTGGTAGCGGACCGCCGCCTCAACCGTGGCGGGAAGGGTGGCGCGGGCCCTTTCCCCGCCACTCTCAATCCGCCAGCCGCCGGTAGTTCCCCATGTCGGCGCGGATGCCGAGCCACGCCATCAGTTCCTGCGGATTGAAGCCGTCCGCCCGGTGCATGGCCATCACCGCGGCTCGCGCGCCGTCGATGAACTCCGGGCCCTCCCACTCCACCATCGTCACCAGGTTGAACTCGCCGGGGCCGCCGGTCTGCTCCAGCAGAAAGTCCTGCACGAATCCCGGCTGTGTCCGGAGAAGTGCGTGCGTCATCCGCACTTTTTCCAGGAACTCGTCCCAGGCCAGGGCGGGAACGACGAACTTGTCCGTCCGGTACACGCGCCCCGCCTGCTCCACCACCTCGCTCATCATCGTCTCCCCGTCACGGATGCAGGATGCCCGCGCTCTTGCGGCGGGTGACCGCAACGGTAAACCTTCAACCACACTTGAAGGCAACACTGGCGTGCATCCCTGGAATCCGTGAACGGCGATTTTCCCGGCGGGCCGCCCTCGGCGCGGCTGCTCTCGATCGGAGAGTTGGCGAAACGTAGCGGCGTGGCGGCTTCTGCGTTGCGGTTTTACGAGGAGCGCGGGCTGATTCACGCGGTGCGCAATGCGTCCGGGTACCGCGAGTATCCGCGCGCGACCATCCGGCGCGTGGCCTTCATCGTGTTCGCGCAGCGGATCGGGCTGACGCTGGAGGAAGTGGCGGCGGAACTGGCGGCGCTCCCCGCGGACCGGGCTCCCTCACGGGCGGACTGGGCCACGCTTTCCGCGGGATGGACAGCGCGCATCGACGCCCGCATCGCCGAATTGCAGCGGCTGCGCGAAGGGCTCACGGAGTGCATTGGATGCGGATGCCTGTCGTTGGACCGCTGCCGCCTCGCGAACCCCGGCGACCGCGCGGCGACCCGCGGTGCCGGCCCGCGCTACTGGGCCGGCGACCCGCGTCCGCTTTCGGCGGATGCTGATCCGAACGGGTAAGTGATGGCTGTTCGTGAACGGGCATTCATGAACGTGGCCATGCAGTCTCCCGCCGCATCGTCCCATTCGTTTGCTGCCTGCCTGGAGATGTCATTGTCAGCTTGACAGCCCGGTAGATGGACGGGCTCATGGCAGAAAACGACGGCCGGGGTGGTCATCCGCCGTCCTCGTCGTTACCTTGTGAGCGCAAGCCGCCAGGGGTACCCCGCCGATGCGGGGTTGAGACAGTCCCTTGGAACCTGATCCGGTTCAAACCGGCGGAGGGAGCGCGGCGTGTCGTCATCCACGGAACCACCGCGCCCATCATCCGGCCGGAGGACCGTCGCAGGCGCCACACCGGGCATTCCGGCGTGGCGCCTTTTTGTCGTTTTGCGCCACCGCTGTCCATCCACCGGTCCCGGATCATCCCTCTCCCGCGCGCAGCATCCCCGAGGAGCGCAGATGACCGACCGAGCCCGCCCCCAGCCTTCCGTCACCGGCGACTACGGCGACGCCTTTCCCAACAGCCGCAAGGTGTACGCGGAAGGGCGCCACGGCGTGCGCGTTCCCCTGCGCGAAATCTCGCTGTCCGGCGGGGAGCCGCCGCTGCGCGTATACGACACCAGCGGCCCGCTCGGCTGCGATGTGCGTGTCGGACTGCCCTCCGTGCGCGGCGAGTGGATCCGCGCCCGCGGCGACGTGGTGGACGCGTCGCGCACGTACCGCCCGCTGGCGGGAACTCCGCTGATCGAGATGCCGGAAGCGCTGCACCGGCCCACGCTGCGCGGCACCGGTGGCGTGACGCAGATGGGCTACGCGCGGCGCGGCGAGATCACGCCCGAGATGGAGTACGTGGCGCTGCGCGAGGGGATGGACGCGGAGTTCGTCCGGTCGGAAGTGGCGCGCGGGCGGGCCATCATCCCGGCCAACATCAATCACCCGGAGCTGGAGCCGATGATCATCGGCCGCGGCTTCAAGGTGAAGGTGAACGCCAACATCGGAAACAGCGCCGTCTCGTCTTCCATCGAAGAAGAGGTAGAGAAGCTGCGCTGGGCCACGCTGTGGGGCGCCGACACGGTGATGGACCTGTCGACCGGAAAGAACATCCACGAAACGCGCGAGTGGATCATCCGCAACTCACCTGTACCGATCGGTACAGTGCCCATCTACCAGGCGCTGGAAAAGGTGGGCGGCGTTCCCGAGGACCTGACGTGGGAGCTGTACCGCGACACGCTGATCGAGCAGGCGGAGCAGGGCGTGGACTACTTTACCGTGCACGCCGGCGTGCTGCTGCGCTACGTGCCCATGACCGCCAACCGGCTGACGGGAATCGTGAGCCGCGGCGGATCCATCATCGCCAAGTGGTGCCTTTCGCATCACAAGGAAAGCTTTCTGTACACGCACTTCCGCGAGATCTGCGAGATCATGCGGGCGTACGACGTGTCGTTCTCGCTGGGCGACGGGCTGCGGCCGGGCAGCATCTACGACGCGAACGACGAGGCGCAGTTCGCGGAACTGCGCACGCAGGGCGAGCTTAACCGCATCGCGTGGGAGTTCGACGTCCAGACCATGAACGAGGGGCCGGGGCACGTGCCCATGCACCTGATCAAGGAAAACATGGACAAGCAGCTGGAGTGGTGCCAGGAGGCGCCGTTCTACACGCTTGGCCCGCTTACGACGGATATTGCGCCGGGGTACGACCACATCACGTCAGCGATCGGCGCGGCGCAGATCGGGTGGTACGGCACCGCGATGCTGTGCTACGTGACGCCAAAGGAACACCTGGGCCTTCCCAACCGCGACGACGTGAAGGCGGGGGTGATTACGTACAAGATCGCGGCGCACGCGGCGGACCTGGCCAAGGGGCACCCGCGCGCGCAGGAGTGGGACAACGCGCTCAGCAAGGCGCGCTTCGAGTTCCGCTGGCGCGACCAGTTCAACCTGGCGCTGGACCCGGTGACGGCGCTGAGCTACCACGACGAAACGCTGCCGGCCGAGGGCGCCAAGATCGCGCACTTCTGCAGCATGTGCGGTCCCAAGTTCTGCTCCATGAAGATCACGCAGGACGTACGGGACTACGCGGCGAAGCAGAAGGAGATCGAGGCGGGGATGGCCGGCATGTCTGCCGAGTTCCGCGAGCGCGGCGGCGAGGTGTACCTGCCCTCGTCCGAGATCGTCCGCGCGGACGCCGAGGAGACCGTCGCGGCGGATTGATGGCTGCGGTCCGCTTATGAACATCGCGGGGGAGCACCGGCCGGTGCTCCCCCGCGATTTCTCATCCTGCCCCGTTCCCTCGTCAGGTCCGATGCACCGCCAGCCGTCGCCGGTGCGGATCAAGAGCTTGTTGATTCTGGAGCCCCGCCACCAATCCACGTGCGTTCCCTTTCGTCGCCCAAGCCCTGCTGCGTTTACGTCTGCCGGATTTGTGACGTGCCGCTGAGCGAGTTGCGTGCGCAGTTCCAGACGGAGCACGGGGCGGGGCGGCGGAGAAGGTTAGGGCTCAACCTGAATGGAGAACTGCCGCCCGTCTGCATCCTCGACGAACGCGCTGCCATCGTCGTCAATTTCTCCGTCGGAGAAGTCGTCCTCCCATCCTCCATCGGGAAAGTCGATCTGGACCACCGCTCCGTCTTCGACCTCCACGTCGAGATCGTAAGACGCGGAGTACCCGGTTTCCGGATTGAAGTACTGGACTGCGGCCAAGTGCGTCCCATCGGAATACGCGGGTTCTTCATCGCGCTCGTACTCCTCCCCTCCGCTGCGTTCCTCGTCGGCGTCGCCTTCCAGGTCACCGTAACCAGCTTCGGAGATGTACCCGTCTTCCTCGTAGACACCTCCACGGGAGCCGCCGCAAGCCGAAGTGAAGAGGGTTGCGACGCAGAGCAATGCCGTCAGTAGCCGTTTCATGCTACGGGCGTGTGGGCACCGTTCCGGATCGTTCGTGCTAGCCCAACGCTCCTGCATTCGCGCCACTGAACCTCCGAGATCAAAGCGTCCATTCGCATACACGACGAATGATTAGAATCTACGAGGACATCGCGGTTGTTGCCTCCGCCCTCCACTGGCTCAATCCTACAATGCCCAATCGGAATCTCCAATCGTTTCATAAAGTAGTACAGGGTGCGAGGTGGTGCTCGTATCGCACTCGCTGCTGGGACAGCGTGGTAGTCCCTAGGCTCCCTGCCCGGCAAACCGCGCCCGGGCGGGCCATCATCCCTGCCAATATGAACCACCCGAGCCACTGCCGATGATCATCGGCAGTGGCTTCAAGGTCAAGACCAGCGACGACATCGGGTACAGCTCCGTCTTCTTGTACATGGAGGACTATGTGGAGATGCTGCGCTGGGCCATCTGTGGGGCGCGCCAAGATCGCGCACTTCTGCAGCATGTGCGGGCCGAAGTTCTGCTCGATGAAGATCACGCAGGACGTGCGGGATTACGCGGCCAAGCAGAAGGAGATCGAAGCGGGGATGGCCGGCATGTCTGCCGAGTTCCGCGAGCGCGGCGGCGAGGTGTACCTGCCCTCATCCGAGATCGTCCGCGCGGACGCCGAGGAGACCGTCGCGGCGGACTGATCATCAGTTCCGGCGATTCGCAACGGGGGGAGCACCGGACGGTGCTCCCCCCGTTGCGCACGGTGGTCCTCCGTTCGGGGCGCGGATCTCTGCTGTTCTACGTCAGGGGCGCCGGGCTGCGGGAGGCCCCCCTCCGCAACCGGAAGCGCCCATCCTGCCACGTGACGCGTTGGATAAGGATCATTTCGATCAGGATCCCCTTCCAGTAGTGAATCGCGAACCGCAGGACCGCCAAGACAACGGTGATCCCGATGAGCCACTGAAATCCCCGCACCAGTCCGGCGCCGGGCGCGCCGATGAAGCCGGCCAGCAGGATCATCCACGCGCCCAGATTCAGGGCGGGTAGCTGCGTCTCCAGGAAGAACGCCAGCTGCGAACGGACTTGATCGGTCTCGGGCAGGGGTACGCCGGTTTCGATATAGGCGCGGGCCGCGCCAACCCGCGCCAGGTGCTCCAGGGGCGAAAGGTCCTCGTCCCTCGGCAGCACTGATTCCGCGTTCTCACGAAGGTACTGATTCTCCGCCTGATCCAGGAATTCGATCGCGAAACGGTCCGCCCTCATCTCGTACACGGCGCGCAGCGTTCTCCTTCGCCTTGCGAGAACACCGCGCACCAGCAGAAGGGCCACAAAACACAGCCCGAGTACCAGAAGCGACGCCGGCGTGGGGTGCACGGCCGCGGCCGCGAGCACCAGCGTCACGAACGGAAGCTTCACGCCCTTCCGCAGCCCCGACTGGACAGCAAACTGGTCACCGAGCGTGTGCCCGAGTTCATGGTACAGGCAGAAGCGATCCTCCACGCCGGCTTCTTTCGGATCGTCGCGGACCAGGACGACGGCCCCGACGAACGGGATGTTGAACACACCCAGGCCCCCCGGCATCCCGCCGGATCTGCCGATGCCCACGCGAAAGAACCGTACACCCTTCTTGTGTTCGTACGGCAGGCCCAGCCGGTTCATGAAGCTCATCAGGCTTCGCTCGTCGATCCTGGCCGCGTCGCCTTCGCGGAGAATGCGGTCCCAGCCGATCGGCGTATACGTGCAATCCCGCAGGTTCACCAGGATCGCGGCCAGCGCGTCCCGTTGCACCTTCATCGCCGAAACCATCAGCCAGAACCCCATTACGAGGTCCCACAGCCCCGCGAGAACGATCAGCCGCTTTCCCGGGCCGCTGGGCAGCCAGACATGGCTCGCCACGGCGAGCGATATTGTTGGCCATACGCACAGCAGCCCCCACAGCTCCTTAGGAATGACGAAGAGCCAGATGGTGGCCCAACTCGCCCGCACGGCAGCCACGATCCTCGACACTGGCTTATGCATGCGAACCGGAGTCGCTCTCTTGCGCATCCGTTGCATCCATGTGAGCGAGGAACGACGAGATCAGCCGGTTGATGGTGGCGGGGTCGAGCTTGCCGGCGATGTCCGGAGGGACCTGGAAATCGATCCCCGTAACGTTGACTTCGCCCCCGCCGTTCACGGTGCCGATCTGGACAGACTGCCTGACGTGTTCCACCCGCGCGATGTGGATGTGCCAATCTGCCCTGCCCCGAAGGGCCGCCCACTGGCTGAGAAGGACGGCGCCGTTGGCGAGCAGGATGAGCGCTTCCGTCCAGTCCAGCCTGTCCCCGGAAATGGGGACGATCCGCACCTGCCCACGACGCTCGACGATGTCGTTCAGGTTCGTCTTTCCCACACGCCGGCTCTGCTCGGGGAAGGTTTCCAAGAGGACGGAGCGAATCAGCGCGAGTTCTTGAGCTTCATCCAGCATGGACGTTCCCTTTCCCGGCTCGGGTCGTACATATTCGTCGGACAGCTCGACTCCGATTTCCGCGACCCGTTCAACGTGGCGCTGGACCCCGTGCCGGCGCGGAGCTACCACGACGAGACACTGATGGCGGATGGCGCCAGGATCGCGCACTTCTGCAGCATGTGCGGCCCCAAGTTCTGCAGTATGAAGATCTCGCAGGGCGTGCGGGACTGCGCGGCGAGGCAGAAGGAGATTGAGGCGGGGATGCCAGCCTGTCCGCCGAGTTCCGCGAGCGCGGCGGCGAGGTCTATCTGCCCTCCGCGGAGATCATTCGCGAGGCTGGCGGGGGAGTCCGTCTCGGGGGATTGAAAGCGGCCCGGCAGGGGACAACAAAGCAGGGAGCACCTTCCAGTGCTCCCCGAAGTCGTACATGGCCTGCCAGCATTCACCAAGCTTGCTTTCCACGCTGCCTACACATACATTTCACGACGTAGTTTAACACAGCGTAGTTCCCGCTTGCCACTCTCGCGAAAGGACCGCCCATGAACAAGCTGAAGCTGGACATGGAGAAGCTCGCAATCGACTCGTTCGACGTCGGGGACGAACGCGAGGACACCGGAACCGTACGGGCGAACGACACCCAGTATCCCCACACGCATTCGTGCCGCACGGGCGTAAGCTTCTGCGCGAAGTGCTACTACTCGGCCAACCTCTGCGAATGCGGCGTCACCCCCTGATCGACGCCAGGATTCGGCGCGCGCGCGCGGAGGCAGTAGAGACCAGAAGAGGGCATAACGGCGGATCGAGCGCCGTCTGCCGGCTCTGAAAACAAAGCGGGGGAGCACCAGCCGGTGCTCCCCCGCGCGTTTGCGCCCGTGCCCCATCAGCCTCGCGCGGCGTGTCAGACGAAGTCGCGGCGGCGGCTCCAGAAGTAGAGCAGGAAAGGGGCGTGCAGGAGTACGAAGAAGAGCCCGCCCGTCCGCACCTGCGCCGGATCCGTCCCCGCCCCGCCCTGAGACGGCATCACCATGACGGCGAGGCACGAGAGCACCACCAGCGCGGAGATGCCGGTCGCGAGCCACCATCCCCAGCGGCGAAAGCGCTGCACGCCCCGCGCACAGGCAATCGTGAGCAAGATGATGGGAACGAAGCCCACCAGGATCATTCCGGGTTCCGCCGTGTCGCGGATGCTGGGCTCGCTCGTGAGCGGCAGCAGCAGAAAGAGCAGCGCGCTGAACGTGAACAGTGCCGCGGCCAGGTAGCAGCAGACGATGTAGATCTTGCCGATGACGCCGTGGCCGCGGGCGGCGTGCAATGCCGGCGCGCCGCAGTGCGGGCAGGCCGGCGACGTATCGGACAGCGTTCCGCCACATTCCCTGCAGGTGATCAGCGTCACAGGCAACTCCCTGGCGAGTAGAGGCGTGCGCGCCGCGGCGGGCCCCGCGGGCCACACCGGACGGCTTTCCGGTATCAGTTACGCAAGATCGGGGCAATACTGCGCGCCGCCCGGGACCCGCGCCGTCCTGTCGGTCCTGCAAATCCCCGCTTCGGGCTCGATCAATCCCACGTGCGCAGACGAGGACACCGTCGCATCCGCCGGCTGCGGCGGCGCTGGACGCGGATCGACTCGGTTCTGCTGACAAGAAAGCGGGGGAGCACCGTTCGGTGCTCCCCCGCTTTCATCCTCGCGTCGTCCCCGGACCTCTGCCCCGCCTCAGAGTCGAGGCGCGGCGGATGCCCCGGCCGGCCTCAGCCCAGGCGGTCGGTGCGGTTCTCGATGCGGTCGCCGGCGCGCTCCACGGGGCCGCCGACATGGTCGGTGGCGTGCTCGATCTTGTCGCCCGCCGTCTCCGCCGCGTGTCCCGCGGTGTCCTTGGCGCGCTCCCAGCCGTGGCGAACCGAGCTTTCCACGCGGTCCCACGCGCCGTGCTCGTCATCCTTCCAGCCGCGGCGGATGTCGGTGGACACGTCGTTCCACTCGCGCCCCTTGTAGTCGGGGTTGTGCCCGGCAATGTGACCCGCCGCATACCCGGTGCGCGCGTGGTCGTAGCTCAGGTCGCGCGGACGCACCGTGTCGGCCTCATGGTGGCCGCGGAAGTACTTGTCGTCGTCTTCCGTGTAGTGCGCGGCCGCCTCGCTTACCGAGCGTCCCGCCCACCATCCGCCCACCGCGCCGGCGATGCCGCCGATGAGGGTGCCCACCGGTCCGCCCACCGAGCCGATGGCCGCGCCGGCCAGCACGCCGCTGACACCGCCTGCGGCTTCGCCCAGCTCGTCCCCATGGCTGGGCTCGTGCGCGTGGTGCGTGCGTTCGATGGGCGAATGATCGTGGTCGTTTGTCATGGCTTTTTCCGCTGTTCGCGTAATCCCGTCCCGGCGTCCTCCGCGAGAACGCGGCGTTCAGGTTGGGGACCGCGTCGCAGTGCATGGCCCGCGCCACACTCCTGAATCAACGCTGGCACGCACCCCCGCGGGCAGGCGCCGCGAACGCAGGAACCACACGGAGGACGTCGGATGGGCGCCGGAACAATCCGCATCTGTTCTGGGCAGACTTTCATCAGTCGACCGTCATCCGCGATCACGGTCGATGAACGGCATGAGCGCCGGCGGACGGATATCCATCAATATGAATACCCGTTCACGAATCTCGCTCTGAGTGCTGCTGATCGATCAGCCGGTGGATCAGCTTCAGTGGATCAGCTTCTCCTCTCGCTCAACACGACCCCTGCGGCGGATCAACGGCGTGCCGCGCAGTGCCGTTCGGCGCCGTGCCCCGCAAACTGCCCTGACGCGGGGGGACGCGGAGGTGGCGGGGGTGCGCGGGGGAACAGATGAGGGAGGGAGGCGCGGGCGGCGGAGCACCACCCCGCATCCAGGGTTGCTGGCCCGAGTGGAAGAAGTCGTAGGCGATTCGCCTTCAAACCGTTAGCTTGCGCACGCAGCGTTTGCGGCGTCCCCGGGCAGGCTTTGTCCAGCGTGGCTCGGTTGTCGCATTCCGGCGAGCCAGAGCCAGGAACGCCCGCCTCAACCCCGGCCTGTCCGCGCGGGAATCCGGAAAGACGGCGGCGCATTCACGCGTGCGCCGCCTCTGTGTTCCGCCCGTTCCAGAAACGCCCTCCGTCGCCCTCCCGCCCGGCGGATGCAACCAAGGTGGCCGCTTGACCGTCACGATTCCGCCGGATGACGACCCCGCGCACGCGCCCGGGGTGAACGATCCCGCTCGCCTGTCCGCCCTGCGCGAAAGCGGCCTGCTGGACGCCGCCGCCGAGGAAGCCTTCGACCGCCTGACGCGGCTGGCGTCGGTGCTGGTGCATTCGCCCGCCACCTTCATCAGCCTGGTGGACGAAACGCGCGACTTCTACCTCTCCTGCGTGGGATTTCCCGACCCGCTCGCGCAGGAGCGGGAAATCCGCGGCCCCACCTTCTGCCACCTCGCCATCCAGAACAACGGCCCGCTCGTCATCCCCGACACCCGCGCCCGCCCCGAGTACGCCCGCATCCCCACGGTGGAGACGCTGGGCGTGGCCGCGTACCTGGGCGTGCCTATCCGCGGCGCCGACGGAATGGTGCTGGGCTCCTTCTGCGCCATCGACTTCGTACCCCGCGCGTGGACCGACACCGAGGTGGAGGTCATGGTGCAGCTGGCCCGCTCCGCCGAGCGCGAGATCGAGCTGCGCCGCCGCATCCGCCAGGTGGAGGACCAGGGCGAGGAGATGCAGGCCCAGGCCGCCGAACTGGAGGCGCAGGTGGAAGAGGCCCGCGAGGCCGCCGAGCAGCTGGAGCGGCTGAACGCGGCGCTCGAGGATGCACGCGCGGCGTCGGAAAGCGAGCGTGCACGGCTGCGTGAGGTCTTTGAGCAGGCACCGGTGGCCGTCGCGGTGGTGCGCGGGCCGGAGCACGTCTTTGAATCCGCCAATCCGGGCTACATCCGCATGGTGGGCGGGCGGCGGGTGGTGGGCAGGCGCGTGGCCGACGCGCTGCCGGAGGTGGTGGAGCAGGGCTTCATCGGCCTGCTTGACCAGGTGCGCGCCACGGGCGAGCCGTTCATCGGCACCGCCGTTCCGCTGGAGCTGCGGGATGAGTGGATGGGGACGGTGGAGGAGCGCTTCGTGGACTTCATCTACCACCCGCTGCGCGGCGCGGACGGCTCGGTGTCGGGGATCACCGCCATCATCACGGACGTGACGGAAAAGGTGCGCGCCGATGCCATCCGCGAGCAGGAACGCGAACGGCTGGCGCGGGTGGTGGCGCAGTTTCCGGGCGCGGTGGCGGTGCTGGAGGGGCCCGATCACCGCTTTGTCGCGGCCAGCGAGCAGTACCGCGAGCGCGCCGCCGGGCGGGAAATGGTGGGCCGCCCCTTTCGCGAGGTGTATCCCGAGGTGGACGGGCAGGGCTACTTCGACCTGCTGGACCAGGTGTACGCCAGCGGCCGGGAATGGTCCGGCTCCGGGGTGACCGCGGCGTGGGACGGCGACGGCGACGGGATCGCGGAGGAGCACCGGATCGACATCGTCTACAAGCCGCTGCTGAACGCCGGCGGGCGCGTGGAGGGGATCGCCACGCAGTACCACATCGTGGATGAGCGCGAGCGCTCCGCCGAGGCCCTGCGCGCATCCGACGAGCGGTACCAGCTGGCCTCGCGCGCCACGGCGGACGTGATCTGGGATTGGGACCTTCAGGCGGACTGCATCCGCTGGAACCCCGCGCTGGGGGAGCGCTTCGGACATCATCCATCCGACGGCGAGACCTCCGGGGGGTGGTGGCTGGAGCACATTCACCCGGACGACCGGGACAAGGTCGCCGAGGGAATCCACGCCGCCATCGACCGCGGCGCGGACACGTGGAGCGCGGAGTACCGCTTTCTGCGCGCGGACGGCGGCTACGCCGACGTGCTGGACCGCGGGCACGTGGCCCGGCCGCGGGAGGGCGCGGCGTCGCGCATGGTGGGGGCCATGCAGGACGTGACGGAGCAGAAGGCCGCGGATCAGCTGCGCCTGACCCTGTACGACGAGGCGGGGCGCGCCCGCGCCGAGGCGGACTACGCCAACCGCGCCAAGAGCCAGTTTCTGGCGCAGATGAGCCACGAGATCCGCACCCCCATCAACGCGGTGGTGGGCTACATCGACCTGCTGCAGGCGGGGGTGGCCGGCGACCTGAACGCGCAGCAGGCGGAGTACGTGGGGCGGGTGCGGGCCAGCGGGCAGCACCTGCTGGGGCTGGTGAGCGACATCCTGGATCTGTCCAAGGCCGAGGCGGGGGAGATGGAAGTGGCGCACGAGGCCACGCTCCTGCTGGGCACGACCGCGGCGGCGGTGGGGATGATCTCCCCGCTGGCGCAGTCCCGGGGCGTGCAGCTGCACGACGAATCGGTCTCCGCGGGCGAGGAGATGTACGTGGGCGACGAGGACCGGGTGCGGCAGGTGGCGGTAAACCTGCTTTCCAACGCGGTTCGCTTTACGGACGAGGGCGGGCGGGTCACCATCCGCTGCGCCGTGCGCGAGGCCCCGGCGGAGAGCGCGCTGGCCGGGCCGGGGCCGTGGCTGGCGGTGGAGGTGGAGGACACGGGCCGCGGCATTCCGGCCGGCGAGCTGGAGCGCATCTTCGAGCCGTTTTCGCAGGTGGATGGCGGGCACACGCGGCGCACGGGCGGCACCGGGCTGGGGCTGACCATCAGCCGGCGGTTCGCGCGGCTGATGGGTGGCGACCTCACCGTGCAGAGCGTGCTGGGCGAGGGAAGCCGCTTCGTGCTCTGGCTGCCCACGCCGGAAGGGGTGCATGCGCAGGCGGAGCTGCAGGGCGGCGCGGCGGGCGCGGCCGCGCCGACCAGTGGCGCCGACGAAGCGCCGGGTGATGTGTGGTTCTCGGGGTCGCCGGAGATCACGGGGCTGGCGGAGATCGGGCACCTGCTGGCCCGCGGCGCCGACGCGCTCAGCCGGCGCTTCGGCGAGCGCCTGCGCGGCGATCCGGCGCTGCCGCACGCGCGGGAGATGAACCGCGTGCAGCTGGAGGACCACGTCGCCACCTTTCTGCTGGAAACCGGCAAGATGCTCATCATTCTGGATGAGGGGCACGGCGATCCGGAGCTGATGCAGGACGGCACCAGCATCCAGCGGGTAATCTCCGAGCGGCACGGGGAGCAGCGCCGCCGCCTGGGGTGGACGGCGGACCACCTGCGGCGCGAGTTCGCGCTGCTGCGCGCGGAGGTGCACGCGCTGGTGGAGCGCGAGGCCGAAGGGCGCACCGCGGTGGAACTGGCGGGGGCGCTCAAGGTTCTGCAGCGCCTGCTGGACCGCGCAGAGCTGCGCGGCCTGCGCGCGTTCGGCGGGCCGGACCGGTAGCGTCCGCGTGTGCTGGGGTTGATCGCAGGGGAATCTCACCGCTTGGAGATCCCATTCGTGAACAGGCGTTCACAAAGGCGTCATCCTGAGGAGGCGCCGGATGATGCCGCCGACCCGCCGAACCTTGGCGCCGACGAAGGATCTGCTCTCCCCGCGAGAACAGGCGTGCGTGTCGCGACGTTGGCTCGGCGGGACGGTAGATCCTTCGGTCGCGCATGACCTCGGCGTGACAGAGAGGCCGGCGTACGCTCCCTCAGGATGACATGGCTGGGTGTGGTAACTGGCGTCCCCGCAACAACATTCATCCTCGGAATCACCGGACAAGGGGTGCGGACAACGTTCTCAAGACCATCCGGATGGTGATCCACAGAAGAAACGGGGGAGAGCACCGCGCGGTGCTCTCCCCCTTGTTTCATCCGATCGCGACCGGGACGGACCCGTCTGGACTATGGCAGACGGGGCGCCGGGCCGGCGCGCCCGTTCTGGTTCAGGATCAGCCGCGTCACCGCACCCGCCGCGTCGCGCTCGAAATCGATCGTCGCGTTCAGATCCTGCGCGGTGAACCGGGTCTGCGTCACCGCCCCCAGCGTGATCTCGCGCTGGCCGGTCGCCTGCGCCTTGAGCACGTCCCCGTCGCGGCGGATGGTGAGCACCAGTTCCGGGGTGAGCTGGTACCGGCCGGCGTACGCGTCCAGCACCGCCGCGGGAACCACGACCGAACCGGCCGCCGGGGGCGCCGCCGCATCCTCCACCCGCTCATCCGTCCGCGGCGAAACCCCGTCTTCCGGCCCGATGCGGGGGCGCAGGCGCACGCCCGTCACCCGGCCGCCCTCGCGCACGAAGGTGAAGCGCGCGCCGGTGTTCACGCTCACGAACTGGTCGCGCGCCACGGGGCGCAGTTCCACCTTGGCGCCGCGCCCGCGCTGCACGTACAGCCGGCCGCCGTCGCGCGTAACGATGCGCCGGTCCGCGTCGCCCACGCGGTACACGCCCGTGTACGCATCCAGCGCGGACGGCGCCACGGCGATGGCTGGCGTAATGAATTCGCGCCCCAGCACCCGCTCGGCGATGCGGGTGGAGAACGTTTCGGGGTTGGCGAAATCACGCTCGGCGTTGCTCAGCACATAGACCAGCAGCCGCTCGGAGGGCATCCACATCCCGTGGCTGCTGAATCCGTTGATGTCGCCGCCGTGCTCCACCGTGGGCTGCCCCGCCAGCGTGCTGACGAACCAGCCGTAGCCGTACCCCGACGAACGCCCGCCGGGCAGCGCGTACGCCGTGTGGGCGCGCCGCCACGTTTCCGGCTTCAACAAGCGCCCTTCCGCGACCGCGTGGCCCCAGCGCAGCAGGTCGTCGGTGGTGGAAAGGATGGCGCCCGCGGCGTACGGATGCGTGGAACTCATGTACATGGCGTTCTGCAGCACGCGCCCGTCCGTGGTCGCGTAGCCGCGCACCCGCCCGGGAATCACCGCCGTCTGCGTCTCCACCCGCGTGCCGCGCATCCCCAGCGGCTCAAAGATGCGCGTCCTCAGGAAGTCGGCGTAGCTCTGGCCGCTGATCTTTTCGATGATGGCGCCCAGCAGCACGTATCCCGAGTTGTTGTACCGCCAGTCCTGGCCCGGCGCAAAGTCCACTGGCTGGCCGCGAAAGACGGAGATCAGCTCCGTGGGCGACAGGTCGTTGCGCAGCGTGGGCCGCCACTCGGGGATGTCCGTGTAGCTGCGGATGCCGGACGTGTGCGTCAGCAGGTGCTCCACGGTGATGCGGCGGCCCTGCGTGGGGTAGTCGGGGATGAACTCGGTGACGTCGTCATCCAGCGACAGCTTTCCCTCGTCCACCAGCATGAGCGCGGCGACGGCGGTGAACTGCTTGGTGATGGAGCCGATGCGCAGCACGTGCTCCGGCTGCAGCGGCACGCCGAGTTCCACGTCGGCCATGCCGTACGCCTTGCGCAGCAGCACCCGTCCGCCGCGCTCCACAATCACCGACGCGCCGGGCCCGCCGGCGGGGTACGTGGCCGCCAGCGCCGAATCGATGGCGGCGAGCGACGGGTCCACCACCACCTGCGCGGAGGCGGATGCCGGCGCGGGGGACTGGGCGCGCAGCAGCGCGGGCGCGGCGGGCGGAACGGCCACCAGCGCGGCGAGCGCGAGCCGGCGGACGGAGCGCATGCGTGCAATCATCATCAAAGGAAACGGGTTGGATGGAGGTGCGTTCGGCGGGGCCAGCCGGGTACGGCGCGCGGACGGGGCGGGTTTCATCTCCCCGCGGCCACTTCCCGCCGGACGGCGGCCGCGGCGGACGGGAATCCGCCGCGCGGACCGGGCGAAACCGGGGAACCCGCGGGCCAAATTGTTGTATGCAAGCGCGTTGCGCCGCGGCCCCCATTGGCCGCGGCTCCTGTTTGGGGAGGCATGGATGACGAACGACTATCTGGTGCGCGCCACGGCGCTCGACGACCGCGTGCGCGCCTTTGCGCTGAACGCCACCGGCCTGGTGAGCGAACTGCAGCGCCGGCACGACACCTATCCCGCCGTGACCGCGGCGCTGGGCCGCACGGCCATGGGCGCGCTGCTGCTGGGCGCCGCCTCGCTCAAGGAAGAAGACCAGCTGCTGACCGTGGACGTGCGCGGCAACGGCCCGGTGCGCCGCATTCTGGTGACCGCCAACGGGCGCGGCGAGGTGCGCGGGCTGGTGGGCAACCCGCACGTGCACGCCGACAGCGTCAACGGCAAGCTGAACGTGGCCGGCGTGGTGGGCACAGACGGCTACCTCGCCGTCACCAAGGACCTGGGGATGAAGGACACCTACCAGGGGATGGTGGAGCTGATTTCCGGCGAAATCGGCGAGGACCTGGCGTACTACATGGCCAAGAGCGAGCAGACGCCGTCCGGCGTGGGCATCGGCGTGTTCGTGCGGCCGGACCTGTCGGTGGAGGCCGCCGGCGGCTACCTGATCCAGCTTCTTCCCGGCCTGTCGGACGAGGAGATCGCCGAGATCGAGCAGCGGGCCGCCGCGCTGCCGCATCCCACGGCGCTGCTGCGCGAGGGGATTTCGCCGGAGCAGATGCTGGACCGGCTCTTTCCCGAGGGCTACACCTTTGGCGACAAGTACCCGATCGGGTTCAAGTGCGAGTGCTCGCGCGGCCGGTTCGAGTCCGCCATCGCCAGCCTGGGCCCGGTGGAGATCGAGCACATCATTCAGGAAGAGGAAAAGCCGTATACGGAGGTGGTCTGCCATTTCTGCAACGAGGCCTACCACTTCTCGCCGGACGAGATGCGCGGGATCCTGGAATCCACCCGCTGAACGGCGCTTCGGGGGGATGAACGAGGGCGGCACTGATCCCGGTGCCGCCCTCGTTGTGCGTCGGGGATCGGCGGGTGTTTCTTTTGATGACCGACGTCCATCCCTGCTCGATTGCGGAGAACGGCAACTCAGCGTGAATGGCCGGGTTGAGGCGCGTTCGGAGAGGGCCCCCTCCCCCCAGCCCCCTCCACCCGCTCCGCGGGAGAGGGGGAGCCGTTCGGCTTGGGCTCAGGGTTCAGCGCGCGTCGAGCGGTCCGGAGTCGAGGGTAGCGCCGACCTGGGCGTGGTGCGTCTTGGCCCAGTCCGCCATGGCGTTCAGCACGGGGCGCAGCGTGCCGCCAAAGGTGCTCAGCGCGTATTCCACGTGCCGCACCTCGCCCTCTCGTTCTGTGCGCGTGATGAAGCCGTCGCGCTCCAGGCCGCGAAGCTGCTGCGCGAGCACCTTGTGCGTTATGCCGGGCATGGCCGCCTGCAGCGCGTTGAAGCGGCGGGGCTCGCCGCGCAGTTCCCACAGCAGCAGCGGCTTCCACTTGCCCCCGATCATGGCGATGGTGAGCTCCACCGGGCAGGTGAAGTGAACGGGATCGGCGGTTTGATGGATGTTCATCGGCGGATGGAGGGTGCGGTTACCTCGCGGTGCGTTCTGTCGCGGCGAATCGTGCGTGGCGAGATTGCCCGTTCCGCAGGGCAGCTCGCCTTCAACTGAAGAGGATCCGCATGATCGTGGAATACATCCGCTACACCATTCCCGCGGAGAGGCGGGACGCGTTCGAGGCCGGCTATGGACAGGCGCAGCAGGCGCTTGCGGCGTCTTCCCACTGCCTGGGCCACGAACTCGCGCGCTGCGTGGAGGAGCCCGCGTCGTACATCCTGCGGATCGAATGGGATTCGGCGGAGGGACACATGCAGGGGTTCCGGAAGAGCCCGGAGTTCGGGACGTTCTTTGCCGCCGTACGTCCGTTCTTCAACGACATCGCCGAGATGCGGCACTACGAGGTGACGGCCGTGCGCGGCGGTTCGCACGCATCGCGCTGATCCCGCGCATCCCGGCGAACGGGTACGAGGGGCGGCGGCTTACGTCCGGCGGTTGAAACCGCGCCTCGAACGATAGATGTCCGCCTGCGCGGACTGAGGCCGCCGCCCCTGACGTGTATCCCCAAATGCAGTTGAAGCCCCGATCGTGGACGCGACAGCGGCCATGAGTCGGGGCTTCCCGCTGGTTGAGCGGCGGATTCATTCGCTCACAGACTTCGCGCGGAGCCAGATCCCGCCACTCACGCCAATCCATCCGCCACCCAACCTCCCCCAGTCTTTTTTGGGGGAGGTGGGCGAGTAGTACGAGCCCGGTGGGGGCCGACTCAGTTCTGCGCGAGCGCCTGCTTGATCTCGTCGAACGGGGGGAGCAGGCTGGGGTTGGTGCTGTGCCAAGCGTAACGGATCGTTCCGTCCTGGTTGATGACGAACGCCGCGCGGTCCGACGCGTTCAGCAGCCCCGGCCCCAGCGGCGCCTCGCGCAGCACCCCGAACGCCCGGGCCGCCTCTCGGTTGAAGTCCGAGGCGAACTGGTAGTCGGCGCCCAGATCCTTCTTGAAGCGGTCCAGCACGAACGGGCTGTCGACGCTGGTGGCGATCACGCGCGCGTTGAGCCCGCTGTACGAGCCGATGTCGTCACGCATGGCGCACATCTCTTCCGTGCACGTGCTGGTGAACGCCAGCGGAAAGAACAGCAGCACCACGGTGCCCTTGGCCCACTCGGCGGAAAGCGAAAGCGGCGACAGCTCGCTGGACACCAGCGTCACGTCCGGGGCCCGGTCTCCCTGCTGTAGCGACATCGAACAACTCCTTGCGGTTGATTTCAGGATCTACTCGGCCGCCATCAGGCGCAGCGTGCCCAGCGCCTTGCGCACGATCTCGCGCTCGGCTTCCTGCTCGCCGGCGGGGCAGATGTACGTGGCGAACACCAGAACGCCCGGCGCCGTGGCGACGCCCTGCATCCAGAAGGTGGTCTCCGGCTCTTCGTCGTCCTCTTCATCCGACGACTCGTACTCGCAGATGGAGAGTTCGCCCTCTTCGATGTCCAGGTCCTCGACATCGTCCTCCTCGATCTCCACGCCGTCCTCTTCCAGAAAAGCGTAGAGTTCCTCGGCCGGATCGGCGGAGTCCTCGTCGCCCTCGAAGGAGATCAGGTGCAGAGTGCCGATGCCGTCTTCGAGCCAGACCTCGAGCCCGCCCTGGTCCTCGTCCGGCTCGGCGGACCAGCCGGCGGGGAGTACGATGCTGAAGCGGCCGTCTGGGTCGCTGGTGCGCTTGGGTTCCGTCATGCACATCCTCCTTGGGTGGCCGCCCAAGATGCCACGCAGCCGAACGCCCGGCAAGCCGTCCGCCGTGGACGGCCCGCCGGGCGTCGCTCGATCGATGAAAAAGCTCAGGCGGCGCGGCGCTCGCGGTGCGCGGCGATCATGCCGGCGCGGCGCGCGGGGCGGATGATGCCGCTGCGCAGGTCGTGCTCGGCCTGCACGCGGGCCATTTCCTCCAGCGGCACCGAGGTGCGCATGAAGGTGGTGAGCCGGGCCATGAACTCCTGCTCGATCCGCTCGGCGACGGAGAGGGCGTGTTCAGCGCGGGACTCGTTCATATCGGCAGCGTGGGCGCGTCTGTGGGTCGTCCGGGATCGGGAGCACGATGAGGCTCGCGAGTTGGTGCTACATGATCGCGAGTCAGATGCGGGGCGGCATGGGTAGATGGACCCAGAAAAGGAAGTGCCCAGGATCAGGTGCCAGGTACGAAGTCCCGGGCTCTGCTGCCACAAACCCGAATACGACAGAGGCGGCCCAACCCGCGGCCGCCTCATCGCCCCCCTCATCTGTTCCCCCGCGTACCTCCGCGAACCCCCGCGACCTCCGCGTGAAGGCAGTTTACACACTCTCCGCCGAGCAAAGGCCGGGATTCGCGATCAGAACGTGCCGCCGGCCATGAAGCCGTCCATCGCCCCTGATCCGCCGGATGGAGCCGCGGACTCACCGAGGCGCGCCTTGAGGTCGAAGTCGCCCGGGTTGGTGGCCGCCGCGCGCGCCACGCCGAAGTCCACCGCGCCAGACGCCACCAGGTCCGCCAGGTGCTGGTCAAACGTCTGCATCCCGTACGTATCCCGCCCCGCGGCGATGTGGTCGCGGATCTCCGACGTCTTGTCGGGATCGATGACGCAGTCGCGGATGGTGCTGGTCATTACCATCACCTCCGCCGCCAGCGCGCGTCCCTTGCGGTCCTTGC
Organism: Longimicrobium terrae; assembly: GCF_014202995.1. Classification (NCBI taxonomy): domain Bacteria; kingdom Pseudomonadati; phylum Gemmatimonadota; class Longimicrobiia; order Longimicrobiales; family Longimicrobiaceae; genus Longimicrobium; species Longimicrobium terrae. The sequence continues at coordinate 129,225 of NZ_JACHIA010000006.1, forward strand.
GGGCCAGCAGCCGCTGCGAGACCACCGCATGCAGCGCATCCGCCAGACGATAGCGCACCGTCTCCTGCTCTTCCGGCGGAAAGGCGGAGATCAGACGCGCAACCGTGTTGGTGGCGTCTTTCGTATGCACCGTGCTGATGACCAGGTGCCCGGTTTCCGCCGCCTTGAGCGCGATGTCGATCGTTTCCGAATCGCGCATCTCGCCGATCTGGATGACGTCCGGGTCCTGCCGCAGCGCCGCCCGCAGCCCGCGGTGAAAGCTGTCGGTGTCGGAGCCTATCTCGCGCTGGCTGATGGCGCACAGGTTGTCGCTGTGCAGAAACTCGATGGGGTCCTCCAGCGTGACGATGTGGCGGTGCTCGTGCTGGTTCTGGTGCTGGATCATCCCCGCCATGGTGCTGCTCTTTCCACTTCCCGTCACCCCCGTCACCAGCACCAGCCCCCGCTCGGCAAGCGCGATCTTCTTCGCCACGGGCGGCAGGCCGAGTTCGTCCAGGGTGGGGATCTTGTACGGAATCACGCGCAGGACGATGACGAAGCTGCCGCGCTGCCGCATGACGTTCACGCGAAAGCGCCCCACTCCGTTGATGCCCCACGAGCAGTCGTGGTCCTGAATGACGTCCACGCGCTCGCGCAGGCTGGGCGCGATGATGGTGAGCACGAAGGCGCGCGCCTGCTCCGGTGACAGCTTCTGCTTGGTGAGCGGAAGCAGCTTGCCGCCGATACGGGCGCGGATCACGTCGCCGCCGCGGATGTGGATGTCGCTGGCGCCGCGGTCCACGGCGCCCCGGATGATCTGTTCCATAGGTCCTGCAGGGTGTCTGCGAGCCGCGGCGGGGATGGATTGCCGGCGGGAACGGAACGGGCCGCGGCGGCCCGCTCCGGGTGCGGCGGACAGGTGCGTCCGCGGAGCGCTGCAATATAGCGCCCGCGCTGAATTTGTCTGCCCCGCGCCGGCCCGCGTTGCAGCGGCGGCACGGTTCGGGTATACTCGCGGAGCCCGCGACCAGACGTTTTCATCCGCCCCCGGACCGCATGACCCCCGAATCATCCCAGGCAGCCGTTTCCGCGGCCCACCCGGCCGGCGCGCCGTACGAGCGCCAGGCCACGCCGGAGTTCTGGCGCGGGCGGCGGGTGGTGGTCACCGGCGGCGGCGGCTTTCTGGGCTCGCACGTGGTGGACCGGCTGCGCGCGCTGCACGCGGACGTGTTCGTCCCCCGCCGCGCCGAGTTCGACCTGACCACCGACGAAGCGGTGCGGCGGCTGTACGAGACCGCGCGCCCGGAGATGGTCATCCATCTGGCCGCGGAAGTGGGCGGCATCGGCGCCAACCGCGAAAACCCGGGCCGCTTCTTCTACGCCAACGCGATCATGGGCATTCTCATGATCGAAGAAGCGCGGCGCACGGGCGTGCAGAAGTTCGTGCAGATGGGAACGATCTGCGCCTATCCCAAGATCACGCCCGTGCCGTTTCGCGAAGAGAACCTGTGGGAGGGGTATCCGGAGGAAACCAACGCGCCGTACGGGGTGGCCAAGAAGGCGCTCCTCGTTCAGCTGCAGGCGTACCGGCAGCAGTACGGGATGAACGGCATCTACCTGCTGCCGGTGAACCTGTACGGCCCGCGCGACAACTTTGACGAGCGCAGCAGCCACGTGATTCCCGCGCTCATCCGGCGCATGCTGGAGGCGCGGGACGGCGGCGCGCCGGAGGTGCGGATGTGGGGCACGGGCAACGCGTCGCGCGAGTTTCTGTACGTGGACGAATGCGCGCGCGCCGTCGTGTTGGCGTCGGAGCACTATGACGGTGCCGAGCCGGTGAACCTGGGTGTGGGCGAAGAGATCACCATCCGCGACCTGGCCGCGCAGATCGCCGAGTCTGTGGGCTACCAGGGGCGCTTGGCGTACGATCCCACGCAGCCGGACGGGCAGCCGCGCCGCTCGCTGGACACCAGCCGCGCGCGCGAGCTCTTCGGCTTTGAGGCGCACATGCCGTTTCGCGAGGGGCTGCGGCGTACGGTGGAGTGGTACGCGGGGCAGCGCGCGGTCTGAAAGCTCGCCAGGGACGTCTCACACAGAGCCGCAGAGACGCAGAGAAGAGAGAAAAAGGAGAGGAGCCTGATGGATGGGCTCCTCTCCTTGTCTGTTCCTCTGTGTCTCTGCGGCTCTGTGTGAGGCCCTTCTTCTTCTGTTCCCCGCGACCTCCGCGCCCCCCGCGGCCTCCGCGTGAGATGCAGTTACCGAGACCCGCCGCCCAGCGACTGCTCGCGCTTGGCGCGGAACTCCGAGCCGGTGCTCCACGTGGGCCACTCCGCGCCGTTCGCCACCGCCAGCCCCACGCGGTAGGTGAGGCGCGTGTCGTCCACGATGCCGGCCATGTCCCAGTCGGCCTTCACCTCGTCCGTCGGCTTGTGGTAGTCGTCGCGGATGTAGGCGCCGCGCACCCGCTCGGCGTAGTCCGCTGGCTGGTTCAGGTAGTCCGTCCCCGGAAACAGGAAGGAGAGCGACGGAACGCCGCCCCGCGCCAGTTCCAGGTGGTCCGCGCGATAGAAGTATCCCTTCTCCGGCTCCGGATCAGGCACCACGCGGCGGCTGTCGCGCGCGGCTTCCGTGGCCAGCAGCGTTTCCAGCGAGCTCTGCCCGTAGCCCAGGCTCACCAGCGACCGGGTGCGCCCCCACGGGTTCATGGCGTCCATGTTGATGTCCGCCAGCGTCTTCGCCAGCGGGACCACGGGATGCTGCGCGTAGTAGCGGGCGCCCAGCAGTCCCTGCTCTTCCGCCGTGAACGCCACGAAGACGAGCGTCCGGCGCGGCGCCGTGGGAAGCGAGCGATACGCCTGCCCGGTGGAAATCAGCCACGCCACGCCGGACGCATCATCCAGCGCGCCGTTGTAGATGCTGTCGCCGTTGATCACGCGGCCGAGCCCGAAGCTGTCCCAGTGCGCGGAAAACAGCACCGCTTCATCCGCCACGGACGGATCGCTCCCCGGCAGCCGGCCCACCACGTTGCGCGAGTTGATCCGACGGACGGCGTTGCGGGCACGGAACGTCGCCGTCCCGCCCAGCGGCACCGGGCGGAAGCCGCGCGTCCGCGCCGTCCGCTCCAGCGCGGCGAAGTCGTGGCCGCCCGCGGCAAAGATGCGGCGCGCGGTCTCCAGTTGAATCCATCCCTCCACCGGCACGTGCGCGGGCGCGCCGGCCACGTCAAAGCGCTCGCGCACGTTGCTCTGGATGGTGGACCACGGGTAGCCCGCCGGCCCGGTCTGGTGAACCAGCAGCACCGCCGCCGCGCCGCGCTCCGCCGCCGTCTCGTACTTGTACGTCCACCGTCCGTAATACGTCATCGCCGGGCCGCGAAAGACGCTGGGATCCAGGCGCGTGGTGTCTGCCGGGTCGGGGACGGGCGGGTCGCCGATGAGCATCACCACCGTCTTGCCGCGCACGTCTACGCCCTTGAAGTCGTCCCATCCCAGCTCGGGCGCCACCACGCCGTATCCCACGAACACCATCTCCGCGGCATTGACGGAAACCAGCGAATCGGGGCGCTGCGACCACGCGACGATGTCTTCCAGCTGCCGCAACTCCATCGTGGTGCCGTTGACGGCGGCGCGGGCCTCCAGCCGCGACGTGGTGCCGATGAGCGGCACCTGCTGCACGTACGAGCCGTCCGGCATCCCCGGCGCCAGGCCGATTTCGCGGAAGCGGCGGCTGAGGTACGCGATCGTGCTGTCCTCGCCCGCCGTGCCCACCGCGCGTCCCTGGAAGCGGTCCGAGGACAGCTCGCGGATGTCGCGCAGCAGCATGTCGCCGCTGATGGCCGCCTCGCCCGTGCCCGCGCCCGCCGCGCCGGCCTGCATTCCCGCGGGCGCGCAGCCGGCCGCCAGCGCCAGTGCCAGCGGGGCTCCCCATCGTACGCTCTTGCGCATCCGTGCTCCGATGTCGTGAAATCCGTTGATCCACCGCCTCCGCCGCCGACGGCCGTCCGTGACGGGCGGAGAAGCTTCGAATCTCGGTTGATGCAGAACCCGCCGCCAGCCCGGACGCGCGCGGCGAACGCTTTCCGCCGGGCCGAATCGTGGCGGCGCCGAAGAATCTGCTCTCCCCGCGAGAACGGACGTGCGTGTCGCGACGTTGGCTCGGCGGATAGTAGATCCTTCGGTCGCGCAGGATCCGGCGTGACGGAGAGGGCCGCACACGCTCCCTCAGGATGACATGGTCTGGATTGCAAGTAGCCGCGGGACAACAACATGTCATCCTGAGGAGGCGCCGGACGCACTTTCCGCCGCGCCGGCCGTTGGCGCCGACGAAGGATCTACTTTCCGCGCGAGCACTACCGTGGGACACCCGACGTTTTCCGGCGCACGGCCGGTCCTTCGATCGCGCATGACCCGGGCGCACGGGATGAGGGGGCGCACGCTCCCCAAGCTGATGCCTCGCGGCGAGCGCGCGCGGACACATCAAAGGAACTTTTTGCGGCGCAAGGAGTTACACGCTGGCCATCATGCAGGAGGACCTTCACCTCCGTCTGCTCCCGGCCGGGCTCCACACGCCCGCGGACGCCCCGGACGGTTGTGCGAACCCGCGGTTTCCGGCAGATTCACGTCCCGTTGCACCGCCCCCGGGCGGCCCACCCGCAGGAGCCGGTCATGTCCGCAGCGCAGACGCGCGCTACCGTCGTCATCATCGAAGACAACCTGGACAACAGGATGATCTATCGTACCATCCTGGAGCACTACGGGTACGAGGTCCTGGAAGCCGGCGATGGACAGTCCGGCGTGCAGCTGGTGCGCGACACGCTTCCCGACGTGGTGCTGATGGACATCTCCATCCCCATCATCGACGGGCACCAGGCCACGCGCATGCTCAAGGCGGACCCTGTGACCGCGTCCATCCCCGTGATGGCGCTGACCGCGCACGCCATGGCCGAAGACCGCCAGCGCGCGGCCGAGGCCGGGTGCGACGCGTACCTGGCCAAGCCCGCCGAGCCCAAGCAGGTGCTGGCCGAGGTGCAGCGCCTGATCGCCGAACGCGAGGCCCGCACCGCCGCCATCTGACTCCGCCGCATCCGCCGCACGACGAAGCCCGCCAGACGTTCTGGCGGGCTTTTCTGTATCAATTTCAGGAGTGACGCAGCAATCCGCCCGCTCGGCGACCCGGAGGCGAGAGAGCCGCGCGAACCCTTTCACGGCAGCCGTGGGACATGCGGACGAGCCGCGGCGCGGGAGCCGATCCACGCGGCGCACCCCCATAACGCGAATCCGCCTCCCGCCGCGGCACCACCCAGCCCGCCGAACGCGCCCATCATGCCGCCCAGCAGCGTGGCGACCGGCAGCAGCAGCCACCAGCGGTTCAACTCGGTCCCGCGCAGGCGTCGATGGTAAACGATGGGCGTCAGCACCGCGCCCAGCGGCAACCCGCCGGACAGCGCGAGCAGCGATGCAATGCCGGGGTGCGAGTAGCCGGGATACTCGCTGCCCGTCGTGCCGCTGTGGCCAATCCAGAAGGCGAACGTGACGATCAGATAGCCCAGGAGTACCCCCGCCATCGCCCCGATCAATGTCATCGCGATCACCATCGCGGTCGGGGCGATGCTCCGGGCGCCTCCCTTCTCACGCACGAGCGACGGCAGAAGGTCAGCGGAGCCGCTGTCTTGAAGATTCACCGCACAACCCCCGTTCTGGTCATCGTGGGCGGCTCGATTCGGGCTACCCGAATGCCCTGGCGATCACCATCCCCACACCGATGATGATGCCCACGAGTATGATCACGACCTCGAGAAACGTATCCCAACCGATCACGCGCTCCAGCCATTTATTCATTGCGATGCCTGGGTTCCGGCTCTGTGATTTTGCCGACCTCAGGACGAACTGGGCCTGGAACCATGCCGAAAGCTCCTCAAGCAGATCGCTCGTCTCAATGCTCCGAACCAGGCGAGTCGTGCACGTTGATCGATGACAAGGAGAGAAGGCAGACACTCTCACCCGTCCTCGTACACCCGCGGCTCGCAATACGAGAATGCGCCGGTGAACTCGCCGCTCTTCAGCAGGTCTGCAATCGTCCGCTCGATGACGTCATCCGTGAGCCGCTCCACCACGATCATGTCCGAACCCCATACGTAAAGCCCGCTCGCGCACTCACCCGATTCGCGGTATCGGGCCATCAGCGTAGCCAGGTTCTTCAGCGTAAAGAACGTGGCGATGTAGGATTCCCCGGATTCGAACTCCACCCAGACGTCCACGTTTTCGTCGTCCGGATCGATGTGGGCGCGATCACCGATCCATCCGGTCGTGTACGGACCCGAATGCTCTCCGATTGCCTGGGTCATCCGTCTTCAGAGCAGCGTCAGCGGGGTGCGGCGGAGGGCAGCATGCGCATGGCGATGATGCCCAGCGCGGGTCCGGCGGCCAGCAGGCCGAACGCGAGCGGCCATCCCCCCGCCGCGCGCAGGTGCGGCACGGCGGCGATGGAAACGGAGGTCAGAAGAAAACCCAGCGCGGTCTGCAGCGTCAGCGCGGTGCCCACGGCGTGCTCCGGCGCCACCTCCGTCACGATGGCGCTGAACTGCGCACTATCCGCCACGACCGCGAAGCCCCACAACAGCGCCACGGCCACCACCAGCCACACCGGCGCGCGCATCATCCACCCGATCGCGAGGGCGCAGGCGCCGCTGGCCGCCATCGCCCAGATGGTCACGCGGGCGCGCCCCAGCCGGTCCGCCCAGGCACCCGCGAGCACCGAGCCCATCCCGCCCGCCGCGATCACCGCGAATCCCATCAACCCCGCCCGCGCCTCCGCCCCGCCGTGCCCGTGCGCCGCGAACACATCCACAAAGAACAGGCTGATGAACGTCCACATGGCGTACAGCTCCCACATGTGGCCCAGATAGCCCGCAATGGCCAGCCGCGCCGGCCGGTTGCGCGCCACGTCGCGCAGCAGCCCCCACGAAAACCGCCGCCGCGCGAACGGATACGGCCCGTCGCGGTACGTCGCCGCCACCAGCAGCGCCGAGACGACGGCCCCCGCGGACGCGGCCAGCACCACCTGCCGCCAGTCCAGCGACGGAAAGGCGCGCAGCAGGTACGGCGTCGCCTTGCCCACCGTCAGTGCGCCCACCACGGTGCCGATGGCCAGCCCGCGGGCCGAGCGGAACCAGGTGGACACCATCTTCATCGCCGGGGGATACACGCCGGCCAGCAGCATTCCCGTGGCGAAGCGGAGCGCCACCGCCTGCCCGTATCCGTCGGCAAGGGTGAGCGCCGCGTTGGCCGCCGCCGCCAGCAGCGCGGAAACGGCGAAGTAGACGCGGCTGGGGATGAGGTCCGCCAGGTTCAGCAGCGCGGCGATGGCCGTGCCCGCCACGAAGCCCAGCTGCACCGCGCCGGTGAGCCACCCCGCCTGCGAATCGCTCAGCTGCCAGAGCGCCTGCAGCCGCGGCGACACGGCGCTCGCGCTGAACCACAGCGACATCCCCAGCAGTTCCGCCATCGCGAGCAGAACCAGCGCGCGCCAGCGGCGCGGATCGGCGTCAGGCGCCAGCGTGGAGGAGGGAGGGGACAAACGTCAGCGGATGCAGATGGAGATGGGGATGGAGACGATTGGGCGAGACTTTGGACGGGCGGCGTGCATCCGCGGGGGCCCCTCCCCCTGCCCCTCCCCGTGCAAACTGCCGCACGGAGAGGGGAGAACGATAGATTCGTGTGCTCCGGGGATTTCTGTGCGGCCGGAGAGGGCCCCCTCCCCCCAACCCCCTCCACCCGCTCCGCGGGAGAGGGGGAGCCGTTCGGCGCGGAGACGGGCTTCGGCTCGTGCACGCCGTTCCATAACGCAGTTGAAGCCCCGATCGTGGACGCGACAGCGGCCGCGAGTCGGGGGTTCCCGCTGTTGGAGCGGCGGATTCATTCGCTCAACGCAACCCCGCTCACGCAACCAACTCAACGGCACTCGCTCAACAGCGCTCCCTCAACGCAACCCGCTCACACGATGGTCTTTCGGTCCACGCACCGACCCATCCGCCCGCCCCCAACCCTCCCCCAGTCTTTTTTGGGGGAGGGTGGGCGAGTAGTACGAGCCCGGGTGGGGGCCGCCCTGGGAGCCTCAGCTGGCGACCTGCTGGTTGCGCAGCTCCGCGGTGGGCGTGGCGGACGGGCGCGGCTTGGCGGCGCGTCCGTACGCCACGAAACTCACCCCCACCACCCACGCCAGCGACGCCGACCACCCCGCCAGCACGTCCGATGGATAGTGCACCCCAAGGTACACGCGCGACAGCCCCACCAGAAAGGTGAACGCCCCGCCGACGACGATGGCCGGCCACCGCCACCGCGTGGGCCACAGCAGCGCCACCACGGCGGCGGCCAGCGCCATCGACCCCATCGCGTGCCCGCTGGGAAAGCTGAACGACGTTTCCGGCGCGATGGACGTCCACAGCGCGGGCCGTGTGCGGCGGAAAAAGAGCTTGGCGCCGCGGTTCATCAACCCCGCGCCGCCAACGGCCAGGGCAAAGAAGAGCGCATCGCCGCGCCGCCTGTACGCCATGAGAATGATGAACAGCACCGGAACCGCCGGCACCACGCCCCACGCATACCCGATGGCGCTCATGAAGAGCATGAAGCGGTCGAGCGCGGGCGTGGACTGATCGTGCACAAAGTGCAGAATCGGCGCGTCCCAGAACAATCCCTCGTGCTCCATGACATCGTTGGCCAGCATGCCGAAGCCCAGCAGCGGAAGCAGCACCCCCGCGAACAGGGCCAGCAGAATGCGCCACCGTCGCGCCGCGAACCGCACCAGCGCCGGAAAGATGCCGCGGTGCCCGCGCACGGCGTCGCGCACTCCGCTCACGAAGTCCTCCCGCCGCGACGGCGCTCTTCCCGCGAGCGCACGCACCGGTTCGCGCCGCACCGTCCGGGGCGCGCGTTCGTATCCAGATTCTGCATGCAGCCTGTCCGCCATCCCGCGCGCGGAGCACGGGCCAACCGTTCCGTGAAGATGCGGGATGTTCATCCGCGTGGTTTGTACGCGCCGTGGCAAAGCTGGGACCACGCGCGTAACGATCCGGTAACTTCCACCGGGGAGAAAACGAACCGGGCCCCGCCGTCGAGGGCGGGACCCGGTGTCATTTCAGCATGCGGGTGTCTAGAAGTGGACGCGCGCGCCGATGCCCAGGGTGAGGTAGTTGAACTCGTCGATGGTGCGGTACCGCACCTCGGGCGTGACCGACAGGTTCCAGCTCACGGGGTAGTCGGCGCCCAGGCCGGCCTCCAGCCCGGTCTGCTCATCCTGAAAGAGCGCGCCGAGCAGCACGTAGGGCGCCGCGACCGCGCCGCCGGTGCCCAGCCCCACGCGCCCGCCGACCTCAAAACCCTCCAGCTCGGCCTCGGCGTCCGTCAGCCCCTCGTCGTCCGCGTCAAAGGTGAAGCGCGAGTAGCCGCCGTACACCGCGAAGTTGGGCGCCAGGTCCAGCGAGGCCCGCAGCCCGAAGCCCACGCCGGTGTTGTAGAACTCGCCCGCGTCGCCGGTGGGGACACCCGCGTCCAGGCGCGCCTCGAACGAAAGCGGAATCACGCTCTGTGCGGAAGCCTGCTGCGCTCCGGCCAGGGCGGCCGCCGCGGCGATGATCGCAAAAGTTTTTTTCATGTTGTCCATCTGACTGGAAGTGGAGTACGCGCCGCGCTGCCGCGGCCGGGACCCGCGCATGAAACCACCCGACCGCCCGGATGGTTCCCCCCCGCCCCCGGCGCTGCACCTGCCAGCCGGCCATGGCTCCGGACCGCTTCCGCCACGAGCACCCCGCGACAGACGAGCCCCGGCCAGCATCGGCCGGGGCTCGCGTACTTCATCAGGCTACGGGATCTCGTGGCCGCCGATCAGGGCACGATGTAGCAGACGCGCCCGGGGTCGCAGGTGCCGTAGTTGTTGCAGGTGGCGTCGTTCACCGTTCCGCCGCAGTAGAAGTCGCAGGTGCCGCCGCAGCTGTAATCGCACGATCCACCGCACGTGGCGTTGCACGTGGCGCCGCAGGTGCCGTTACACGATGCATCGCAGGTGGGGCAGCCGGGGCAGCTGCAGTTGGTGTAGCAGGTGCACTGCTCGCCGAACACCGTTCCCGACGCGCGCTTCTCGATCTCTGTGGTGAACGTGTCGACGTTCAGTTGATCGAGGTTCAGCTTCAGCTTGGTACGCATGGTGTCCTCCACGAACGGGGGGTGAGGGAGCCGGCGACGCCTTGTGCACGCCGACACAAACGGCCGCATCCCCAATGGGATGCGGCCGCAATGCTAGATAAATGGGGACGGTTGGCGCACGGGACAGAAGTCCCGCACGGATTCACTACAGCGTGGCGCAAATTGAGACTGTGCGCGTGCGTGCAGAAGCCGTCCCATGACCAGGCTCTGGGAGTGGAGGTGAGGACATAACGCGTTTTCCGGTGCGTCCTTCCGCAATCCACCGAAGGCGCAACGCCGGACTCCTTGTACGATGCGCAAGAAATACGCCCTTAAATGGTTGTTATCGCACCTATTCTGCCTTTGGGCGAAGTACGGCGAGGGCTGCAAATCCGTTGGCGGCCGACTCGTAGCGGATGATTGAGGGCCTGCCGCGTGGATGATCTCACGCGTTGTCGAACGCCTTGGATGGGTGGCGGTCGTTCATCATCGGAACACTCGAGGCGGGATCGCCGTTCATCATCCGCCAGAGACGTGCGGCGGCGGGCGGCCGGAGCAAGGAATCCCCGTCCGCCATCGACAGAAGCATTTGTCTGAAACGACGAACGCCCGGTGCGGGATGCACCGGGCGTTCGAGGGTGGAGCGATCACGCGGGATGGCGGCTCAGGTCGCGACCTGGCGCAGCACGCGGTACAGGTACTCCGTCGCCCAGCCCAGCGCGGGAACGGGAACGCGCTCGTTGTCGCCGTGCATCCGCAGTTCATCCTCCAGCGGCAGCGGCATGGGGAGAATGCCGTACGTGGGGATGTTGGCCGCGCGCAGCACCGCCCCGTCCGTGGCACCCGTGGACATGAACGGGATCACCGTCGCGTTCGGCGCCATCGTGCGCGCGGCAGACTCCATCGCCTGGTACAGCTCCGTGGTGACGGGCGACGGTGGCGGCGCGGGCGTAGGATCGCCCTCGAGCGCGAAGGTCACGTTGGGCTCGCCGCCGGCCTGGTTCATCATCCGCACGATCTCGGTGATGTCCTCGCCCGGCACGATGCGCACGTTGAACGTCGCCTTGCCCTCCGACGGAATCACGTTCGCCCGGAACCCGCCGTCCAGGATGGTGAGCGACGTGCCGGTGCGCAGAATGGCGTTGTGCAGCGGATCACGCGAAAGCACCGCGGCCGCCGCGTCGATCTGCGTCTGTGACGCGCCCGGCGCCGTCAGCTGCTCCATTGCGGGGCGCATCTCCGGGTTCGCCTCGATGGTGGCGAGGCGCTGAAAGTACAGGCGTGTCGTCTCGATCAGCCGCACCGGCGCGCGCCACTCGTGCACGCGGTTCACCGCGCGGGCCAGCGCGGCCAGCGGATTGTCCGGCAGCGGCACGGAGCCGTGGCCGCTGGTTCCCGTGGCGGTGGCGACGACGTTGTAGTACACCTTTTCCGTCGTCTGGATGTTGACGGTGCGGATGGCGCCGTTCTCCACCCGCACGCGCCCGCCCTCGTTGAGCGCGAACTCCGCGTCGCCCACCAGGTCGCGGTGGTGCTCCATCACCCAGTCCACCCCCACCGGCGGCCCGCCCTCTTCACCCGCGGTGGCGAAAAAGATGATGTCGCGGTCCAGGCGGTCGCGCTGCTGCGCAAGCTGCACCAGCGCCGTCAGCGTGGCGGCCAGCATCCCCTTGTCGTCGATGACGCCGCGGCCGTACAGGTAGCCGTCGCGAAAGGTGGGGACGAACGGATCCGTGTCCCACTTGGTCGTGTCGGCCCCCACGACGTCCATGTGGCCCATCACCAGCACCGGCTTGCCGCGCGGATGCGTCGCCCGCAGCCGCGCGACGAAGTTGGCGCGCATGCTGTCTTCCGGAATGCGCAGCACGCGCCGCTCCACCCCCGGCACCGTGGCCAGGACGGAGTCGAAGTACATGGCCACGGCCAGTTCGCGCGCCGGCGGGTTCTGGGTGTCCAGGCGCACCAAGTTCTGCAGGTGCCGCAGCGTGGTGGCCTGCGCGTCGGCGCGGTTGAGCCCCGGGGGCGCGGCGGTGCGCACCGCGTACGTGGGGTCCTGCGCGCGCGCCGGAGCCGCGCCCAGCACCGCACACCCGGCGGCGACGGTCAGAGAGGTACGAAGTCGCATGGATGACGGGAGTTGTGAGGCGAACGACGGTCGATGGACAGAAACTGACACGCCGCCCCGCGCCGCCGCTGGCGCGGAACGATCGGCCCCGCGGATGGTCAGCGGTCCGTGCGCACCAGCGTGATGGCGGTGCTGCTGAATCCGGAACCGGTGAGCGTCACCGCCACGCTGTCGGCGGTGGCGAAGCGGCCGGCCATGCGGATGTCGGCGTACTCGTCCGCGCCCAGCGTAAGGGTGAAGCTGGGATAATCCCACTTTCCGCGAATGCTGACCGGCGCGCGCGTGGCGACGATGGTGTCCAGCCGCGTGCTGTCCGCGGCGGAGCGGCGCGTGGTGAGGCCGCGCAGTTCGCCCTCGCCGCGCACGCCGTTGTCCGCGTCCTGATCCAGATCCAGCGACAGCTCGTACGGATAGCCGCGGCCGGACCACACGCCCTGCAGCGTATACAGGCCGGGCGCGAGCGGACTGTTGCCGCAGCCGCCGGTGCCCAGGAGCACGGCGAGCGGGACGACGGCGGCGCGAAGGACGGATCGCATGCGTTGCGCGGTTCGGGAGTGCCGGAGTTCGGACGCACAGAATAGCCGAGTACCCGACGGAGCGGCAATCGGGTCCGCGCTGCGCCCCGCGGCGGCAGTGATCTTGCCGCCGCTCGCGGGGATGAGAAAGCAGATCCATCAAACGACGCACTCCGATCGCGAGGTGCCGGGCGGGCGGCGCCTGGTGCTGGAGTTTCACGCCGGCGGCGACCCCATCCCCGCCATCCTGCTGCTGCCGCGCGATGCGCGGCCGGCGCCGGGGGTGCTGCTGCTGCACGGCTATTCGTCGCGCAAGGAGCACATGGCCGAGGGCGTGGGCGGGTCGCTGCTGCGCCACGGGCTGGCGTCGCTGGCCATCGATCTGCCGCTGCACGGCACCCGCGCGGACCCGCTGCAGGCGCAGGCCGCACGCAATCCGCTCGCTTTGGTGGGATTGTGGAAGCAGGCGCTGCGGGAGGCGAAGCTGGCGACGCGCTACCTGGCCGCGCGGCCGGAGGTGGACGCGGGGTGCCTGGCCATCGCCGGGTACTCGCTGGGCTCCTTTCTGTCGGTGATGACGGCGGCGGACGATGCCTCCATCCGCGCCGTCGTCCTTGCCGCGGGGGGCGACCTGCCCGGGGGGACGCCGCTGGCGGGGATCGCGCGGGCGGTGGCGGATCCCGTGCGCGCGGTGCGCAAGCTCAGCGGCCGCCCGCTGCTGATGGTGCACGGGCGCCAGGACCGCACGGTGCGGCCGGAGCAGGCGGAGCGGCTGTTCGCGGCTGCGGGCGAGCCCAAGGAGCTGCGCTGGTGGAACGCGGGGCATCTGCTCCCGCCGCAGGCCATCGACTACGCGGGCGAGTGGCTGCGCGACCGCCTGGGGTGAGCGGACTTCGGGCGGCCCCCACCCGGGCCGGCACCACCGGCCAACCCTCCCCCCCAAAAATTGGGGAGGGTTGTTCGGGGCGGGTGGTCTTGCGCGGAACGCGGAAACCGGCGCGCGAGCGGATCGCGTTGGAGCGGATGAATCCGCCGCTCGAAGGGCGCAAAGCCCCGACACCGGCCGCTGGCGCGTCCGGTTCGGGGCTTCAACAGCACGAAGCCTCGCGACCGTGCCGCGCTCCGCCGCGGCGCTGAGGTCTCCCCCTCTCCCGCTTGCGGGAGAGGGGGCCGGGGGGAGAGGGGTGCCCGCCGCCGCGCCAAACTCTCCGGAGCACACCAGACCGCTGTTCTCCCCTTCCCCGCACAATCCGCACGGGGAACGCCGGGCGGAGCGGCACCACGCCGGGTTGCATGAATCCCGCAGGCGCGCGGGTGCGTACCATCGCCCGAAGCACGTTCCGGCACACCGTCCGCGGGCGGGCAGGCGCACTCCGCTTGCTCGCTCGCGGCGCCGTGCCTACGTTCCAAACTCTTGTCCGCCGCCGCGCCCGGCGCGCGGACGCCCCCGCACGTGGTGCTGCCGATGGCCCAGTCCCAATCCGTCCCCGTGCCGCTGGAGCGGACCCGCCAGCAGATCATTCTGGAGCTCTGCCAGCACTACTCCGTCGACAACCTCTCCGACGAGGGGCTGGAGCAACGGCTGGACCGGGCGCACGCGGCCGCGAGCGTGGAGGAACTGCGGGCGCTGGTCGCCGATCTTCCCGTCGCGCAGCAGGACACGGCGTACGTCACTACCACCGCGCCGCTTCCCGCCACGGGTGGATACAACCCGGAGCACCAGCTGATCATCGGCGTGATGAGCGGCACGGAGCGGCGGGGGGCCTGGTCGCCTGCCCTCGCCACGCACGTGGTCGCCGTCATGGGCGGGGTGGAGCTGGATATGCGCGAGGCGCGCTTCGCCCCCGGCGTAACGGAAATCACCGTGTTTGCCGTGATGGGCGGGGTGGAACTGATCGTTCCGCCGGGCGTGCACATCGACATGAACGGATTTGCGTTCATGGGCGGGTTCGGGCAGCGGTACCAGTCGGACGTGCCGCCGCCGCCCGGCGCGCCCATCCTGCGCATCGGCGGGTTCGCGCTGATGGGCGGCGTGGACATCAGCATCCTGTATCCCGGCGAGCGCCCGCGCGACGCCCGCCGCCGCATCAAGGTGGAACGCGAAAAACGCCTCCTGGAGCGCCGCACCCGCTGATCAGCAGCATGGGGGTGGATGAACGAAAACGCCGGACGGCAGCGATGCCGGCCGGCGTTTGTGCGTTGCCAGCTTCCACTGTCGTGTGAAGCGCGGACGTCAGGGCGGCCCCCACCCGGGCCGGCACCACCGGCCCACCCTCCCCCAAAACGGACTGGGGGAGGGTTGTTGGCGGGCGGATGGTTTGGTGTGGATCGCCCAGCGCCGAGTGTGAGCGAATACGTGGAGCGAATGAATCCGCCGCTCCAACAGCGGGAACCCCCGACTCGTGGCCGCTGACGCGTCCACGATCGGGGCGTCAACTGCGTTGGGGATCAGGGACGCGAACCGAAATCTCCCCGTGCGCCGAACGGCTCCCCCTCTCCCGCGGAGCGGGTGGAGGAGGCTGGGGGGAGGGGGCCCCATCTGCGCATCGGCACCATCCAGAACGCACCGCCGTGCAGTTCTCCCCTCTCCGTGCGGCAGTTTGCACGGGGAGGGGCCTGAGGGGCCTGGGGCCGCGCGCCGACCATCGTCGTCCCCGCCAATCCGCCGTTGCCGTGTGCTCCCTCTCCCACATCTGTTCGTGGGAGAGGGTCGTCGTGCGCAGCACGCGGGGTGAGGGCCCGCGCTGTGAGCCGCGAAAAAGGCCGCCCCACGTCCGGGGCGGCCTTTTTCGTCATCCATCCACATCCACTCAACCCGCCAATCAGTTGCGCTCGGGCCGCATGGGGGCGCCGGTGAGCAGCTTGGGATCGGTGGTGATCAGCGCCTCGGCAAAATCCTGCCGCTCCTCGATCTGGTCCAGCCGCCCGTCGATGCTGGAAAGCACCTCGCGGATGCGGGTGAGCTCCACCTCGGGCGTGGCGCGCAGCTTGGCTTCCGTCATGGCGTCCAGAAACACCCCCAGACGCTTGGAGATCGGCCGCAGGACCAGCACGCCCCCGGTGGTAAGGATCAGCGTGCACATCACGATCATCAGGGCCATGCCATCCATCTCCCATCTCCTGTCTCAGGGTGCCGGACCCGCCCGCCGCGCCGCCGCTCTCAGCCGCCGGCCACGGACCGCTCCGGCGACGGAGACTTGCGCGCGGGCGGCCGCTTCTGCTTTCCGGACTTCCCGATGGGGAGCACGCGAAACAGCATCAGCACGGCAAAGGCGGCCGCAAAGATCAGCGGCTCGCGAAGGTCCTTCTTGACCAGCCAGAGGAAGTGAAGCACCCCCAGCCCCGCCGCAACATACACCAGCCGGTGCAGCTTCTGCCACCTCTTGCCCAGCCGGCGAATCATCCCCCTGGTACTCGTGAGCGCCAGCGGCGTCAAAATCACCAGCGCCGCAAACCCCACCGTCACATAGGGATGCTCCACGATGTCGTCGACAATGTACCCCCACGAAAAGTCCTGGTCCACCATGTAGGTGGCAAAGTGCAGAACGGCGTACAGGTACGCGCACAGCCCCAGCGTGCGCCGCGCCGGCACCAGCCAGTTCCATTTCGTCAGCGTGCGGACGGGGGTGACGGCCAGCGACAGCATCAGCATGAGCAGCGCCGCCCACCCGGTGCGGTGCGTGACCTCGCGGATGGGGTCGGCGCTCAGCCCGGTGGTGAAGCCGGCCAGGATCATGAGCGCCAGCGGAACCAGTCCGCCGATCCACGCCGCCGGCCGGATCCACCGGCCGGCCTGCAGCTGCCAGGGTGCGGGAGCCGCCATCGTCAGAAGTTCCGGCGCAGGTCCAGCCCGCTGTACAGGCTGGCCACTTCGCTGTAGCCGTTGAACATCAGCGTGGGCCGGCGGCGCCACTCGCCAATGCGCCGCTCGCGCGCCTGCGACCACCGCGGGTGGTCCACCTGCGGATTCACGTTGGCGTAGAAGCCGTACTCCCCGGGCGCCGAGATCTGCCACGTGTTGCGCGGCTGCCGGTCCACAAAGCGGATGCGCACGATGGACTTGATGTTCTTGAACCCGTACTTCCACGGAACGACGAGGCGCAGCGGCGCGCCGTTCTGGGCGGGAAGCGGGCGGCCGTAGATTCCCGTGGCCAGCATGGAGAGCGGGTGCATCGCCTCGTCCATCCGCAGCCCCTCCAGGTAGGGCCAGTCCAGCACCTCGCGCCGCTGCCCGGGCATCTGCGCGGGGTCGTGCAGCGTGGTGAACTCCACGAAGCGCGCGCCGGGACGCGGCCGCGCCTGGTTGATCACGTCGCGCAACTGAATGCCGCGCCAGGGGATGACCATCGACCACGCTTCCACGCAGCGCATGCGGTACGTGCGGTCGATGACGCGATTGGCGCGCACCAGGTCGTTGAAGGCGTAGCGGCCGGGGCGGTCGCACAGCCCGCCGATCTCCACCGTCCACGGCGTGGTGCGCAGCGTGCGCGGCGCGTTGCGGGCGGGATCGCTCTTGTCCGTTCCGAACTCGTAGAAGTTGTTGTACGTGGTGATGTCTTCGTACGAGTTGGGCTTGTCGGCCTGCTCGTCCTCCCCCGGCGCGCACGCCATGAGCGCGGTGGGCACGGACGCCGCCGCCACCGCGCCCGCCGCCGCGCCAATGAACTGGCGGCGGTTCAGGTACAGCGGCTCGGGCGTAATTTCGGACGACGGGATCTCGGGCTTCTTGATCAGCATCGGGTACCTCGCTGCGATGGTGCCGCGCCGCGTTCCGGAGCGGGCATGCCTGTAACGCCCAACGTGCGTGCAAGGTTCCCGCCCGCGCGCGAAACGTCCGTCACAGGCCGTTGTCCGTTATCCACATACGCGGCGGATTGGCGGAACGGATTCGCGTGGCGGCGCGTGGTATGCCTCGTGCCCGGCCCGCGTGGCGGGATCAGCCGGACGGATCAACTTCAGGGGGAGCGGATGGCCAGACCGGACGCCGTGGTGGTGGGATCGGGGCCCAACGGGCTGTCCGCGGCGATCGCGCTCGCGCGGGCGGGGCGGTCCGTCGTCGTGCGCGAGCAGGCGGACGTGATCGGCGGGGGGATGCGCACGGAGGAGCTGACGCTGCCCGGCTACATGCACGACGTCTGCTCCACCGTGCATCCGCTGGGGGTGTCGTCGCCCTTCTTTCGCACGCTGCCGCTGGAAGAGCACGGGCTGGAGTGGGTCCACTCCCCCGCGTGCCTCGCCCATCCGTTTGACGACGGGAGCGTGGCGGTGCTGGAGCGATCGATGGAGGAAACCGGCGCGACGCTCGGCGTTGATGCGAAGGCGTGGCGCAAGCTGTTCCGGCCGTGGGTGGACCGATGGCTGGTGCTGGCGGAAGACGTGCTGGGTCCGCTCGACTTTCCCGATCACCCGTTCCTCCTGGCCCGCTTCGGACTGTCCGGGCTGCAGTCGGCGTACGGGATGGCGAAGCGGCACTTTCGCGGACACCAGGCGCGCGCCCTGTTCGCGGGGAACGCGGCGCACTCCATGGTGCCGCTGACGGAGTCGCCGACCGCCGCGTTCGGGCTGACGCTCGCCGCCGCGGGGCACGCAGTCGGCTGGCCCATCGCGCGCGGCGGATCGCGCAACATCGCGGGGGCGCTCGCCTCGTACCTGCGCTCGCTGGGCGGCGAGATCATCACCGGCGCGCCGGTGGACAACATCGACGAACTGCGCGGCACCCCGCTGATTCTGCTGGATCTTACGCCGCGGCAGGTGCTGCGCATCGCCGGGCACCGGCTGCCATCCAGGTACCGCGCGGCGCTGGAGCGCTACAAGTACGGCGCGGGATCGTTCAAGATGGATTGGGCGCTCAAGGAGCCCATCCCGTGGCGCAATCCGGAATGCCGGCGCGCGGCGACCGTCCACCTGGGCGGGACGATGGAAGAGGTCGCCGCATCGGAGCATGCGCCGCTCAAGGGGCGCGTCCCGGAAAAGCCGTTCGTCCTCGTCGTGCAGCCGACGCTGTTCGACCGGACGAGGGCGCCGGCGGGCGGGCACATTGCGTGGGCGTACTGCCACGTGCCGTTCGGCAGCGACGTGGACATGACGCGCGCGATCGAGGACCAGATCGAGCGGTTCGCGCCCGGGTTCCGCGACGTGGTGGCCGCGCGGAGCGTAATGCGGCCGGCGGACCTGGAGCGGCACAACCCCAACCTGGTGGGCGGCGACATCAGCGCGGGGGCCATGACGCTGCGGCAGGTGTTCTTCCGCCCCGCGCTGCGGCGGAATCCGTACGCCACGCCGGTGGACGGGCTGTACCTGTGCTCGGCGTCCACGCCGCCGGGCGGGGCGGTTCACGGGATGTGCGGATACTACTCGGCCCGCGCCGCGCTCCGCCGCCCCATCACCGCGCCCACCGACGACGGCGTGGCCGCCGGCGAGGGCACGCCGCCCACGGAGGAGCCGCACGCCGGCCCGGGCGCGGCGGCGCCGAACTGAGGGAAGAACGAGAGCGGATCAAACGGAGATGCCCCATCTATGCCCGCCGCTTACGATCGGAACTGCATACTGCAGAAGGGCAGCCCGGGCAACCGCATCCGCGTGTTCTCCAGCACTCACAAGCTTATCTTCACAACGGTCGCATAGAAGCATCAGATCACTGACCCTATCGACGATTCGGCGCTGTTCTTTACGTGGGGGAACGGGTACGACGAACGACCGCAAGGCTTCCAGGCTAACGGTCTTCTGTGCGATACCGGTTGCGCGATTCTTTGCCTGGTCCGCTACAAGGGAACTGCGTAGAAGAAGGTGGAGGTACTCAGAATCCATGCACTTGAGGGTTTTCAAGATGGCAATATGTCGCTGAACACAGAATATACGACTATCCTGAACCAGAATTGGGATTCCGTAGGATCCTGTGACAGTATAAAGCAAGTCGCCTGACGCGGGTTTGCGTATGGGCGCCAAGCGGTCATAGTAGACCTGAGGCACGAACCGTGTTCGTGAAAAGTCCAACGCACCGGTTCGTACGTTTCCAATCACCAGGAAGGGAACCCCGCTTGGTGCTAGCGGAGGTGGCTGGTGGTCGCCATCGGTGATTGCAGCCACGATTTCATGCAATCGCACCCATTTCCAAGTGTCAGGAATGGCGAACGGAATGTCAGCGGTCAGGGGCGCCGGCGCTGAAGGAGCACGAATCACGCTCTCAGCACAAAGCTTCTTCTTCTCGTTTGAGACTTCCAACAAGAGTTGATCAGCCGTTCCATCCTCATCACTTTGCGGGATCAGCTTTCCCATGATGGCGAGTTGGGTGATCGCCATTCGCAGCCCTGATACACTTTCCGGTGTAGCGACCACAAGATCCAGGCTCTGTATGACTCCGGGCGGTTTTACGGACGGTGCGGTTGCGCAGCTTGATCGAACGCTCCCGAGCTGGTGCATCGCCGCCCGATTGAGTTGACTCTGCTTCGCAGAGGCTCCTTTTTTGTGACGATCAAGTTCGTCACACATAAGCATCAGTCTGTCGATCTTTGCAATGATTCTTGCCTGCTCGTCGAGGGGAGGGAGTGGGAATAACAACCCACCCACCGACTTTCCCGATATTTCACGGAATGTTGTGCCGGATGCATTACGATCCAGATCAGGGGCTACTGCTTGGAGAAAGCGGTAGATATACTCGCTCATCCCGGGAATGAATGGCACACACGATTTGAAGCCCTGATTGGTTGCGAGCGGATTTCCTGCGATGGCCACATATCCGATCGGGGCGCGACTCGAGAGCAGGACCGTGCCAGCCGGGAGCAGTTGAGCGGAACTATGCTCGAGCCCTGCTGCCGATATATCCCGCCGCCCCTTGTACACGTACTTGCCCCGTAACCCATTCAGATCTGCGGGTGTAAGCCATGGCACGCCTGGCTCAGCCCAGTTCACCTCAACGTGGGTAGGTGGAGTACCCCCACCCACAATTGCCCCGACGGTGGAGAGGCGCGTCCAGAGCCATCCCGGCGGAAGTAGGTAAGGCTGCTCTTCTGGATGTAGCGATGAAGCCGCTTGTCGCGACGCTCCCTTGCGCGAGACGTTTGCATGCTGTGCTTTTAGAGTTTCCAGAAGCACAGTGGCTGCATCTTCATCGGGGTTCTGCGGGACCAGCAGGCCGCGAATTCCAAGTCGCAGAATCAACTCGCGCAGCCTCTGTACGCCGTTAGGCGCATCAGCAATCACATCGAAATGCTCGAGGAGAGTCTCAGGCTTCATGCCGCGGCTTCGGTAACGGCGTTCGGTTCCAGGGCGGTAGCGAGTTCGCGCTTCAAAGCTTCCCGGGCTTCCTGCACCTCTCCGAGAATCTGGCGGTATTCGGCCAAGAGTTCTTCCGGATCGCGGTACTCCTCAACAGCGGCGTTTGGATTTTTGATGTCGAGGTTGTAATTGCGCCGGCGAATCTCCTCCACCGGAACCCGCCATGCGTGCTCATTCTCCTGCCGTGCATTCCACCATGCCCGTTCCGCGTCGAACTCCTCGCTGCGGATTGGGCGCGTCTTGCTGTAGCTCTTCTGGCCGGCGGGGTACGGATGCTCGTAGAACCAGACCTCTTCGGTCTTCTTTCCCTTAGCGAAAAAAAGAAGGTTTGTGTGGATGCTGGTATACGGCGCGAACACACCCTTGGGCAGCCGCACAATCGTGTGCAGGTTGCACTCTTCCAGCAGCTTTTCCTTGATCCGCGTCTTGATCCCTTCGCCGAAAAGAAACCCGTCCGGCAGCACCACGGCGGCCCGGCCGGTATCCTTCTGGAGCAGGTGAATGATCAGGACCAGGAACAGGTCCGCCGTTTCGCGCGTGCGGAACTTTGCCGGAAAGCTGTCCTCGATCCCGTGCTCCTCCTCACCGCCGAAGGGAGGGTTAGTGACGATGACCTCCACCCGGTCCCTGGCCGTCCGCTCACTCAGCGGAATGCGGAGCGTGTTGTCGCGGCGGACCTGCGCCGGCACGTCCATTCCGTGCAGGAGGAGGTTGGTGGTGCAGAGCAGGTGCGGAAGCGGCTCCACGCCAAACAGGGATCGCTGAAGCTGCGCCTCCTGCTCGACCGTCCTGACCTCCCGGCCACGGACGTACTCCAGCGCGTTCACCAGGAATCCACCCGTCCCGCAAGCCGGATCCATGATTTTCTCGCCCAGGCGGGGATCCGCCATCTCCACCATGAACTGCGTGACCGCACGCGGCGTGTAGTACTCGCCCGCGTTGCCTGCGCTCTGCAGGTCGCGCAGGATCTGTTCGTACAGGTCGTTGAAGAGGTGCCGGTCGTGCGAGCGGTTGAAGTCGATGCCGTTGATCCGGTTCACCACCTGCCGGAGCAGCGTTCCGCTCTTCATGTAGTTGTAGGCGTCTTCGAATACGCCGCGAACGACATCGGATGCATCGCCAGCGCGCGGGGAGGGCGGCAGCGCCTTGAGCGTTGGAAACAGAACACCGTTGACGAACTCGAGCAGCGCGTCCCCCGTGATTCCCTCAGGGTTGGCCGCCCAGGTGCACCAGCGGAGGTCGCGCGGGATGGGAGAAACGTAGCCGGCGTCCAGCAGTTCGCGCTCCTGGTCCCGGTCATCGAAGATCTTGAGGAACAGCATCCATCCGAGCTGCCCAAGGCGCTGGGCGTCTCCATCGACGCCCACGTCCTTACGCATGACGTCCTGGATGGACTTGATGGTGGTCGACAGGCTCACGGGCAAAACGTTGGTGATTCGTGCATGGGGCCGCCCTCAGGCTGCGGGCGCGTAGAGGAACTCCTCCAGCTTCCGCACGGCGGCCAGGTAGTTCTCGGTCCCGCCGAAGACGTGGATGATCTCCACTACCGTCCCCAGCGCGGTAAACGGCTGCACGCGCAGCACGTCGATCTGCTCCAGGCTTTCGACGCCTTCCGCGGCGTACTTGTCCAGCAGCGCCTCCAGCACCAGGCGCTCCCGCGGGCCAAAGCCGGACAGTGCGCCGGATGTGCGCACCCGCTCCGCGCGCGCGCTGCGGGTGCGTGGGGGCTGGTCGAACGTCACGTGGCGGATCAGGTCAAACAGGTCGAACTCGTGCCCCAGTTCATCGCCGAGCGCGTGCAGCAGAACACCCCGCGCCTCCAGATCGCGCAGAATGCCGCCCTTGGAGGGCGCATCCAGCCACACGCGCTGAAAGTGGCCGTCTGAAGCAAATGACTCGCGGACACGGCGTCGCGTGTGCTCCCGCAGTGACTCGGTGATCAGAGATCCGCCTGGGCCGTAGTACTGCACCCGCTCGGCAACCACCGTTACCGCCACGTCGGACACCACGTACCGTCCCGTCGTACCGGTGAACGCCTCGTCGCCGTACTCCTGCTCCGCGTCCTGATCCTGATCCGTGTCTGGAGGCACGGGCGCGTCGCCGGGACCGGGCTCGTAGATCACGACGGGGTCCCCATCGAACGCCGGATCGGCGAACAGCTCCGTAACGCGTTTGAAGTCGAGAATCGTGAACCAGTACTTGCCGTGCTCCTCGCTGATCCGGGTTCCCCGCCCGATCACCTGCTTGAACTTGGTGATGGACTGAATGCGCTGATCCAGCACCAGCACCCTGCAGGTGGGCGCGTCGATCCCCGTCGTCATCAGCTCCGACGTGGTGGCGATCACCGGGTAGCGTTCCTCGGGATTGGCGAAGTTCTCCAGTTCCGCCTTTCCCTCGCGCTCATCTCCGGTTATCCGCATCACGTAGCGGCGGTCCTCCGCTACGAGGTCCGCGTTCTCGTTCACCAGCGCCTGCCGCATCCGCTCGGCGTGGTTCACGTTTTCGCAGAACACGATGGTCTTGGCGTACCGGTCTGTGGCCTTGAGGTACTCCGTCACCTTTCGGGCGACCAGCCGCGTGCGCTGCTCCAGCACCAGCGTTCGGTCAAAATCGGTCTGGCCGTAGACGCGGTCGCTGATGGCGGTTCCGTGCTTGTCCGTCTGACCGGCTTCCGGGCGCCAACCGGTAAGGTCCTTGTCCAGATCGATCCGGATTACCTTGTAGGGCGCCAGAAATCCGTCTTCGATTCCCTGGCGGAGCGAGTAGGTGTAGACCGGCTCGCCGAAGTAGTCGTGGTTGGATACCTCCGCGGTTTCCTTGGGCGTGGCGGTGAGCCCCAGGTGCGTTGCGGAGCCGAAGTAGTCCAGCACTTCGCGCCACGCCGAATCTTCAGCGGCGCTTCCCCGGTGGCACTCGTCGATGACGACGAGGTCGAAGAAATCCGGAGAAAAATCCCGGTACAGGTCGGCCCGGCCTCCCGCGCCGGTGACGGATTGGTACAGCGCCACAAAGATCTCGTACTGCGGCTCCACCTTGCGATTCTCGATGCGCGTCATCGCGCGGCCGAACGGGGCGAAGTCCTTGTTCCGGGTCTGCGTGGCGAGCGCGTCGCGGTCCACCAGGAAGAGAATTCGTTTCCGAGCCCGTGACTTCCACAGCTTCCAGATGATCTGAAAGGCCGTGTACGTCTTTCCCGTCCCGGTGGCCATCACCAGAAGCACGCGCCGCTGTCCCCGCCCAATCGCCCGCAGTGCCCGGGTGACCGCCGCGACCTGGTAGTAGCGCAGTGCCTTGCCGCCGGCTTCCGCGTGGTACGGCTGCAGCACCAGCCGCGCGCCTTCCCCCTCCAAGCCCTTCCACGCGCAGTACCGCGCCCACAGCTCGTCGGGCGAGGGAAACTCGTCCAGGGACAGTTCGGTCTCCATGGCCGCGGCCAACCCGGTGCGATCGTGGAAAACGAAGGATTCCCCGCTGCTGCTGAAAACGAACGGAACCTCCAGCAACTCCGCGTAGCGCAGCGCCTGCTGGATTCCCAGCGCCGCCGACCGGCCGCTCCGCTTGGCTTCAATGACGGCCACAGGGACGTTCGGGCGGTAGCAGAGCACGTAGTCCGCGCGCAGATCGCCTCCCCTGCGCACCGGCCCACCCCCCACCAGAACTCTACCCTGAGTCAGCCGCACCTCCGCTCGCACCTGTGAGTACAGGTCCCACCCCGCAGCCTCCAACGCGGGGATGATGAAGAGGCTGCAGGTCTCCTGCTCGGTAAGCGACTGCTTTGGCATGAAGCAACGCATTGCTGAGGATGCCGCTCCAGATCGCGGCGGGCGAAGAACTGGCCTGTGTCTATTTTCCGACCGCTTATTCCGCTTTGTCCACTTCGAGGTTACAAGATAGACTACGCGAAGGCCGACGCAAGCGGTTGACATTCAGCGGTCGTGGCCGGGTCAGGGCGCTGTTGCGGAAGGCGGGAAGGACGTACGCAACCCGGTGGCGGAGCGCGGGGCGGCGGCGGTGCCGCTGGTTCACCAGACAGGGCCGGCCGGGAAGTCAGGTAACGCAGCGCGACCCGGAGATCAGTCTCCGGGCCGCGCTGTCGTTCGTCCCGCGACCGAGGCTTCGGCGCGCGTTCTCGGCCACGCTGCGCTGATGCTGCGGAGCGGGATTCTTCGATCGCGCAGGAGGGCGGCGCCGGGGAGAATCCCGCTCGCCGCTCTCTTCCTCAGAATGACGCCTCCCGGCGGATACGCAACACCAACTCAGGATGACACGACTCGGTGCGGCCCGGCGAACCCGAACCCGCGCCTCCGATCGCATCCCCTGCCCTTCCTATTCCCTATTCCCTATTCCCTATTCCCCGTCTTTTCCGCCACCAGCACCACCGCCCCGGCCCCGCGCATCCGGATGCGCCCGTCCGCGCCCACCGAGACCACCTCGCCGTCGTCAGCCCCGCCGAACCGGCCTTCCTCCGTGGACAGCAGCGGCACCCACGCGGAGTCGCGCGGCGGGCAGGTGGCGGGCGAGTGCAGCAGGTCCGCGTCCATCCCGCCCTCGTCAAAAGACGCCACCAGCAGCACCGCGGAGCCGTCTTCCCCCGTGCGGCGCAGCGAAAGGGCGCGCGCGCCCAGCGCATGCGCGTCCAGCGACTCGCGATCACGGCGGCGCAGCGGCGCCAGCGTGTGGCGCAGCGCCAGCAGTTCGCGGTACAGGGCGCGGATGCCGGCGTGCGGCATCTGCTCCGCCTCGTCCCACCGCAGCCGCGAGTTGGCGAACGTGGACGGCGCCTGCGGGTCCGGAATCCGCTCGCGCACCCGGGGATCGGCGAACGCGCTGAACTTGCCGAACTCCCTGCGCCGCCCTTCCGTCACCAGCTTCCCCAGCTCTTCCGGGTGGTCGGTGAAGTACTGAAACGGCGTGCTGGCCGCCCACTCCTGCCCCATCCACAGCAGCGGCGTGTACGGGGAAAGAAGGAGGAGCGCCGACAGCGCGCGGTAGACGGGCAGGCTCACGCTTTCCGTCAGCCGGTCGCCCAAGGCGCGGTTGCCCACCTGGTCGTGGTTCTGAATGCAGTGGATGAACGCGGTCGGCCGCATCCCTTCCGTGGGCGTGCCGCGCGGCCGGTCGTGGTTCACCGAGCGCTGGCCCTCGTAGTACCATCCGCGCAGCAGCGTGCGCACGATGTCCTCCGCCGAGCCGGTGTAGTCCTGAAAGTACGCCTCGTGGTCCCCCGCCGTGTGGCGCCGCACCTGGTGATGGAAGTCGTCCGCCCACACTCCGTCGATCCCCCATCCGGCCGGCGGGGGAAGGACCAGGCTGCTCTCGTTCCGCTCGTCTTCCGCCATGAACGCGAAGTGACGCCCTTCCGGCAGCGACGCGTGCACCCGCTGCACCATCTCGGCGATCACGTGCAGCGGCGAATCGTCCAGAATGGCGTGCGTGGCGTCCATCCGCAGGCCGTCCACGTGGTACTCGCGGGCCCAGTGCAGCGCGTTCTGGATGGCGAACTCGCGCACCGGCCGGGCCGCGTAGTCGATGGCGTCGCCCCACGGCGTGCAGTGGCGGTCGGTGAAGTACTTTCCGCCGGTGACGGCGTACAGGTAGTTGCCCTCGGGCCCCAGGTGATTGTAGACCACGTCCAGAATCACCGCCAGCCCGCGCGCGTGCGCCGCGTCCACGAAGCGCCGGAACGCGTCCGCCCCGCCGTACGACGACTCCGGCGCGAAGAGCGACACGCCGTCGTATCCCCAGTTGCGGTGGCCGGGAAACTCGGCGATCGGCAGCGGCTCCACCGCGGTGGCGCCCAGCGCGGCGATGTCGTCCAGCCGCCCGATCAGCGCGTCGAACGTCCCCTCCTCCGTCGCCGTCCCCACGTGCAGCTCGTAGATGACCAGCTCCTCGTACGGCACGCCCTTCCAGCCATCGTCCGTCCACGCGAACGTCGTGGGATCGACCACCTCCGACGCCTCGTGCACGCCGTCCGGCTGCGAGCGGCTGGCGGGATCGGGAAAGGCGTCGCCGCCGTCCAGCCGGTACTTGTAGCGCGTCCCCGCGCCCGTGCCGGGGACCACGGCGGACCACCATCCGCCCTCTTCCGCCGCCAGCGGCTCCACGCGCTCCGCGTCGGGGCCGTACAGAACCACGTCCACCCGCTCGCTGGCCGGCGCCCAGACGCGGAACTTCACCCCGTCCGCGACCACGTTGGCGCCAAAGGTCAGGCGCTCGTCACTCGATTGCTTCACTGGCGATTCCATCCTCAATCAGAACGACCATGCTGCGCCCCGCGAGGGTGAATGTTTCGCCATCGCGGAAGCACACCTCGTTTTCCTTGATTTCCGGCCGCGCGGTATCCAGCACCACGCACCACCCGCGCGACCGGCCGAAGTCCGGCAGGGTAAAGTCGATCTCTCCCCCGTCGGCGTTGAAGAGCAGCAGGAAGTTGGCGTCGCGGATCTGCCGCCCGCGCTCGTCCCACTCCTCCATCGCGTCCCCGCCCAGCGCCATCCCGAAGCAGCGCACGAAGCCGGCGTTCCACTCCTGGTCCATCATCTCGGTGCCGTCCGGGCTCCACCAGACGATGTCGCGCACGTCGCTGCCCCGGATCTCCCGCCCGCGAAAGAAGCGGCTGCGGCGGAACGTGGGGTGCTCCGCCCGCAGCCGCGCCACGCGCCGGGTGAACTCCAGCATCTCGCGGTCGCGATCGTCCAGCTCCCAGTGCACCCAGCTGGCTTCGCCGTCCTGGCAGTAGACGTTGTTGTTGCCGTGCTGCGTGCGCCCCATCTCGTCCCCATGGCAAATCATGGGCACGCCCTGGGACAGCAGCATGGTCGCCATGAAGTTGCGCTTCTGCCGCTCGCGCGCGCGGACGATATCCGGCCGGTCGGTGGGGCCCTCCACGCCGAAGTTGTAGCTGTGGTTGTGGTTCTCCCCGTCCCGGTTCCCTTCCCCGTTCGCCTCGTTGTGCTTGTGGTTGTAGCTGACGAGGTCGTGCAGCGTGAACCCGTCGTGCGCGGTGACGAAGTTGATGCTCGCGTGCGGCTTGCGGCCGTCGCTCTCGTACAGGTCGCTGCTTCCCGTCAGGCGATAGCCGAGCTCGCCCAGCGTGCCGCTGTCGCCCCGCCAGTAGGCGCGAACCGTGTCGCGGTACTTGCCGTTCCACTCCGCCCACAGGACGGGAAAGTTGCCCACCTGGTAGCCGCCCTCGCCCACGTCCCACGGCTCCGCGATCAGCTTGACCTTGCTGATCACCGGATCCTGGTGGATGACGTCAAAGAACGACGACAGGCGATCCACCTCGTGAAGCTCGCGCGCGAGGGTGGAGGCGAGGTCGAAGCGGAATCCGTCCACGTGCATCTCGGTGATCCAGTAGCGCAGGCTGTCCATCACCAGCTGCAGCGTCTGCGGATGCACCATGTTGAGCGAGTTGCCCGTTCCCGTGTAGTCCATGTAGAAGCGGGGATTTTCCTGCACCACGCGGTAGTACGTGCGGTTGTCGATCCCCTTGAACGACAGCGTGGGCCCCAGGTGGTTTCCCTCCGCCGTGTGGTTGTACACCACGTCCAGAATCACCTCGATTCCCGCCTCGTGCAGCGTGCGCACCATCTCCTTGAACTCGCGCACCTGGTCGCCGTAGTCGCGCACGGAGGCGTAGCGCCCGGCGGGGGCGAAGTAGTTGATGGTGTTGTATCCCCAGTAGTTGCGCAGGCCCTTCTCGACCAGGAACAGGTCGTCGACGATCTCGTGCACGGGAAGCAGTTCCAGCGCGGTGATCCCCAGGCTCTTCAGATGCTGGATGATGGTCGGATGCGCGACCGCCCGGTACGTGCCGCGGATCTCCTCCGGGATGTCCGGGTGCAGCATGGTGAGGCCTTTGACGTGGGCCTCGTAGATCACCGTCTTGTGCCAGGGAACTCCGGGCGGCCGGTCGCCGCGCCAGTCGAAGTCCGTGTCGATGACGACGCCCTTGGGAACGGCGCGGTGGTCCGGCTCGTCGTCCAGCACCCAGTCCTGGCCGGGCTGGTCCAGCAGGTAGGCGATGGGCATGCCCTCGCCGCGCTCGCGGGCGCTCCAGTCCACCCTTCCCGCCAGCGCACGGGCGTACGGGTCGATGAGCAGCTTGAACGGGTTGCACCGCAGCGCGCGGCCGGGATCGTACGTCCCGTTGACCTTGTAGCCGTAGAACGTCCCCGGTCCGATGCCCGGCACGTACCCGTGCCACACGAACGCCGTGCGCTCCCGCAGGCGGTAGGTGCGCGAGGGTTCGGGATCGTCCGGCCGGTCGAACAGGCACAGTTCCACCTCCAGCGCCTGCTCGCTGTACAGCGCGAAGTTGATTCCCTCGCCGTCCCACGTGGCGCCCAGCGGCCAGGGCTGGCCGGGCCACGCGGTGGCGGCCGCGTGCAGAAAGCCGGGAACGAACTGCGACGGCTTGCGGCGCGGCGTGCCCGGAACCGGCGTGGCGGGCGCGGAGTCCTGCGGCGTCTGAAACGGCTGAAACGACAGGTGCTGCGGATACGGATCCATGCGGCTCGGCTCTTTCTTCCGTGGACGTCTGGATGGCGGATCAGGACCGGCGGATGCGCGGGCGATACAGACGATGCCGGTTGATGCGGCCGGCCAATGTGCGTCCGGGCGCCGACCCGTGACAATCCGGGTCGATGGGGCCAATCAGGGGCGGCGGCGGGGCCCCTCCCCCGGCCCCCATAGGCGTCAACTTTATTTTGCAAAGCTTATTCGCGACGGCTAATTCGACCAGATTTCGCCAGCTTTGCGCCACCGTGAATGTAAAAATACGGGGCTAAGAGGGCTCGATATGGCTTAAGTTCGCGCCTATGCCCCCGGCCCCTCCCGGCTGAAATCGAAGCGCGGAGAGGGGAGAACGGCACTTCATCTCGTCCCGGACGGTTCGGTGCGGCCGCGGGCACCCCTCTCCCCCCAGCCCCCTCTCCCGCAAGCAGGAGAGGGGGAGCCGTTCGGCGCGGCCGGAAGGTTCGGCGTGCGTCTCGCGTCTTTGTCGTTGAAGCCCCGAACCGGACGCGCCAGCGGCCGGTTCGGGGGGTCCCGCTGTTTGAGCGGCGGATTCATCCGCTCAACGGCATTCGCCCAACCGCCAACCTCCGCTTCCCGCGCCGATCTCTCCGCCCGCCCCAACCCTCCCCCGGTCTTTTTCGGGGGAGGGTGGGCCGGTGGTGCCGGCCCGGGTGGGGGCCGCCCTGGCGCCCGCCTCCCGCACAACACTCTCTCACGCGCGCTCCCCGTTCGTCGAGGACGCCGTATCCCGGGTGTGACCGCCGCGCCCTCCGCCCGTCTTGTCCGTACCCCCCACTCCCTGCATCCCGGTTCGCCCGCTTCTTGCCCTCGCTCCGCGCGCCTCCGCCCACCTGTTCGCGGGCGCATTCGCACGAGCAACCAGCGGGAACCATCGTGAGCCAGACGGACTCCAGCGCCCAGGATCGCACGCCGCGCATCCCGGGCTCCACATATCGCATTCAGTTCAACGCCGGCTTCACCTTTCGCGACGCCACCGAGATCATCCCCTACCTCGCGGAACTGGGCGTCTCGGACCTGTACGCGTCGCCGTACCTGCAGGCGCGTCCCGGCAGCATGCACGGCTACGACATCGTCGACCACACCACGCTCAACCGCGAAATCGGCAACGAGCACGACCTTGCCCGCATGTCGGCCGCGCTGAAGTCGCACGACATGGGCCACCTGCTCGACATCGTGCCCAACCACATGGGCGTGGCCATGGGCGCGCGCGGCCACCGCAATCCCTGGTGGATGAGCGTGCTGGAAAACGGCGAATCGTCGCCGTACGCCCGCTTCTTCGACATCGACTGGAACCCGCGCAACCCCGCCCTGCGCGGCCGCGTGCTCCTGCCCGTGCTGGGCGACCAGTACGGCTGCGTGCTGGAAAACGGCGACCTGCGGCTGGTCTACGAAGAAGGCCAGTTCCGCGTGGAGTACTACGAGACCTGGTTTCCCGTGGCCCCCGGCAGCACCGCGGCCGTGCTGGAACTGGCGCACCAGAAGCTGCGGCTGGACGAGGACGACGCGGACCGGATGGAGCTGGAAAGCATCGTCACCGCGCTGCGCAACCTGCCCTCGCGCACCCGCACGGACGAGGCGAGCATCAACGAGCGGATGCGCGAACGCAAGGTGTCGCGCCGCCGCCTGGACGCGCTGGTGCAGGGCTCGTCCGCGGTGCGCGCCGCGCTGGACGCCGCCATCACCGAGTACAACGGCACCCCCGGCCAGCAGCACACCTTCGACCGGCTGGACGTCCTCATCCGCGACCAGAGCTATCGTCTGGCCTACTGGCGCGTCGCGGCGGAGGAGATCAACTACCGGCGCTTCTTTGACATCAACGACCTGGCCGGGCTGCGCACGGAGATCCCGCGCGTCTTCAACGCCACCCACGAACTGATCCTGCGCCTCGTTCGCGAAGGCGTGGTCACCGGGCTGCGCATCGACCACCCGGACGGCCTGTTCGATCCCGCGGGCTACTTTCGCGACCTGCAGCGCCACGTGGTTGGGCTGGACGCGCGTGACCGCTTCTATGTGCTGATCGAAAAGATCCTCACCGGCGACGAGCCGCTTCCGGAAAGCTGGCCGGTGGCGGGAACGGTGGGATACGAGTTCATGAACCGCGTGAACGGCGTGTTCGTGGCGTCCGGCAGGGAGGCGGCGATGGATGCCGTCTACCGCGCGTTTACGGGGCAGAACACGCCGTTCGAGGACCTGGTCTACGAAAAGAAGCGGCTGATCCTGCGCACGTCGCTGGTGAGCGAACTCACGGTGCTGACGACGCTTCTGGACCGCATGAGCGAGCGCAACCGCTGCTTCCGCGACTTTACCTGGGGCAGCCTGCGCGACGCCCTGCGCGAGGTGGTCGCCTGCTTCCCCGTGTACCGCACCTACATCGACGCGTTTTCCGGCGCGGTGACGGAAAGGGACCGCAAGGTGGTGGAGCAGGCGGTTGCCGCGGCCGAGGAGCGCAACCGCACCATGCCGCACTCGCTGTTCGACTTTCTGCGCGACACGCTGCTGCTGAAGTGGCCCGACAGCCTGAACGAAAAAGCCCGCCGCCAGCACGCGCGGTTCGTGATGAAGTTTCAGCAGCTGACGGGGCCGGTGATGGCCAAGGGGGTGGAGGATACGGCGTTCTACGTCTTCAACCGGCTGATCTCGCTCAACGAGGTGGGCGGCGAGCCGGACCGCTACGGCGTGTCGGCGGACGAATTTCACGCCTTCAACCTGGAGCGGGCGGAGCGCTGGCCCCATACCATGTCGGCCAGCAGCACGCACGACACCAAGCGCAGCGAAGACGTCCGCGCGCGCATCAACGTGCTGTCGGAAATCCCGGAGCTGTGGGGGGAGCACCTGGAGCGGTGGCGCGGCTTCAACGCCGGCTTCAAGCGCGGGGCGGAGGGCCGCCCCATTCCCGACGCCAACGACGAATATCTGCTGTACCAGACCATCGTGGGCGCCTGGCCGTTCGGCACGGTGGATGACCAGCAGCGGCAGGATCTGGTTGCCCGCGTGCAGGCGTACATGGAAAAGGCCACGCGCGAAGCCAAGACGCACACCAGCTGGATCAATCCCAACCAGGCGTACGACCAGGGGATTCGCGACTTCGTGGCCGACATCCTCCGCCCGGGCGAGGACAATGCGTTCGTGGCGGATCTGGTGAAGCTGCAGCCCGTCGTGGAGCGGCTGGGGATGGTGAACGCGCTGGCGCAGACGCTCATCAAGCTGGTGTCCCCCGGCGTGCCGGACGTTTACCAGGGCCAGGAAATCTGGGATTTTTCCCTGGTGGATCCCGACAACCGCCGCCCCGTGGATTTCGGTCTGCGCCGCGAGCTTCTGGCGCGCCTGAAGGCCGCGCAGGAGGAGGGCGACGGCGCGGACATGGCGGCGGACCTGATGGAGAACTGGCGCGACGGGCGCATCAAGATGCACCTGACGCAGCGCGCGCTGCTCCTGCGCGCCGCGCTCCCCGGCGTGTTCGGCGGGGGCGACTATGTGCCGCTGACGCCGGACGGCACGCGGGCGGAGCACGTGATCGCGTTCGCGCGCACGGGCGACGGCGCGTCCGTAATCGCCGTCGCGCCGCGCCTCCCCGCGACGCTGACCGCGGAGCGCGACTACGATGTCCCGCGGGCGGACGACTACGCGGGAACGCGCGTTCCGCTGCCGGCGCACCTGGCCGGGCGGTACCGCGACGTGCTGACGGGGATGGAGATCGCGGGCGAGATGCGGGACGGCGCGCTCACCCTGCCCGTTCCCGCCCTGTTCGCGCACCTCCCGATCGCGCTCCTCGAACGCATCGGCTGACGATCATCGTGACGGGCGGCGGCCACGGCCCGCGCTGAGGGACTGCGGCCGCCGTCGGGGGACGCGACTGCCATCGCCCAGCCGCGAGGCGCGTTGGACAGAAAAAAGGAGAGGGGCGCTGTGCCGGCGCCCCTCTCCTTTCCGTTTCTCCCGTGTCGATTGGAATCGTTATCCGCCACGTACGGCGCTGCCGTGTTCAGTCACCTCGTAGGGATGGAACTCGCACGTAGGCCGTACCGGCAGGTAGATCACGTACGGCCTGCCCGTCACGCCCGTCTCCACGAACACGCTCACGCCGCGGAACTCACCCACGCGGGTCACGTCCGTGGGGCCCAGTTCCCGCGGGCGGCCGTACTTCACGTACCGCGTGCTCATCCACAGAACGACCTCATTGTCGACGTACCATTGCGTCGCCGCCGCGTACTCGCCGCTCACCGGAAACACCTGCCCGAACGACTGCCCGTTGTACGTGCTGTCGCCCGTGCGGATGTTGTACTTGATCGGAACCTGCCGAAACGCGCCATGCTCCACGACGCAGACCGAGAGGTCGTAATCAAAGAACACCAGCGGCTGCGGCGGCTGAGCCGATGCCTCTGCCTGCGGTGCCGTCGCGGGAGCGGCAGCAGGTGCGCACGCAGCAGATGCGATCAGCATCGCCGCCGCAATGGAGATGAGAGGTCGGTTCATCCGTGTCCGATCCAGATGGTTGAAATTCGGCACTGCGGCACGATTCGACAACATCCCCCGTGCTGGATCGCGAGGCTGTTGATGGAGCACTCGATGGAGAGGGGCGACAGCGGGACTTCCTTTGCGCCCCACAATGGGCGGTTCAGGACGCGGCCGCAACCGCCTTGGCGACACGTGCGTCGGCCATCTCCGGCGTGAAGCGCGGATCTTCGATCAGCGGATCGCGGATGCGCGACATCTCCGCCGCGCTCAGGCCGGAGCGCATCAACTGGATGTCCAGATACAGCATGTGGTGCATCTCCGACGCGTACCACTCCCCGTAGTCGATCTCGCGCGAGAATCCCCGGCCGGGCACGTGCTGCACAGCGTACCGCAGGTCCGTCAGCACGTCATCGTAGAACGGGACTCCATCGAGAAAAGGCGGCGGGAACGCCGCGGAGATCTCCGCGTACGGCAGCGCCGCGTCCAGCGCGCGCGCGCACAGGCCGAGCAGACGGGCGTGGATCTCGGCCATCCGCCCCTCCCCTTCAGCGTCGCTCATCGTGCAGTCTCGCCGCCATCGTATCGCGGAAGACGCGATCGACGGTGTTCCTCGGTGGAACGCGATTGCCGCGCCGAGCACAGGGCGGGCGGTCAGCGGGTCATCTACCGTAATGGAAAATCGCTCCTGCACCACGAAAAACCCTGGCTTCCGCGGCTCCGAAACACGCCGTGTGCTGACCGGATCAGAACCGGTGTGTTCGCGGTCCCACGGCGATGATCACCGCCAGAACCAGCGTGATCAGGCCGACGATGCGCAGGTATTCCGCTTCCAGACCTCCCGGCGGGGTTCCCAGCATGACGGTCTCCGGCTTTGCGAAAAGGTACGTCACCGGGATCGGCTCCCCGGGACGGTAGCTCTCCAGCGGGCGCAGGCCGTCCACCGAGATCGCGGATGCGGACCGGTACCTTCGTCCCGCGACCTCGTAGTCGAACAACAGAGATCCATGCTGATCGGGCTGGTAGCGGACCACCCGGCCAGATGCGGGCACCCCCTGCTCCTGAAGCAGCCAGCGGTCCCGAAAGTCGTCCACCGTCAGCAGGCCGACGATGCCGCACCAGGCGACCGCGAACACGAACAGCTTCAACGCCATCCGCCGCCAGCGATCGGCATCCGGCGCCACTCCATGCATAGCCTCTACTGACATTTGCCAACCGTGGTAACGGCGCAGGTACGATAGAACGCCCACAGGAGGAAGGCAGATGAAAATAACCACTCGCAGGTGGATCACCATCTCATCTGAACGGGTGATCCGGATCGTAATCTGTCCGTTCCAAACAGAAGCAGGTACCGAACTGGATAGAACAAGCCGCTCCCGGCCGTACGTGGCCGGGAGCGGCTTGGTTACCAGAACGGCCCCGCAGTTCTCGTTGCAGCGCTTGCAGACAACTGCTCAGCATCGCAGCACATTCACGCAGACGGCGGGCCCTTGCACCGGCTGGACATGGTTGGCCTCACGGTACAAGCGTAGAACGCGAACCGGCGGATCTGCAGGGCTAGTGGTGGCGCGCTCAAACCCGGCCGGGGACGATTACCTTCGCCCTGAGCGCCGTGTCAGCAGGAACACAATCGCGGTGCCCACGTTGAACAGAACCAACATGACCATCCACCGTCGGCGCGAACCGGGAGGAATCGTGGTATCCAGAGCCAGCCACAGCACCGCGGCACAAAGCGGAAGCAGCAGGAACATTGCCGCGATGGGCGCCTGCCATCCCGGCTCGCCGTACCGACCCGTATACACGTCCGCGAGTTTCGGGTGGAGCCCTACATACACTGCGAAAGCACAAAGCGCGATGTACAGAACGGCGGACACTATGCCAGTTGCTCGCGCCGCGAGGACCAGTCGTTCTCTGGACATTTCTATCGGCCCGCCCTGAGCCAGCACGCGCCGGCTTTGCCTAGATTTGCACTCGCGCCCATTCCCCCCAGCAGACCCGCTTTCGCGCCGACCGGGAACTTGAACCATTCGAAGCCCCCCGACCCAGCGATAACGCCCCATCTGCCCGCGCCGCGCCTCACTACGCCAGCCCCAATTCACAGTCACCAACGGCAACGTGAAATTTCCGTAGACGCCCGACGTGACCTTCGCGTCCCAGTGGCCTGCCGCGTCGGCGCTGAGTTTCACGGAAAGTACGTCTACGGTTGCTTCAGCACCAGCAAAGGCGGCGTTGGCTCCGGCCGTCGCGACCGTACCGATCTGGTACTCCACTTCTGCCCCGCTCGCGATGCACTGGACGGCATCGGCAGCCTTCTGTCCGTCCGATCGCGGGGTTGAGGCTCCGCCGCCAGTCCATCCTCCCCCGCCTCCCCACGGTCCTCCCCCGCCTCCCCAGCCGAGGAAGTCGATCGCGGCGTCCATGCTGACCTCTTGATCCCGCCAGTCACACACCACCCTGCTCGCCACGAAACTGACGATGGGAAGGAGTCCTCCGCCAGCGGGATTATTCCCGCTCCAACCGCTCACCGAACTCGGCGTGCACAACCCGCTCGGGTCCGTGCCATTCGTCGGGCTGCTGCCGATATAGGCGTAGGGGTTGATGCCGCCGGCCAGCCCGATCGGGTCCTCGCTCACGAAGCGTCCCAGGTCCGGATCGTACCACCGCGCGCGCAGATAGTACAGCCGTGATCCGGCGTCCACCGCACGCGAAATTCACACGTTCTCGGAGTAAAGAGAACGCCCCGGCTACTTCGAGCCGGGGCGCCTCCGCACTGTGACCGTGTTCTTGCTCGGCACCAATGGGCCAGTGGGGCGTCGGGTATTGACTCTCTCGCCCGGTACAATGCTCAACTGGAGTGCCCGCACATGATCTGCATAAGCCAAGGTTAGAGTCAGCCGGAATAAATTCCCGGCCAAGTCGGCTAATGCGTCGATTGCGCTGGCTCCTCCGCCCCACTTCGCTCCCCAGCGGCACCGCGAACCCGGAGAGCCGGTACCAACCCTCCTACATCGAGAACCAGAACATGAGAGCGAAGCACACCGCGGCGACTTGGCTGATGATCAGCAGATTACGATAGCGCCAGCCCTCAGCCGTAAAATCTTCTCGTCGTCCATAGTTAGGCGAAAAACCACCCTTCAGCTTCTTCGCCCCTGGCACCATACGACGCCTGCACTTGACCTCGCACCAGAACCCCAAGAACAGCGCGAAGAAAAAAGCTCCCAAGATGACGTTTTCCATCTGCATCAGGTCTTCTCAGCATCCATGGCCTGAACGCGTGCACCCGATGCTTCCGACCGGTACACGTGGGATCACGACTCCGCCTCCTAAAAAGACAGAGCTCTGGAAAATCCCGAACCCACCTCTCGTTCCCAGTTGGACACCTTGAATCACCTGTTCCCCCCCAAAGCTAGCGCCACCGCTGAGCAGGCCACTCGATCCAGACAGCGTCAACGTACCACTCTCGTCGACATTCTTTGTAAGATCGTCCAGCGATCCGCGGTTGATTGCCAGCTGTGGTCCTGCTGCAAAGCCGAGCCCCATGGCTGGTCCAACCGTCGCGAAGATCTTCATATCTCCATTTCTGTTGAACGCTACACCAGCCTGGGCTGAATACCCGAATGGGAAAAATGCACCCGTAGCGCCCACAGTCAGTGCTAGAGTTCCGCCGCCTCGCCCCCCTGCTGCCCCCCGCCCTGCGGACTGAAGAGCTTCCATGTAGTTCGCGATCCACTCTGGAGATTGCTGAGCGTCTGTGGGCTGGCACATTCCGGTATCCGCACGTGACCACCCCGAATAGGAGCATCCGCGCACCGTAGCGGTTATGCCATCCTCGCACTCTGGGCACAATCCGCTGGGATCCGTGCCATTCGTCGGGCTGCTGCCGATGTAGGCGTACGGGTTGATGCCGCCGGCCAGCCCGATGGGGTCCTCGCTCACGAAACGTCCCAGGTCCGGATCGTACCACCGGGCGCGCAGATAGTACAGCCCGATCGCCGCATCCAGCTCCCGCGCGCCGTACTTCAGCGGCTGCGCCACGCCCTCCGTCGCGTAGGTCAGGTTGCCGTACGGATCATAGAGGTACTCGTTCGCCAGCTGCCCCGTGGTGCTGATGAGCCCCGCCACGTGCCCCGGCTGCTCCAGGCTGTAATAGTACGCCGCGCCGTTCTGCCCCGCCGCCCACGACCGCACGCTCAGCGGGTTGTCCACCCCCGGCAGGTATGTGTACTCCAGGACCGGGCTGCCCGACCCGTTCAGTTCCATGAGGATGTCGTCCCCGTCGTACAGCGTGCGGATCACCCCCCCGCCGCCGTCCGTGCGCTGCACCCGCCGCCCCGCCGGGTCGTAGGCGTACGTCGCGCTGCCCCCGCCCGTTCCCGTGCGGGACGCATACGTGAGCTGCCCCAGGCTGTTCCACTGCAGCGTCGTGGTGCGCGTATTCGGCTTGCTGCGCTGCAGCAGGTTGCCATCCGCGTCGTACGTAAGCGTGTACCCGTTCCAGGACGTAAGACGGTTGCCGGTGTCGATCACGGCGCCCCCGTCCAGGCGGTTGCCCAGCCTGTCGTAGTCGTAGCCGCCGGACACGAGCAGTTCCGGCGTTGTGCCGTTCTCCGGAACGGGCCGGCACGCGCCGGTGTCGGGGTTCGGCGCGGTTCCCGCGCAGCTGCCGCCGGGCGCGTACTTGTACTCCTGGAACCCGGTCAGGAAGCCGCGGGTGTTGTACTGGAACGTGCGCTCAATCTGCCCCACGTTGCTGTACTGGTCGCGGTACTCCCGCAGAATGCTCCCGATCCGGCCGTTGGTGTCCAGCGAGTAGCCCCGGGTCAGGCCGATCTGCTGGTCCACCCGCGTCATGATCCCCGCGTGCGTGCTGCCGAACTCGCTCTCCACCACGGCGCCGGTCGGGAGCACGCGGCCCGTTTCCTGGCCGTCGTCGTTGTGCGAGAAGCGGGTGGTGCGCCCGGAAAAGTCGACGATGCTGTCCAGCATCCCCGTCGCGCCGTACGCATAGCGCACGCTGCGCACCCCGCTCCACGGCCCCGTGACGTCGATGCCGGTGCGCTGGCCCTTGAGGTTGAAGAGGGACACCGCCGTGTAGGTGATGCCGCCCAGCGTGGTAAGCGTCCGCGCGGGGCGCCCGGATGCGTCGCGCTCCGTACGGATCGTGCTCACCGGGTTGGAAGACTGCACCCACGCGTCGTTGGCGCCGTACGAATACGTGGTCTGCACCCCGTCCGCCGTACGCGCCCACGGCCGGTTGAGCGAGTCGTACGCAACGGCCACCACCTGCCCCCGCCGGTTGGTGACCGAGGTGGCGTTGCCCACCCGGTCGTACCCGTACGAGGTAGTCTGATTGCGCGGATCCACCTCGCTCACGGTCCATCCCAGGGCGTTGCTGTTGAAGCGGTAGGTCTGGCCCTTGGCATCCCGCAGTTCGTACGCGACCGCGGTCGGATAGCTGTAGGTGGTGGTGTCGGTGCCCGCCCCGCCGGCCGCGCTGATGCTGCGGGTAACCCGGTTGAGGACGTCGTAGTGCGTCTGCACCCACTCCCCCCCGGGGCTGGCCCCGGCGCTGTCGCGGCCGAACCGGTCAAAGTTCCGGTACGCGGTACGCCGGTAGGTTCCGGTCGCCGTGCCGACGGCCGTCGTGGCGCGGTTGCCCGTGACGGGGTCGTACGTGAGGAACGTGCCGTGGCCCTCGGGATCGGTGACGGCTTCCACTCGCCCGCGGGTGGTGTACGCGAAGCTTGTCACCGGCGCCGTGACGGTGCCCGAGCGGGTGGTGAGCAGCTTTCGCTGCGGGTCGGCCGGGTTGTACGTGTTCCACGCCTCCGTCGTCCCCGATCCGGAAACGTGCGTCAGCTGGTGGAACACCGGCTCGTACTCGTAGTTGACCTCGGTGGCGGCCTCGTTGTCCTTGGCCTTCACCAGGTTGCCGTCGGTGTAGGTGTACGTCAGGTAGTGGCCGGACGGCTCATCGGTGCGGGTTACGCGCCCGTGCCGGTCGCGGGTGATGTAGCTCGTTCTCCCCAGCGGCTCCTCGATCTTGAGGGCAGCGCCAAAGGGGTCCACCGCCACGCGCGTGATGTTGCCGCGGGGATCGGTGGTCTGCACCCGCACCTCCTCGGGGCGCACGCGCGCGGCGGGCGTGGTGGCGCTCCCCGTGCCCGGGGCCGCCAGCACCGCGGCCTCCAGCGAACGGACCGCCACCACCGGCCGGGTGCTTCCCGCGTCCGTGGTCGTCACCCGCGGCGCCGTTACCGAGGCCACGCGTCCAAAGGCGTCGTACGTGAACCGCCACGCCACGTCCAGGTCGCCGTTGGCCCGCTGCGTCCGGCCGGCCCAGTAGCTGTCGATGATCCAGCCCAGCGCGTCGTAATCCACGAAGTGGATGTCCAGCGCAAGCGAACCGTCCGGCTGCCACCAGCGCCAGATGGTGCCCTGGGTGCTGTTGGTGATGGAGCGGCGCCCCATGGGATCCTGCACCCAGTCCAGAACGCCGGCCGACGTGTAGCCGAGCGTCGTCACCTTGCCCACCGGATCGGTGACGGAGGTGAGCCTGCCGGCCCCGTCGTAGCCGTACCCCGTGCTGTTGGCGAAGCGGTCCGACGCATCCACCATGGCGCCGGCGCGCGAGAATCGCACGACGGAGCCGTCCGGGTACGTGCGCCGGAAGACGTTGCCGGGGCCGTCCAGCCGGACGGTGGTGAAGTCGCCGGAGGGAGTGGCGTACCGGCAGCTTCCGTCCGGGTCGCAGCCCGTCCGGGCAAACCACAGCCCCACACCGCCCTCGGTGATGAACACCCCGTCGCCCTGGTCCGTCAGCCGCTGAAAGCCGTTCAGCATCCACCCGGAGCCGAACATGCTCGTCCGCTCGTTCACGATGGACGCGCGGGTGTTCACCGTCTGCTCCTGCACGCGCCCGTCCGTCCAGTACTTGCGCACGACGGCCGTCACCAGCCAGGCGGAACTGCGGTACGAGCTCGCGTCGTACCGCGCCGACAGCCGCGTGGGGCCCGTTCCCACCGTGTAGAAGGTCTCGGGCGTGACCCAGGCGCCGTTCACCTGCAACCGGATGGATGCGCGGCTCGGCGGGTCACCCGAGTTGTCGAGCATGTCGATCTGCACCAGCCCGCTGGGCCGCACCGTTCCGCTGGAATACGAGAAGCTCAGGGACCGGGGCTGGTCCAGGCTCACGTACGCGGGCGTGGTGAACGACACGTTGGCCGAGCCCTGCGTTTCGTCGCGGAACGACGGGTTGTGGGCCACCGTGAGCTGGGTGGCCCGCGCGCAGTCCCACGCCGTCACCGGGTCTCCGGGAACGCTGTACAGGCCGAACCGGGTGTTGTACTCGGTGCTGTTCATGATCTGGTCGATCACCGCGTCCCACCCGCTGGACTGCCCCACGGCGATCAGGCCCTGCGCCGCGTCGTCCGGGTCGCGCGCCAGCAGGTGGCGGTACAGCTGCGCCAGCACGTCGGCGGCAGCACGTCCGGTGATGAACTTGGCGTGGAAGTCGGCGCTGTGGGCGTGCACCGACACGAGTTCCTTCACCGTCATGCCGTCCCGCACACGGCCCGCCCAGTATTCGGAGCCGGCCGCCCCCGCCACCCGGGGCGTGCCGTATCCGTACTCCATCACCTGCGCATACATGGTCTGCGTCAGATCGCGGTACGAAGGCGCACAGGTCTGGGCGGCGGCGGCGGGTGGGAGCACGACGCCCAGCACGGCGGCGAGCGCCGCGCACCAGCGTGCACGCCCGGCCGGACGGTACGGGAAAGAGGCCGGACCGGCGCGTCGCGCACGGCTGTCCGGCGGAGTACTGCTGCGGAGCATGTGGAATCGGGGAACACGGGGAGGAAAAACGTCGCCGCCAAAGATGCCGGAACGCCATCAACCCCGAAAGTTGTCCCGATCGTGCGCTTTCCGCGACCGGACGGACCAGCCACGACAAACCGCCCACCCGGAAAGGCTTACCGGCTGCTGGCCTCTTTTACACGTCGGCGAAGATCTGCAAGATGGACACGCCTGCCGGCTGCATGACGGAAAACGCCCGCGTGATCACCTCATCCCTGTTTCCACTCCGCGGAGGGCAGAAAGGCGCAGCGAGGTGGCTCATACGCTGAGAAACCCGTCCGCGAACGCGCTGCGCAGCTCTTTGCGGGGCTGGGGGACGAGGGAGCCTTTGAACGGAATCTTCCGGGACACCCCGTCAGCCCCACGCAGCACGAGCACGCCGGAAACGTCGTACGTCTGGTACTTCAACCGCAGGTCGTGATACCTGAACGCCACGTACCGGTTGGGCGGAACGGCCAGGGGATCCTGTCCGGTGGGCCCGAACCCGAACTGGCCGGGCGGGGGAACCGGGATCAACAACTCCGGCTGCGCGGCTGGCAGGGGAACGGCCGCACCCGTGCTCCGTTCGCGCAGGGTGAGCGAAAGAAGCTCCGCTTCCTGCACGCGATCAGCGTCAACGTACCGAACGAGCAGGAAGTACGGGCTCCCAAGCACTTTGTCGCCGTTCTGGAGCTCGCTCCACTCGCCCACCATGGAGACCTCCAGCGCGCCGGCCTCGTACCGGACGAACACGTCGGCGTAATCGCGGTATTCGGCGCGGTACACGCCGCACGCCTGCCAGAAGGCCAGACATCCCAGCATCGCGACAACGAGCTTTTTCCTGGTCAGCGCCCACGGGTTGGGAAAGCCGCCAAAACGCGGTCGACGAGGCTTCGGGGTCGTCATCAGCCGGACGGGATGAGGTGGACGGGCAACTTGCCGTTCACCATCCACCTCCGCCAGCAACCAGCGCCCGGAGCCGCCGGATGGATGAAAACCGCCGCCGCTGCCTCGGAGGAACGTCACCTTCGCGCTCGACCTCAGAGATTCTGATCTGCGATGACCAGCCCCGCCGCTCGCGGGCGATCGTCTCGTCATGCGGAGGCGCCGCATTCAACGCCAGCGTGTCGCGGGTTTCGAGGGAGGGTCGGGCAGCGCGGGGGAGTGATGGATGGTGATCCCGCGGATCAGAAGTCCGAGATGTGCAGCGGGCGTTCTTCAACCTCCAGCCGCGCGATGCGGCCGTCCACATCCGCGATCCGCACGCGGGCGCCCGCGCGAACGG
This sequence comes from Longimicrobium terrae, assembly GCF_014202995.1. NCBI lineage: Bacteria > Pseudomonadati > Gemmatimonadota > Longimicrobiia > Longimicrobiales > Longimicrobiaceae > Longimicrobium > Longimicrobium terrae. Next base: position 172,407 of record NZ_JACHIA010000006.1, read on the forward strand.
GACCGGCGCTCGCGTGAAAGCCCGGTACATCCCTCGAGTGGGCATATCGGTACCGGTACGTCCGCCCGCCGCTCACCACCGTCCAGCTTTCCTCGCGGTGGCCGCCGCGGTCGCCGGGAACGAAGTTTTCCACGCGCCCCTCCACGCGCTCGTATTCCCCGGACGCCAGCCGGGCCCGCAGCGAGCTCACGTCCCGATACCGGCTCGCGCTCGTCGCCACGAGGAGAATGAGCATGAACAGAAACCCGCCCCCGCACGCCGCGGTCAACTGTCCGCGCGAAAGCCGGCCCGCCGGCCACTCCGCCAGCCATCCGCGGCGCCCGGCCACCAGAAACGCCAGGAAGGCGAACGCGACGACCATCATGCCACCGGTGCCGGCCCAGTCGATCAGGGCCTCGGAGCGCGCGTCGTACACCAGCACGTACCGAACGTAGTCCATCGCTCTACCTGAAGTTCATCGCTTCTCCGCGGAGGATTCGCCGCACCCGCGACCGCCCGACAACAAGGCACCGTCGAGACGGAGACGCGATCAACCCGCCCCCACCTCATCCACGGAAGCGTGCCCCATCCGGTACCCGCGCAGGATAACCAGCATGCCGGCAAGGATCAGCACGCCGGCGACCTCGCCGCCCAGTCGATCGAGCAGGCATGCCGCCGCGGCGGCGATCAGCATTCCGCCGGACACCCAGACGCGCGCGACCCACTCCCGCCGCGGCCTCGCCCGGTGGAGAACCATCCACCCGCTGACCGCCAGAAACGGGACCGCCACCATCAGCACGAGCAAGGCTCCGGTCACGACGCGCGTTCCTCCATCAGACGTTCCGTTTCCCACGAGTGGCGGGACGAGGACAGGAAAATTCCTTCAACATCTCCACGCCGACGTCATGCGGCCCGCGGTGAACGCATTACGCTACCATCCGCCGGAGCGAAACGCACGACGCTCCCCGGTCCGCGGTGGACGGGGAGCGTGCGTACGGAAACGTGGGCCGCCGGGTGTCAGCCGCCGGCCGTGGCACCCACCAGGACGATGTCGCCGGAGGGCTCCGGAAGCCCGCCCGCCGGTTCTTCCGTCACCGCGATGGCCTGCAGCGCGGCGGGGTCCAGCTTGTACTCCGCCTGCACCATCGCGTCGCCGCGCGGACCGGGGCGAAAGGTGCCCGCGCTGATCTTGTGATCCGCCGTAACCAGCCACAGCTGGTACTCGCGCCCGGGGCGCACGGCGGGAAGGTTGTGGGCAAAGAAGGTCCACCGCCCCGTGGGCGGATCCCAGAACATGCGCCCGTTCGGCGCCGTCCGCCCGCCAGCCAGCGTCACTACGCGCACGTCCGGGCCGGAGAGCGAGGCCATCGTCCGCTCGTTCTCCGCCACGCGCCCCTGCAGCCGCCCGCGCTCGGACCGCAGCGCCGCCGTGGCCGACTCCAGCTCCGCCACGCGCGCGCGCAGCCGTCCCGCGTACGTGCCGATGCCCAGCAGAAGCAGCAGCGACGCCGCGGCGGCCAGCCATCCGCCCCACCCGCCGCGGCGCGCGCGGGTGATGGGAATGACGCTCTCCGGCTCCGTCGCCATCGCGTTCACCAGAAGCGCGGGGAACGCGGCCGCGACGGGCGCGCGGTCCGCCGCGGCGCGCGCCACCAGCCGCGCCCGCATCCGCGCGGAGGCGTCGGTGCCGAGTTCGGCCACGGGCGCGGAATACGCCAGCAGCGACGCGGTATCGTTCAAGACCCGCAGTTCATCCACGCACTCCGCGCAGCCCTCCAGGTGGGCCGTGAGCGCGGCGCGTTCCGCCGGGTCCAGGACGCCGGCGGCCTCGGCCGCGAGCAGGTCCCGGATCTCGTCATGCGTCATCGGCGCGGTCATGGCGCTTCCTCCCGAAGTACTGCCAGCGTGTCGCGCAGCTTCTGCATCGCGAGCCGCATCCGCGTCTTTACCGTCCCCAGGGGCTGCCCGGTGGCCGTGGCGATCTCCGACTGGCTGAGCCCGCCGAAGTACGCCATCTGCATCGTGTCCCGCTGCTCCCGGGGCAGCAGCGCCAGCGCGTCCTGCACGCGCACCCGCACGTCCGCCGCTTCGGTGTCGTCCGCCGGGCCCGGCTGGGCGGACGCCAGCGTGGGCGCGCCTTCCGGCTCATCCAGCGACACCTCGTCCCTGGCACGCCGCCGCGCCCGCACGCGATCCAGCGCCCGGCTGCGGGCAATGGACGTGAGCCAGCTTCCCACCCCGCCTCGGGAGGGATTGAATGACGCGGCCTGGCGCCAGGCCTGCCAGAGCGCGTCTTCCAGCACTTCTTCGGCGTCGCGGGCGTCCCGGACAATGCTCAGGACAAGGGAGTACAGCAGGGGGTGCCAGCGGTCGTACAGTTCGCCCAGCGCCGACTCGTCGCCGGCGGCCATTGCGCGAACCCGGTCCGCGTCGCGTGCGTCCGCCGGAGGGCGGGGCGGTCGCGTCGTTCCATCTGATGAAGGATACGCGACCACGGTCCGTTGTGGATTCATCCCCCCAACCTGCGTTCTCCCGCCGCCCGCGCGCAAGCGGTGGCGCGTAACGCAAAACCGGGAGCCGCCCCGAAAGGACGGCTCCCGGTGGGCGGAAGCGGATGCGGATGCGGAAAGCGCCGCCTCAGAGTTCGCGCAACGCGTGCAGCACGCGTTCCGCCTGCGGCTGGGGAATCCCCGCCGTCTGCGCGATGTCCTGGGGCGAAGCGTGCCGCGCGCTCCACAGCGTCTGGAAGCGGTTGGCCAGCGCCTCCACGCCGGCGTGTTCCACGCCCTGAATGGCCTCCAGCGACATGGCCAGCCGCTCGCGCTCCAGCCGCGCGCCGACCTGCTCCGGGTCGCTGCAGTCGTGGCCCTTGGCGGCCAGTTCGGTCAGAAAGCCGACCCAGTCGTCGTGGTTCCACCCGCTGGGCCGCGCACCGGCAAAAGCGCGCAGGTCTTCCGCCAGCTGGTCCCTGGCGCGCTCGTCCTTTCGGCGCGTCGCCGTTTCCTCGAACGTTTCGCGCTTTCCGCCGCGCCCCTTGGCGGGCGACGACGCGGACTTCTTCGCCGCGGATCCGTCGGCGTCTGCCGTCGCCGCAGCGGGTCCGCCGCTCTTCACCGCGGACGAACGGCCGCCCTTGGCCGCAGCCGATCCGCCAGCCTTGGCCAATGTCTTCCTGGCGGGGGCGGACGCGGTTTCCGCCACGCCCGTTCCCGGCGCGGCGCGGCGGCCCTTGCCGCCGGCGGTGGTGGGCTCCGACGCGGCGGCGCCGGTCTCGCCGACGGCCGGCGTATCCGCGGCGGCGACGCCCGCGCCCGGCGCCTTGCGGGCGGGCGCCTTGCGCGCGGACGGTGATTTTCCGCCCGCCGTCGTGGGCTCGGCGGCGGCCTGCCCCGTTTCCGCCGCGGGCGCGGGCGGAGCCTTGCCGCGGCGCGCGGGCTTTTCCGCGGTGGCGTCCTTGGGATCGGGGGACGAACTGGTTCCGGTCTTCCTGGCCATGTCTCTCGGTCTCGATATGCGGGATGGGGCGGATCGCCGTGCGATCCGCTCAGTCTTCGCGCTGCAGAATCAGAATGCCCAGAGGCGGCAGCGTAAGCGGCAGCGCCTGCTCACGCCCGTGCACCGCCAGCGGCACCGTCTCGGTGACGCCGCCGTTGCCCACGTTGCTGCCGCCGTACGGCTCCGCGTCGCTGTTCAGCACCTCGCGCCAGCGCCCGGCGGACGGCGCGCCCACGTGGTACGCGTAGCGGGGCACCGGGGTGAAATTGCACACGAAGAGCAGCTCATGTCCACTCTCCCCGCCGCGGCGGACGAAGCTGAGCACGCTCTGCTCCACGTCGCGGAAGTCCACCCACTCGAATCCCTCGTGGCTGAAGTCCGTTTCCCAGAACGCCGGTTCGCGCTTGTACAGGGCGTTCAGGTCGCGCATCCAGCGCTGCACGCCGGCGTTCAGCGGGTCCGCCAGCAGGTGCCAGTCCAGCGAGCGGTTCTCGTTCCACTCGCCCCACTGGCCGATCTCGCCGCCCATGAACAGCAGCTTCTTGCCGGGGTGTCCCCACATCATCCCCAGCATCAGGCGCAGGTTGGCGGCCTTCTGCCACGCGTCGCCGGGCATCTTGCCCATCAGCGAGCCCTTGAGGTGCACCACCTCGTCGTGGCTCAGCGGCAGCACGTACTTTTCGCTGAAGGCGTACATCAGCGAAAAGGTGAGCAGGTTGAAGTGGTACTTCCGGTGGATGGCCTGCTCCGACATGAAGCTGAGGTTGTCGTGCATCCACCCCATGTTCCACTTCAGATGAAAGCCCAGCCCGCCCAGGTGCGCCAGCTGCGTCACGCCGGGCCACGCCGTGCTTTCCTCCGCGATCATCAGCGCGCCGGGGTGCCGGTCGCGGACCGTCGTATTCAGCTGCTGGAGGAAGGCGACGGCCTCCAGGTTTTCGCGCCCGCCGTACTGGTTGGGCACCCACTGTCCGGGGCCGCGGGAGTAGTCGAGGTAGAGCATGGATGCCACGGCGTCCACGCGCAGGCCGTCGGCGTGGTACTCGTCCAGCCAGAAGAGCGCGTTGCTGATGAGGAAGTTGCGAACCTCGTTGCGCCCGAAGTTGAAGATCAGCGTTCCCCACTCCGGGTGCTCGCCCTGGCGCGGATCGGCGTGCTCGTACAGTGCCGAGCCGTCGAAGCGGCGCAGCGCAAAGGCGTCCTTGGGAAAGTGCGCCGGCACCCAGTCCAGAATCACGCCGATGCCGCGCTGGTGCAGCGCATCCACCAGGTAGCGGAAGTCGTCCGGCCCGCCGAAGCGGCTGGTGGGCGCGAAGTATCCCGTGACCTGGTATCCCCACGACGGATCGTACGGGTGCTCCATCACGGGAAGGAATTCCACGTGCGTGAAGCCCATGTCGGCCACGTAGTCCACCAGGTCCACGGCCATTTCGCGCCAGGTGAGCGGCCGGTCGTCCTCGCCGGGAACGCGCTTCCACGAGCCGGGATGCACTTCGTAGATGGACATGGGGCGGTTGCACCAGTCGCCTTCCTGGCGGCTGCGCATCCACTCCGCGTCGTTCCACTCGTACTTTGTCAGGTCCGCCACCTTGGACGCGGTGGCGGGACGCACTTCCGCCGTGAAGGCGAGCGGGTCGCTCTTGAGAAAGGCGCTGCCCTGGTGCGGCAGGATCTCGTAGCGGTACAGCGATTCGTCCTGCACGCCGGGGATGAAGATCTCCCACACGCCCTGGGCCGGGTGAAGGCGCATGGGGTGGCGGCGCCCGTCCCACAGGTTGAATTCGCCCACCACGCTTACGCGGCGCGCGCCCGGGGCCCACACCCCGAAGTGCACGCCCTGCACGCCGTCGATGGTCATGGGATGCGCGCCCAGCACGTCCCACAGGCGCAGGTGCGTGCCCTCGGCCATCAGGTACAGGTCGAATTCGCCGATCTGCGGGCCGAAGGCGAACGCGTCGCCCATCAGCGCGGGCTCCCCGGCCTCCGGCCACGTGACCTGAAGCTGGTATGGGAACGCCGACGTGCCGCGGGGAAGGATGGCCTCAAAGAAGCCGGCCTCGTGGCCGCACTCCATCACGGCGACCTCCGCGCCCTCCTCGTCGGTGACGGAAACGGCGGTGGCGCCGGGCTGAAAAGTGCGCACCACCAGGCGCAGTTCGCCGCCCAGGGACACGGTGTGCATGCCGAGAACGCGGAACGGGTCCGGGTGCTCGGCCGTCAGGATCTGCTGGACGTCATGGAACAGAGTCGCGGAAGCCATCGCCTTCCCTGTGATATGCGGCGGAGAGTTCGCGCGCGCCTGCGGGAAGTATCGTGCCGCCGGGGGAGAAGAAGTGCGTGAGTGCGGGGTGCGTGAGTGCGTGAGTGCGAAAGCGGGGGACTGGAGCGGTGCGGAGGGCGAAGTCCAGAGCGGCCGCCACCCGGGCCGGCACCACCGGCCCACCCTCCCCCCAAAAAGACTGGGGGAGGGTTGTTGGGGCGAATGGTTCGGCACGAATCGGAAGGTGCCGGGCGCGCGCGAGGCGGGTTGAGCGAATCAAGATCAATCCGCCGCTCAGAAAGCGGGAACCCCGGCACCACGCGATTCGCGCGCGGTTCGGGGCTTGGCGTCGGGCGCGAACCGGGACATGATCTCGCGCCGAACGGCTCCCCCTCTCCCGCTTGCGGGAGAGGGGGCTGGGGGGTGAGGGGTGCCTCAGCATGCGCCAAATCCGTTCGAACCTCGCAGCTTCTCCTTCTACGCGCTGTCCTGCCTGCGCGCTCCCCCGCGTTACCGCCCTCCCACCTCCAGCCCCGCGCCCGCCGGCTCGTCCAGCGTCCAGATCATCTCCCCATCGGTGGGGCGGATGAGCTGCATGGGGATGCGGAACGGATCCAGCGGCCCCCGGATCGCGGTGCGCACGATGTCCGCCTTCCCCGCACCGATCGCCAGCACGTCGATCACCCGCGCCGCGTTGATGACGGGAACCGTGAGCGAGATCCGCCACTCACCCAGTTCGCGGAACAGCGCGGTGCCCACGGTCCGGTCGCGGTCGCGCAGCAGTTCATCGAACGGAAACAGCGATGCCGTGTGGCCGTCCGGGCCAATGCCCAGGTGCATCAGATCGAACCGCGGTGTGCCGGGGCCGAACACGGATTCCAGCTCCGCCGCGTACCGGAGCGCGCCCTCTTCCGGCGGCAGCTCGCCGCGCATGCGGTGCACGTTCGCGGGCGGGATGGGAACGGAGCGGAGGAACGCGCGGTCCGCCATTGCATAGTTGCTGCGCGGATGGCCGGGGGGCACGCAGCGGTCGTCGCCCCAGAACACGTGCACGCCTTCCCACGGGATGGCGGAGCGGAACGGCTCTTCGCCCAGCATGCGGTACATGCGTTCCGGCGCCGTGCCGCCGGAGAGCGCGACGGTGAAGCGGCCGGAGGCACCCACGGCGGCGCGCGCCAGGTCGCGGAAGCGCTCGGCGCCCGCGCGGGACGCGGCTTCGGCATCAGGATGGATATCGATCATCGTACGTTCCGCGGCTTGCGTGTGGTTGGACAGGAATGCGGCGTGCGCATACGTTTTCATCACGCGCGCGGAGTGCATCCGGGCGCGGCCCCTCTGCGATCGGGAAGACTGACGTGCTCTTCAAGCGCCCCAAGATTCCGCCGCCGCGCCCGCCGGACCTTCCGTTTGACGAGGAGGCCCGCGACGCCCTGGGCCGCGCGACGGATCAGGCCAGGTCCGCCAACGCAACCGCCGTGCACGCCGAGCACCTGCTGCTGGCGCTGCTGGCCGATCCGGACGGATTGGTGGCGCGCGCCTTTACGCGGCTGGGCCATCCTGTGGACGACATGCGCCGGCGCGTGGAGCACGCCGCGCCGCCCCGTCCGTGGGGGCTGCGCGCGCCCGTGCTCCCGTTCGCCGATGACGTGAAAGGCGCCATCGAGTTCGCGATGATCGAGGCCCGGGCGGCGGCGCGCACGCAGGTAGGCCCCGCGGAACTGGTGCTGGGCGTGGTGCAGTCGCCGCGCGGCGCGCCGGCGCGCGTAATCGCGATCATGGACATGAGCCCCGGCGCCATCCGCGCCGCCCTCAAGGCGGAATCGGAGTAGCCGCCCCGCTGTTTCTCCACGACACGACGCCCTCTCCCGCCGCGGCCTGGCGGGAGAGGGCGTTTTTCGTCGCCGCGAGACGATCCCCGCCGATCGATGCCGCCGGCCACCCACCATTCCGGCCAGGGCTGCCGGGTGCATCGACCTGCATACCCGCAGAAAGATCTGCATGGCGGCAGGCCGCCAGCAAACGTACATTCAGATCGATCATTCCGCGCCGGATTTCACCTCAGCCCGACCGTTCCTTTCTTGTTCCCACCTTCAAGCCCGCCGGAGACAACAATGCGTTCCTTGCTCAGAACCCGCCTGCGCACCGCGGCGGGCGCGGCGTTCCTCGTCGCGGCGGCGTGCGCGCCGCCGGTTTCACCGGGCGTACCGGCTCCGTCCCCCGGCCCGGCACGCCCCGTCGCCAGCCGCGCGCTGACGGACCTCATCGCCCGGAGGGGCGTGCTCCCGCCGGGGCCACCCCTTCCCTATCCCGACAGCATCGTCAGCTCCAACGGCGTGCTGAACGCGCGGCTGGTGGCGGCGCCGGGCCCGTATTCGCTGGGCGGCGCCAGCTTCTACGACAACCTGTACAACGGCGCGTACGTGCCCCCCACGCTGGTGGTGAGCCCCGGCGACCAGATCGCGCTCACGCTGGTGAACCAGGTGAACACCGGGCAGCCTTCCAACCTGCACTACCACGGGCTCAACGTCACGCCCCTGGCCCCGGGTGACGACGTGCTGCTGCACATCGCCAACGGCGACTCGTTCTCGTACTCGTTTCCCGTCCCCGCGTGGCACCGCTCCGGGCTGTACTGGTACCACCCCCATCCCCACGGGTACAGCGAGCCGCAGGTGCTGGGCGGCATGTCGGGCGCGCTGGTGATGCGCGGCCTGCTGGAAACGTATTTTCCCCAGTGGACGGGCGTGCGGGAACGGGTGATGGTGCTGAAGGACCACGTCCCCGCGAATCCCGCGGACTCGGCGGGCGGCAAGATCAAGAGCATCAACGGGCAGACATACTCCTCCATCCCCATTGCTCCCGGCGAATTCCAGCTGTGGCGCTTCGCCAACGCGGGGGCGGACGCGTACTACAACATCAGGCTGGTGGACGGCGACGGCCACCTGGTCCCCATGCTGGTGCTGGCCCGCGACGGAAACCCCGTCGTGGTGAACAACCTGTACGCCGACTCGCTCTTTCTTCCCCCGTCGTCGCGGGCGGAGGTCATTGTCGAGGGGGGCGGCACGCCCTACTACATCCTCAGCGATACGGTGGACACCGGGCCGGCCGGCGATCCCAACCCGACCGTCGTGCTGGCCACGGCGGGGACGGGCGGGCAGGGCTGGATGCCCGCCCCGACGATGCCCATCTCCCCCGCGCAGCAGGCGCTGGCCGACACCATGATGTCCGTCCTGAACGGCGTGAACAACCAGCGCACCTTCGTGTTCTCGGAAAACGCGGCCGGCGACTCGTTCTACATCAACAACGCGATGTACAACCCGGACTCGGTGGCCACCTACGTCCCCGTCCCGTCGGTGGAAGAGTGGACGCTGGTGAACACGTCGGGTGAAGTGCACGTCTTTCACATTCACCAGACGGACTTCATCGTCACCGAGATCAACGGCGTAAAGCAGCCGCTGACCGGGTTCGTGGATACGGTGAACATGCCGTACGCCGTCAACGGCGTGCCCAGCACCGTAAAGGTGGTGATCAACTTCCGCGAGTCCATCTCCATCGGCGAGTTCGTGTATCACTGCCACATCCTGGAGCACGAGGACGGGGGCATGATGCAGAACATCCTCCTCTACGCGGCGGGAACCACTCCCGTCCGGCAGGCGCGCCCGCCCGGCGGAATGCACGGCGGCGCCCACCACTGATCGTTCGATGGATGAAAAAAAGCCCGCCCGGATCACTCCGGGCGGGCTTCTGGTCATCCATCCCTTCTCACCGGAGCACCGCGCCGCCGTCGCACTCACGCACTCACGCACTCACGCACTCACGCACCCCGCACTCCCCGCCGTTCACCCCGTGGGCTCGTGCCAGCTCCGGCCCTCGCGCGCCAGCAGTTCCGTGGCGCACTCCGGGCCCCACGAGTTGGCGGGGTACGGATCCGGCTCGCCGCCCGCCTCCCACGCCTGCAGAATCGGCGTGATGAGCGTCCACGCCGCCTCCACCTCGTCGCGGCGGGCGAACAGCGTGGCATCGCCCAGCATGGCATCCAGCAGCAGCCGCTGATACGCCTCGGGCGATTCCGCGCCCTCGAACGCGCTGGTGTACTTGAAGTCCATGCTCACCGGCCGCAGCGGACCGCGAATCCCCGGGACCTTGGCCTCGAAGAAGAGGGAAATCCCCTCGTCCGGCTGAATGTGCAGCACGAGCGCGTTGGGCGCCGGCGTGTCGTCCTGCACCTGGTCGCGCACCGGGTGCGGCGCGGGACGAAAGCGGATGACCACCTCGCTCTGCTTGGCCGGAAGCCGCTTTCCCGTCCGCAGATAGAAGGGAACGCCCGCCCAGCGCCAGTTGTCCACCAGCAGCCGCAGCGCCGCGAACGTTTCCGTCCGCGAGCCCTCCGGAACGTCCTTCTCGTCCCGGTACGCCGGCATGGAGGCGCCCTTCTCCCCATCCTTTTCCGACGCGGACGACTCCTCCGACGCCGCGTACTGCCCGCGCACCGCGTACCGGTCGATGTCCTCGCCCTGGAGCAGGGGAATCGCCTGCAGCACCTTCACCTTTTCGTTGCGGATGCTGTCCGCGTCGTACGAGGCGGGCGGCTCCATGGCGACGAGCGTCAGGATCTGCAGCAGGTGGCTCTGGATCATGTCGCGCAGGGCGCCGCTGCGGTCGTAGTACCCGGCGCGCGACTCCACCCCCACCGTTTCCGACACGGTGATCTGCACGTGATCCACGTAGTTGCGCTGCCAGAGCGGTTCCCAGATGGTGTTGGCGAACCGGAACACCAGCAGGTTCTGCAGCGTTTCCTTGCCCAGATAGTGGTCGATGCGAAAGATCTGGGGCTCGGCGAACACCTTGAGCAGCGACGCGTTGAGCGCCTTGGCGCTGTCCAGGTCGCGCCCGAACGGCTTTTCGACGATGATGCGCGTGTAGCAGCGGTCTTCGGGATGACAGACCAGCCCCGCGCGCCCCAGCCCTTCCGCCGTCTGCGCCACGACGGACGGCGGCAGCGCCAGGTAGAACAGGCGGTTGCCGCGCGTGCCGCACTCCTTGTCCACCTCGCCCAGCACCTTCGCCAGCTGCACGAAGGTGGAGGGATCGTCGGTCGAGCCGCCCACGAAGCGCAGGCGGTGGGAGAACGCCTCCCACTCCGCCGCGTCGGGCTCCTTGGCGAATTCGGCCAGGGCGCCGCGCATCCGCTCGCGGAAGTCGGCGTCGTCGGTGGCCTCGCGCGCGTTGCCGACGATGGCGAAGTCGTCCGGCAGCATCCCTTCCTGCTTGAGCCGCCAGAGCGCCGGCATCAGCTTGCGGCGCATCAGGTCGCCGGTGGCGCCAAAGACCACCAGCGCCAGCGGCTCGGGGATGCGCGCCCGGCCCAGCGGCGACACCATGGGCGTGCGCAGCGGCGTTTCGCCCTGCGGCCCGGCGGTGGGAACGTCGCCCAGCACCTCCGGCGGGGCGGCCAGTTCAGTCTCGCTCATGCCTTGGGCGGCTCCGGCGCGCCGGTCTTGATGGCGTGCCCGCCAAACTGGTTGCGCAGCGCGGCAATCACCTGCGCGCCGTACGACTCGTCCTGCCGCGAGCGGAAGCGGGCCTGCAGCGCCAGGGTGATGACGGGCGCGGGGACGTCCAGTTCCATCGCCGTTTCCACCGTCCAGCGCCCCTCGCCGGAGTCCGCCACCCATCCGCGGATGTTTTCCAGCTTCTGTCCCTCCGTGGCGTACGCCCGCTCCAGCAGTTCCAGCAGCCAGGAGCGCACGACGCTGCCGTGGTTCCACAGCCCGGCGATCTTCTGAAGATCCAGATCCATCCCGCTCTTTTCCAGGATCTCGAACCCTTCGGCGTAGGCCTGCAGCAGGCCGTACTCGATGCCGTTGTGCACCATCTTGGTGAAGTGGCCGGCGCCGCTGGGCCCCACGTGCAGGTAGCCGTCCTGCGGGGCCAGGGTGCGGAAGGCAGGCTCGGCGACACCCACGGACTGCGGCGTGCCGCCCACCATGAGGCAGTAGCCGTTTTCCAGCCCCCACACGCCACCGCTCGTTCCCGCGTCCACGAAGCCGATACCGCGCGCGTCCAGTTCCGCGGCGCGGCGCTGGCTGTCCTTGTAGTTGCTGTTGCCGCCGTCGATGAGGACGTCGCCGGGCGCGCCGCGGTCGGCCAGGTCGCTCAGCACCTGCTCCGTCGGGTGACCGGCGGGAACCATGACCCACACGGCGCGGGGCGCCGGCAGCTTCTGCATCAGTTCATCCAGCGACGCCGCGGGTTCGGCGCCGGCCAGCTGGGCCACCTGCGCCGTGACCGCCGGGTCGCGGTCGAACACCACGACTTCATGGCCGCCGCGGGTAAGCCGCTGCGCCATGTTTCCGCCCATCTTTCCCAGCCCTACCATGCCGATCCGCATCCGGTCCTCCCGCGCGTGTTCATGTCTGAGATCCAGAGAACGCGGCTCTGCAAAACCCGGCCCCGTGTGGTTGCGAACGCCGACAGGAACTGCCGTTTCACACGGAGGTCACGGAGGGAACACGGAGGGCACGGAGGAACAGCAACAGAAGATGATCACGCAGAGCAGCAGAGAAGCCGAGAAGGAACACCATCGTCTTTTTTCTTGTTGTTCTCTGCTCCTCTGCTGCTCTGCGTGAGGCTGTCTGTTGATTTTTCCTCCGTGACCTCCGTGCATCCTCCGTGACCTCCGTGTGAAACGGCTGTTCTCAGCGCTGGCGGGTAAAGAAAAGCGAGGCGCCCCGCACGGAGCGCCTCGCCGGATGTCGCCGATCAGTGGATCAGATTTCGGTGATGGTCACCGGGCCGTTGGTGGTGACGGTGCGGATCAGCGGGCCGCCGCCGTTCAGGTCCATGTCCACCGGGCGCGGCGGGCTCCACGGACGACGCTCGTCGCGCTGGCGCGGGCCCATGGACGCGGGAACGCGGATGGGTCCGTGCGTGGTGCTGGCCCGCACGTGAGCGCCGTAGCCGCGCGGAATGCGCACGTTTACCGGGCCGTTGGTGGTTTCCACGTCCAGCCCGCCACCGCTCCACCGCTGTCCGGAAAGGGTCACGTTCACCGGCCCGTTGCTGGTGCGGCCATTCACGTCTCCCGACACGTTCGTCAGTCCGATGGGCCCGTTGGTGGTGCGTAGCCGCATGGTGCCGGCCACACCCTCCACGCTGATCGGTCCGTTCATCGTCTGCACCGTCAGGCCGGTGCGGGCCGGAACCAGGATCTCGTAGCTCACGCCCCAGTTCAGGTTTCCGCGCTGCGCCGGCCCCGTGGTGGTGATGCGCGAGCCCGCCGCGTTCACCCGGATGCCCCGCGCCATCTCCCGCGCGGCCTGGTCCGTCGGCGCCACCGTACGCACCTCCGCGCGGACGCGGATCTCGCGCCCCTCGTACGCGCGCACCGTCACCCCGCCGTTGGTTCCCGCGTCCACGCTAAGCGCGCCGGTGGCGGCAAGGGTGCTTTCGCGGATTTCGCAGAAGGTGGCGCGGTCGCCGCCGCGTCCCCACGAGCGGCACCCGTCGGGCGGCTGGGTGTGGGCGGGCGCGGCAAACGCCAGAACGGCGGCAAGCGGAAGAAGGCGGGCGGCGCTGCGCATGAGTCGGCTCCGGGAGCGAGTCTGGGTGGGGCACGGCGTCCGCCGCGCTCAACACGTCCTCTGATGGGCCCCGCGCCGGAAAGGTTTGAAGCACGAAAGCGCAACGGACCGTCCCCGATCCGGGGGCGGTCCGTTCACGACGGCGGATGAGGCCGGTGGAGCCGAGCGGCTGTGGCGCGTAACGGTCTTAAGAAGCAACCATCAAGGGTGCAGCACATTGAAGCCGTCGTAGAAAGCCAGCTTCCGTTCGCGCCATCAGCCGATCACGACGAGCGGCGCATGCCCGTCTGATACGTATCCTGTAGCAACCGGCGGACCATTGTACCCGGCGCGCATCCATCCATCCAACTCCATTCCCACCAAACAGTTATCAAGATTTTTGACGAGGCAGTCACAATGTGTGTTGAGACACGCGGGGTACATTTTGCGACACGGACGTCGCAGAATGCTGCCGCAAGTGGACGCCGGATGCGACAGCGCCCCGGTCCCTGAGAACGGGACCGGGGCGCTTCCGTCCAAGGAGACGCGGAGGATCAGGCGCGCTGGGCCACGCGCGCCAGCTTGCCGCCCACGGACTCGATCATCTCGCGGAAGGACTTGGTGAACTTGTCCACGCCCTCGCGCTGAAGCTGGTCCGTCACCGCGTCCAGGTCGATCCCCGCCGCCGCCAGCGCGGCCAGGTCGGCGCGGGCGCCTTCCACTCCCTGGTCCACCGTGCTGCGCGCGATGCCGTGGTCGCCAAAGGCTTCCACCGTCGCCAGCGGCATGGTGTTCACCGTGTCGCGCCCGATCAGCTCCTCGACGTAGATGACGTCGCGGTAGTCCGGGTTCTTGGTGCTGGTGCTGGCCCACAGCGGCCGCTGCACCTGCGCGCCCGCCGCGGCAAGCCGCTCCCACCGCTCGCCGCTGAACACGTCCAGGAAGCGCGCGTACGCCAGCTTGGCGTTGGCGATGGCCGCCTTGCCCTGCAGCGCCAGAAGCCCGTCGCGCTTCGCGGAATCGCCCTCCGCCATCTTGGCCAGCTGCCCGTCGATGGCGGAATCCACGCGGGACACGAAGAACGACGCTACCGAAGCCACGCGGTCCAGCGGCTGCCCGGCCGCGTGACGCTGCTCCAGCCCGGCCAGGTACGCCTCCATCACCTTTTCGTGGTTGGCCACGGAGAACAGGAGCGTGACGTTCACGTTGAAGCCGTCCGCGATCAGCTGCTGGATCACGGGCAGGCCGGCGTCCGTCCCCGGCACCTTGATCATCAGGTTCGGCCGGTCGACGGCCTTCCACAGGCGGCGCGCCTCATCCAGCGTGCCGGCCGTGTCGTGCGCCAGCTCGGGCGACACCTCGAGCGAGACGAAGCCGTCCGATCCGTCCGACTTGTCGTACACTTCGCGGAACAGGTCGCAGGCGTTACGGATGTCCTCCACCGCCAGCGCCTCGTACGCGTCGCTCCCCTTTGCCCCATTGCCGGCGAGCACGGCCAGCGCGTCGTCGTAGTCGTCGCTGTCCCCCATCGCCTGCTCAAAGATGGAGGGATTGCTGGTGATGCCGCGCAGGTCGTACTTGCGGATCATCTCCTTGAGCTCGCCGTTGACCAGAATGCCGCGGCGGATGTAGTCCAGCCACACGCTCTGTCCCAGCTTGTGCAGCTCGTGAAGGGGATTGCCCTCGCCCTCCACGGCGTCGGTCGGGTGCTTGGTATCGGCCATCGTCAGTCTCCAGAGAATAAGTGCGTAAGTGCGGTGTGCGTCGGTGCGTGAGTGCGAGGGAGTTCACCCCGCACTCACGCACCCGGCACTCACGCACTCTTTTCGTCCGTTCCATGCGCCGTGGGGCCGGCGTCGTCGCCCGCCGCGCCCGCGTCGCCGTCGCCGATCCCCAGCAGCTTCTTGGCCTTGGCGGCCACGTTCTCGGCGCTGAATCCCAGCTCCTTGAACACGCGCGTCGCCGGCGCCGACGCGCCGAAGTGGCTGATGCCGATCACTTCGCCCTCGCCCACCCACCGGTGCCAGCCCATGGGGTGCGCCGCTTCCACCGCCACGCGCGCCCGCACCTCCGGCGGCAGAATGCGGTCGCGGTACTCCTGGTCCTGCTGCGCGAACAGAGCCCAGCTGGGCATGCTGACGACGCGCGCCTGGATGCCCTCCGCCGCCAGCAGCTTCTGCCCCTCCAGCGCCAGCGACAGCTCGGAGCCGCTGCCGATGAGGATCACCTGCGGCGTCGCGCCGCCCTCCGCGTCGGCCAGGATGTACGCCCCGTGGCGAAGGCCCGCCGCGGCGCCCAGCGTGTCGCGGTCCAGGTGCGGCAGCGCCTGCCGGGTGAGCGCCATGAAGATGGGGCCGTCCTTGTGCTCCATCGCAAAGCGCCACGCCTCCGCCGTCTCGTTGGCGTCGCCCGGGCGAAAGTCGATCAGCCCCGGAATGGCGCGCAGCGTGGGCAGCTGCTCGATGGGCTGGTGCGTGGGTCCGTCCTCGCCCAGGCCCACCGAGTCGTGCGTGTAGATGTAGATGGTGGGCTGCTCCATCAGCGCGGCCAGGCGCACGGCCGGGCGCATGTAGTCGCTGAAGATCAGGAAGGTGGCCCCGTACGGGCGCACGCCGCCGTGCAGCGCCATCCCGTTCATGGCCGCGCCCATGGCGTGCTCGCGGACGCCATAGTGCAGGTTGCGGCCCTGATAGGAGCCGGGCTCGAAGCTTTCCTCGCCCGCGATGAGCGTCAGCGTGCTCCCCGCCAGGTCCGCCGAGCCGCCGATGAGCCACGGGACGTTCTTGGCGATGGCGTTCAGCGCCTTGCCCGACGCGGCGCGCGTAGCGATCGCCTTGTCGTCCTTGGTCCACGACGGGATCTCCGCGTCCCATCCCTCGGGGAGCGTGCGGTTCATGGCCGCGTCCAGCGCCGCCGCCGTGTCGCCGTGCGCCTGGCGGTAGGCATCAAAGCGGCCCTGCCACTCGCGCTGCATCTCCGCGCCGCGGTCCACGGCCTGGCGCATGTGGGCCAGCGCCTCGTCCGGGACAAAGAAGGAATCGGTGGTGGGCCAGCCCAGGTTCTGCTTGGTCTTGATGATTTCTTCCGCGCCCAGCGGCTCGCCGTGCGCCTTTTCCGACCCGGCCTTGCCCGGCGATCCGAAGCCGATGATCGTCCGTACGGAGATCAGCGACGGGCGCGGATCGGCCTTGGCGGCCTGGATGGCGGCGTCGATGGCCTCCAGGTCGTTGCCGTCTTCCACGCGCTGGTGGTGCCAGCCGTAGCCCTCGAAGCGCTTGCCCATGTCCTCGGTGAACGCGAGGTCGGTGCTGCCTTCGATGGTGATCTTGTTGTCGTCCCAGAAGTAGATGAGCTTGCCCAGCCCCAGGTGCCCGGCGAACGACGCGGCCTCGGCGGCCACGCCCTCCATCAGGTCGCCGTCGCTGCAGATGGCGTACACGTGATGGTCGATGACCTCGTGGTCCGGGCGGTTGTAGCGCGCGGCCAGGTGCGCCTCGGCCATCGCCATCCCCACGCCCGTGGCAAAGCCCTGCCCCAGCGGGCCGGTCGTGGTTTCCACGCCCGGCGTCATGCCGTACTCCGGGTGGCCGGGCGTCTTGCTTTCCCACTGCCGGAAGTTCTTGAGGTCGTCCAGCGTGAGGTCGTAGCCGCTCAGGTACAGCATGGAGTACAGCAGCATGGACGCGTGGCCGCAGCTGAGCACGAACCGGTCGCGGTCCATCCACTTGGGATCGCGCGGGTTGTGGCGCAGGTGGCGCGTCCAGATGACGTAGGCCAGCGGCGCCAGCGCCATGGGCGTGCCCGGGTGGCCGGAGTTGGCCGCCTGCACCGCGTCCATGGAAAGGGTGCGGATGGTGTTGATGCAGAGCTGGTCCAGCTCGCCGTTCTGAGTCGCCATCGGGTGTTCCGGTGTGAGTGGTGCTGCCGCGATACCGATCGTCTGCGCTCCCCCGGCTGCGCGGGAGAGATGACGGGAGAGTTCAGCGCTCATCCCCGGAGTTGGAACGGGGATGGCAGATCCTTCGTCGGCGCCATGATCACGCGCATTCCGCCGCCGCGTCCGGCGCCTCCTCAGGATGACATGTAGCGGTGTTAGAGAACGCCACCCAACCATGTCATCCTGAGGGAGCGGGCGCCGCGTTCTCCGCCGCGCCGAATCCTGCTGCGACCGAAGGATCTACCATCCGGCCGAGCCAACGTCGCGCATCGCGCCGAAGCGGCCGGCACGCCATCCGGCGCGCGAAAGGTCCAGCGCCGGACCGTCCGTTACGCGCCGGGAATGCCGGCGCCGGACGCGCCCGCGGAGCGCACGTTCCGGTAGATCTCGTGCGCGGTGGCGTCCGGCTCCAGGCGGTCCCCGTCCCCCGCGGACGGCGCGTACGCGGCCGCGTCGTTCAGAACGCCCATCCGTTCGAGAGCGAGCAGGGCGGCGCCGCGCATCGTCGTCTCGGGGTCCGTGGACAGCCGCAGCGGCCGCCCGAACACATCCGCCACGATGCGCGCCCAGGCCGGGGACGCATGCAGCGCGCCGCCCCCCGCCACAACCTCCTCCGCCGGCCCGAACGCGGCCTCCACCGCGTCCAGAGCATCCGCCATGGCGAACGCCTCCGCCTCCAGCCACGCGCGGGCGATCTCCACCGGTCCCGTGGCCAGCGTCATTCCCGCCAGCGAGGCGGTGGGCGGGCCCGCGGGCTCCGGCGGCCGCTCCGCCACCAGCCGCGGCACCACGGTAAGCCGGTGCGCGGCGGGCTCCATCGCCCCCAGCAGCGCCTCCATCTCGTCCGCCGACGGAAGCGCCAGCGTGCGCCGCAGCCAGTCGTACCCGTTGCCGCCGTTGCTGAGCGCCCGGCCGCAGACGGTGCGCCGCTCGTCCAGCCGGTAGCACCACAGCCCGGGCGGAACCACCGGCTCCGCGTCCGCGCGCAGCACCCGCACCGCGGCGGAGGTGCCCACCGTCATTCCCACGCGCGCGCCCGAAGCGCGCATCCCCAGGCTGGCGCACGCGCCGTCGCCCAGCGCGGGAAACCAGGGCACGTTCGCCAGTTCCGGCCAGCGTGCGGCAAACGGAGCCCGCAGTCCGCGCAGCGGTTCGTCGCTCAGCACGGGAAGATTGTCCGTGCCGATGCCGGCCGCGTCCAGCATCTCCCCGTCCCACGCGCGGCGGTGAATGTCCAGCAGTCCCGTGCCGGACGCCATCGACAGCGACGTACGCGCCTCGCCGAACAGGCGCAGCGTCAGCAGCTCGCCCAGGCTTCCCCAGACCGCCGCGCGCGGCAAGGTATCGTCCGGCGCGGCGCCCAGCCAGACCAGCTTGGCGGCGGGATAGAGGGAGTGCAGAAAGCACCCCGTGCGCGCGTGCACCTGGCCCTCGTCCAGGCGCTCGCGAAGCTGGTCCGCCGCGATGGCCGCGCGCGCGTCGCCCCAGCCGTACAGCGGCGTGACGGCCGAGCCGTCCGCGCCCAACCCGGCCAGCCCGTGCCAGAACACCGCCATCGCCACCGCGGCCGGCCGCACGCCCGCGGCGCGCCCGGCGGCCACCGCGCCGTCGATGGCCTGCAGCGCCGCGTCCAGCATCGCCTCCAAGTCCGCGGTCAGTCCGCCGTCCGGCGTGACCGTCCACGCGCACGGCAGGCGCGCGGGTTCGCCGGGAAGCGGATCGCCCGCGCCGTCGTACCACCACGCGCGCACGGACGACGAGCCCGCGTCCACGCACAGGACCCAGGGCTCCACGCCGCCGGGCAGGGAAGAGGTCTTCATCGTGCGGAATCTACCCCGTGCGGCGCGGGCCGGCTACGACGAACGGGGCGCCCTCGCGCAGTGCGAAGGCGCCCCGTCCCCACCGGCGGTGGATTACAGGTTGCCGGTGCCGCTCACGTCGCGGTTCTCCCGGTCCTGCCGCAGCCGCTCGGCGGCCTCTTCGGCGGTGCCGCCGCGCGTTTCGTCGATGCCGCCGCGGCGCGCGCCGTAGAAGCGGTTGTCATCGAACGCGTCGGACGAGTAGAAGTCCTCGTCGGAGTTGTGCATGTAGTCCGATCCGGACAGCCCCGCGCGGTGGCTGGCATCGCCGCGCATCTCGCGCGCCGCATCCGACAGGCCGGTCGCCTCGGGGATCTCGCTCCCCGCGGACGATCCGCCCAGCGAGCCCGTGGACCCGGCGGCCGACATCGATCCGGTGCTCCCCAGGTCCTGCGATCCGGTGGAGGACATCGACCCCGTGCTCCCCAGGCCGCCCGCAGACATGCCGCCCGCCGAGCCGGCCGATCCCGCGCCGGACAGGCCGGTGGACGATCCGCCCGCCGTCATCCCCGCGGCGGTGCCGGTGGCGGACAGGCCGCCGGTGCTGCCCAGGTCCGAGCCGGCGTTGCGCAGCCCGGCCGCGGTATCCGACATCCCCGTGCCGCCCAGCGGCGTGGCCGACATCCCCGTGCCGAAGCCCGGCGTGTTGTTGAGCCCGGCCGTGTCGATGCCGTCGCCCGTGTCCAGCCCGCCCGCGGTACCGGCCGCCACGCCCGCGCCCAGGCCGCCCGCCGTCATCCCCGACGTATCGACGTTGTCCGAAGTCGTCTGGCTGGGACGGCTGAAGTGGGTGCGCACCGCCGTCTCGTGCTCGCGGGTCAGCCCCGTGCCGCTGTCGTACGCGGGAATCGCGTGCAGGTCGGTGGAGGTCAGCCCGTCCACGGTGATGCTGTCGCGTTCGCGCTCCAGCCGCGCGTAGCCGATGGGAATGAGCACGTGGCGGTCGCCCGCGTCGGCCATCAGCCCCTCGTCCACGTCCACCTCCAGGTAGCGCACCTTCATGGCGGTGGTATCCACCAGAAGCTCCTCCACCTCGCCGATCTTGCGTCCATCGGAGGCCAGAACCTCCCAGCCGCGCACGTCGGGATCGCCCTCGGCCACCTTGTAGTCGCTCAGGCGGCCGAGCGGAACCACCCTGTCCATGTCGTTGTTCGCCATCGGGATCTCCCTTGGTTTCGGATCGGGTGCGTACCGGAGCGGCGTCCCGCAAACGCATGATTCACCGCGTTTTGCCGCGCCTCCGGGGCGGCCCGGCTGTGCAACCCGCGTTCCACGCCCGCGCGCCGGGGGCCGGAACCGGCCTCATCCACAACCTTGGATACAGCTGCACGTACCTTGCACAAGGTGTCTACAACACGGTACGATTCTCGCTCAACTCGCACTGCGCTGTTACGAGTTCACGCAGCAGCCATGAGTCCCCCAATATCTGATCCGCGGGAGCCCCGAATGCAGTCCACCACCACGCAGAGCACCAGCCAGGTTCTGGAGCGCGCCGACGTCCTTACCCAGGACGAGCTCGACAACCTGCCCGTCGGAATGATTCAGCTGGACCGCAACGGCACGGTCCTGAAGTTCAACCAGACGGAGTCCAGCCTGGCCCGCGTGGAAAAGAGCGACGCCATCGGCAAGAGCTTCTTTGACGAAGTGGCGCCCTGCACCAAGGTTCAGCAGTTTCACGGCGCCTTTGTGGAAGGCGTGGAGAAGCGCAACCTGCACACGGTGTTCCCGTACCAGTTCCGGTTCCGCGACGGGCGCGAAAAGAACGTGGTGATCTCCATGTTCTACAGCGCCAGCACCGACACGGTGTGGGTTCTGGTGCAGCGCCCGCAGGCCTGAGCCGCGCGGCGGTACGCGATCTGAACATGCGCGCGGGGCGCGGTGCCACGGCACCGCGCCCCGCCTTCGTTTCTCAATCGGCAATCAGGAGCAGGGATGGCGGCAAGGCGCGAGTGGCCCCGGCGGCTGGGGTTCGCGGTCAAGGCGGTGGGGCGCGAAGGGCTCAAGAGCAACGATGCGCGGCGGTGGCAGAGCAATCCGCACCTGCGCACCTCCATCGGCTACATGCGCGAGGTGTTCGAGTACCTGGACGAGGTGGACATCCGCATGTACCGCATCTCATCCGACTTCGTGCCGTACTGCACCCATCCGGACCTGCCGCAGTTTCACGGGCAGATCGGCGAGTGCTCGTCGGACCTGGCCGCGCTGGGACGCATGGCCCGGGAGCGGGACATCCGCCTTTCGCTGCACCCGTCGCAGTTCGTCCTCCTCTCCGCGCAGGATCCCAAGATCAATGAGAAGGGGATCTGGGACGTCAACTCGCAGGCGGAGCTGCTGGACGCCATGGAGCAGGGGCCCGAGGCGGTGGTCATCATCCACATGGGCGGTGCGTACGGCGACAAGGATTCCGCCATCGCCCGCTTCATCGAGAACTGGCCGCGGCTGTCGGAATCCGGGCGCCGGCGGCTGGTGATTGAGAACGACGAGACGCTGTACACGGTGCAGGACTGCCTGCGCGTGCACGAGGCGACGGGCATCCGGCTGATCTTTGACCATCAGCATCATCTGCTGAACCCGGGAACGCTCACGCTGGGCGAGGCGTGCCGCGCGGCGCTGGCCACGTGGAGGGACGGGGTGCAGCCCAAGATCCACTTCTCCTCGCCCAAGCTGGATTCGCGCATGGTGACGCGCGGCAAGAAGGAGGTGGCCGCCGCGCCGCTGCTGAGCCAGCACGCCGACTACGTGCACCCGTGGGAGTTCGCCGCGTTTCTGCGGGAGATGGGCAACGCGCCGTTCGACATCATGCTGGAAGCCAAGATGAAGGACGAGGCGCTCCTTAAGCTGCGCGCGGACCTGGACAAGCTGAAGCTGTGGCCGGAGCCCTCCGCGCCCGGGGTTGCGGGAGAGGCTTGGCAATAAGGCCTTTCGCCGCGATCATTCCGGACGGCAACTCTGTCCAGATCAGAGGGAGAATGGCGATGACCAGCAATCCAGACCGCAGCGCGATGGAGAAGGTGGCCGGAGATGGAGATCCGCGGACCCGCGCCGGCTGGGATGAGGCGTTCAGGAGCATGGCGCGGCGCGGAGACGATCGCCTGCTCGACAGCGACGTCCAAAGCAGTTCCTGGGATGACTCGGAATGGGAGTGGTAACGATCCGCCCCCAGAATCCCGCCTGGCCCACCCGAGAACGCATTCTGATGAAAAAGCCCCGCTTCGCAGCGGGGCTTTTTTCGTTCCGGACCAACCTCCGAAATCCAGCGCACGGCACTGAACGGCCAGCATGCGAACCAGTCTTGCGAACCAGCCCGCTATCCGTTCCGTCCGTCCACCTGTCTGTCTATATTGAATGTCCGGACTGTTCGGGTAGCTGGTTGCGCAGGTGGAGAGAAACCGTGAGAGGGAGGTTTGCATGGACGAAGCGCGTCTGGATGGAAGTGTGTTGGGCGACTTGCTGATCGAAGCGCTGGAGGAAGCCGTCGCGCATGCGCGGGGCGAGCCCACCGGAGCGCGGGTGCGGCGCGTCGAGCGGCCGAGACACCGCCCTGGAACGAAGATCCCGCCGTTCTCCCCCGGGGATCGGTAAACGAAAAAGCCCCGCCGTGTGGCGGGGCTTTTCCGTATCCGTTGCGCGATTCGCCTAGAAGAAGCGGGGAATCACGTTCAGCGCGGGGGGCGCGCCGGGCGCCACCGCGATGCTGCGCAGCGACGACGGGTGGCCCACCTGGCCCACGATGGTCGCCTGCCCGCTGCGCAGATTGATGGTGTACAGCCGCGACGGTCCGCCCGCCGTGCCCGAGGGCGTAAGCGTGGCGTACGCCATGTCGGTGTCCCCCGCGATGTCGAAGCCCACGTCCGCCGACGTGTTGAAGCCCAGCGAGCCGATGGTGGTCATGGTACCGGCGTTGGGCACGTCCACGCGGGCCAGCACGTCCAGGCCGGCGTCGATGGCGAACAGCTCCGTCGACGTCGGGGCCGGGCGCACGCTCAGGGTGTAGGCCGTGCCCGCGATCTCCGGATTGGCCGCCGCGTTGACGTCCGTGGCCGAGTACGCCAGCGCGCCGTCCACCGTCACCGCCAGCGGGTTGGCCGTCTGGTTGATGCGCAGGTTCTGCTCGGCGTCGGTGTGAATGCGCAGGCGGTCCACCTGCGGGTTGAAGCCCATGCCGAAGCTGGAGCCGATGAGCGCGGGAGTGAAGGTGCCGCCGCCCACGGGGGCCGCCGCGCCCGTCGCCGTGGTGATGGTGTACAGCCGGCTGCTGCTGGTGACCGCGTACAGCGCGTCGTCCGCCGGGCGGAAGTCGATGCCCACCACGGTCTCGCCCGCGGCCAGCCCGGTAATGGCGGTGGAGCTCAGCCGCGTGGCCGGGTTCAGCGCGCCAAAGGTGATGAGGTTGTTGGCGCCGTCCACGCCGTAGATGATGCGACCGGAGAAAGGGGTTCCCGGCGTTCCGGGCGTGCCCGGGGTGCCCGGCGTGCCGCCCGGTCCCGTGGGGCCGGCGGGACCAGAGGGTCCGGTGGGGCCCTGCGGGCCGGTGGGGCCGCGGTCGCCCTCGCACGCGCCCAGCATCAGAACCGCCGCGCACATCGCGCTCAACCTCTTTGCTCGTCTGGTCTGCATCATTGTGGTCCTCCGGCGTGGTGATCCAACGGGACGGATGCGCGGATCACGGGCACGGCTGTACGTGCGCCGTTCCGGTGCATCCAGGTGGTGTACCAACTACGTACAAGCAGTGCACATTGGATGCATAGGGCGATCCATACATTTGTTTGCGTCCACGGATCGAGCAGGCGGCGCCCTCCAGGCGTGAACGAGAAAGGCCCCGCTCTCCGGAGCGGGGCCTTTCTGCATCCGTCCAGAACTCCATCCGGTCCAGCCGGGCTCAGGCGTACGGCGTGCCCGCCATGGCGGCCCGCAGGCCCACGGTTCCGCGGTCGATGATCGCCAGAAAGGCGGCGTTCGCCTGCCCCGTGTCGCGCGTTTCGCGGAACGTCCGGTGCGCCTGAATCAGGGCCACGCTCCACGCCGCCAACAGCAGGGTGGCGG
The DNA here is from genome assembly GCF_014202995.1 of Longimicrobium terrae. Lineage (NCBI taxonomy): Bacteria > Pseudomonadati > Gemmatimonadota > Longimicrobiia > Longimicrobiales > Longimicrobiaceae > Longimicrobium > Longimicrobium terrae. Next base: position 196,539 of record NZ_JACHIA010000006.1, read on the forward strand.
CGAGGTGCGCGTCGGCGTCCGCGGGGTCCCGGCCGGCGGACTCGGCGAGCCCCGCCGCCACCGCCTGGGCCATCTCGTCACGGATCGCCCTCGCCCGGGCCTTGAGCGTTTCGCTGCGCTCGATGGCCACGGCAAAGCCCTCGCTCCGGGCAGAGAATTCCACGGCCGGGCTCCGCTCCGCAACCAGCCGGTGGGCGAGCAGGTGCAGGGCTTCGATGGGATTCACTCCCGGATCGCGCTGCCTCAGGGCTCCGAGCAGGATCTCGCGCCCTTCCTCCTCGCGATCAAAGAACATGTCCTCCTTGCGGGGGAAATGGTTGAACACCGTCATCCGCCCCACGTCGGCGGCTTCCGCGATCTCATCCACCGTCACCTGGTCAAAGCCCCGCTCCAGAAAGAGGAGCGTGGCGGCGTTGGAGATGGCCTGCCGCGTGGCAAGCCGCTTACGGGACCGGCGGTCGGACGGAATCGGCATGCGGAAGCGGAGTTCGTCGGCAAAGAAAAAGAGCATGAGGCACCCTGCCCCACCGCAGGTGCCGCACGCTCTCTGACTGGAAACCCGCATCCAGTCGGGCAGCCAAACATAATCAGGCGCCAACCGCCGATCAACGATCCCCGCCGTGCGCTCGTCGCCGCCTTCGCCCGCCCGGGCGTGCGGCGGCCGCCTTGACGCACTACTCGGGATTGCACATATATGTACTAAGTATATATTCATATTCGATCCACGAATACAGAGAGTCCTGAGCCTCCGTCGCCGCGTCCGAAGAAGACCCACGATGTGATCGCGCTCCCGCTCATCTCTGCCACACCCGACGTTCGCCATGAAGAAACCGCTCATCGTCATCTACACCGCCCTTGTCCTGGATGCCGTGGGCATCGGGCTGATCTTTCCCATTCTGCCCGCGCTGCTGCGGGACGTGACCCACGCCGAGAACGTGGCCCCGTACATCGGCGTGATGACCGCGCTGTATGCGGTCATGCAGTTCATCTTTGCGCCGGTGCTCGGCTCGCTGAGCGACCGGCTGGGTCGGCGCCCGGTGCTCCTCATCTCGCTCGCCGGCGCGGCAGTCAACTACCTGTTCCTGGCCTTTGCGCCCGCGCTCTGGATGCTGCTGCTGGGCCGCGCCGTCGCCGGCCTGACCAGCGCCAACGTTTCCGTGGCGAGCGCCTACATCACCGACGTTTCCACCGAAGACCAGCGCGCGCGCCGCTTCGGATTGTTCAACGCCATGTTCGGCATCGGCTTCATCATCGGGCCGGTGCTCGGCGGCGCGCTGGGCGACCACTGGGTGCGGCTTCCCTTTATCGCCGCCGCGGCGCTGAACGGGTGCAATCTGCTGCTCGCGTGGTTCGCGTTGCCGGAGTCGCGCACGCCGTCGCGGGAAAAGATCGACGTGGCGGCGCTGAACCCGCTGCGGCCGCTGCGCTGGGTGTTCTCGGCGAGGAGCCTGCTCCCCATCACCCTGCTGTTCTTCATCTTTGCCGCCACGGGTGAGGTGTACGGCACCTGCTGGGCGCTCTGGGGGAGCGACACCTTTCGATGGAACGGGCTGTGGATCGGCCTTTCGCTCGGGGCGTTCGGCGTGTGCCAGGCGCTTGCCCAGGCGTTCCTTCCCGGCCCGGCGGTCAGGCTGCTGGGCGAGCGGGGGGCCATTCTCACGGGCGTCGCCGGCGCATGCGCGGCGCTGGTGGTGATGGCGTTCGCCACCCGGGGGTGGATGGTGTTCGCCGTCATGCCGGTGTTCGCCCTGGGCGGCATCGGGGCGCCGGCGCTGCAGTCCCTGGCGACCCGGCAGGTGGACGCGAGCCAGCAGGGCCGGTTTCAGGGCGTGCTCGCATCGGCCGTGAGCCTGGCGTCCATCATCTGCCCGCTCGTGTTCTCCAGCTTCTACCTCGTCGTCAGAGAGCGATGGCCCGGCGCGATCTGGCTGTCCGTCGTCCTCGTGTACCTGATCATGGTGCCCCTGGTGCTCCGGCTGCGCGTCACGCAGCCGTCGGCGGCCCCGGCCCTGTAGCGCGCCGTTTCTGACAACGATCAGCCAGTGCGCGAGGCCTCGGGGATGACGATCAGCGCCGTGCCTCTGCCGCGTGCTCGTCCAAGGCGCCGATGAGGAAGTTGATCAGCCCGTACGGCGCGCGGTCGCCCAGGCAGAGGTCCAGGATCTGGTGCGCGTCCGCCGCCTCGGACGCGCTGCGCGTGAACATCGCTTCCTCGTAGACGGCGAGCGCCGCCTCGATGTCGCCGGGATGCTCGGCGATCGCCCGGCCGAGTTCCGCGCCATCGAACATGGCCACGTTGGCGCCCTCGCCGGAGGGCGGCATCAGGTGCGCGGCATCGCCCAGGAGCGTCACTCCAGGCACGCGCGGCCACCGGTGCGCGTCGGGAAGCGTGTGGATCATGCGCGCGACCGGAGGCGTTTCGCCGTCGGTGATCAACGCCGTGAGAGCGGGGGCCCATCCCTCGAACTCCGCCGCGATCCGCGCACCCGCCGCGGCCGCGTCGCCGAAATCGATCGCCGCAACCCAGTCCGCGGGCCGCTTCAGCTGCACGTAGGTGTGAAGAACGCCGTCGGCTTCGCGGTGCGCCACGATCCCCTTTCCCGGCGTAAGCGCGTACATCGCGCCGCCGCCGACCATCGCGGCGGTCGCGGAGTGCCGCTCGTCCACGTCGTACAGGTACGTTTCGATGAACGTCGTGCCCACGTACCCGGGCCGCGCGTCCGACAGCAGCGGCCGCACCCGGGACCACGCGCCGTCCGCACCCACGAGCAGTCCGGTGTCCACCGCCGACCCGTCCGCGAACGCCAGCCGATGCCGGCCGTCACCCGATGCTACGACGCCGGTGAGCTTCTTTCCCCACCGGATCGTCCCCGCGGGAAGGGACTCGGTCAGAATCCGCCGCAGATCGCCGCGCAGCACCTCGGGGCGTCCGCCCGCGCCATCGTCCGGCTCGTCCAGCAGCACCGTGCCGTGCGGATCCACCACGCGCAGCGCCGCCCCGCCCGTGTGGATGATGGCGCGAAACTCGTCGATGAGCCCGGCCGCCGCGAGCGCGGCCTGCCCGTTGTGCTCGTGGATGTCGAGCTGGCCGCCCTGCGTGCGCGCCTCCGGCGAGGGCTCCGCCTCGTAGATCGTCGCGCCGACGCCATGCACGTGCAGGACGCGCGCAAGCGTCAGCCCGCCGAGTCCCGCGCCGATGATCGTAACGTGTGTCATCCTGTTCCCCTCCCGTTGCCTTGATGGAACGCCGTTCCACAACTAAGTTGGAACAGTGTTCCACGACTGTCAAGGGAGATGCATGGCGGACAGGGCGCAGCGGGCGGAACGGCGTACGGACGCGCTTTCACGGGAGCGCATCGTGGAGGCCGCGATCGAGATCCTGGACGCGGAGGGCGAGAGCGCGCTGACCTTTCGCACGCTCGCGGCGCGGCTGCAAACGGGGAGCGGCGCGATCTACTGGCACGTCGCCAACAAGGACGACCTGCTCGCGACGACCACCCGCGACGTCCTCGCCCGCGCGATGACCGAGGGGGCCAGAGGCGCGGAGCCGCGGGAGGCGGTGCGGGCGATCGCGCTGGGCGTGTTCGACGTGATCGACGCGCATCCGTGGGTGGGGACGCAGCTGTCCCGCGAGCCGTGGCAGCCGGCGGTGATGCAGATCCTTGAGCACGTCGGCGCGCAGCTTGAGGCGCTGGGCGTGCCGGAGCGGGAGCAGTTCAACTGCGCGTCCGCGCTGGTGAACTACATCCTCGGCCTGTCGGGGCAGTACGCCGCGGGCGCACGCCTCCTGCCGCGCGAGTCGGACCGGTCCGCCTTCCTGGCGACCATGGCGGAGCGTTGGGAGCAGCTGGCGCCCGCGGAGTATCCGTTCGTGCGTCGGGTGGCGGCGCAGCTGCGGGAGCACGACGACCGCGAGCAGTTCCTGGCCGGCATCGACCTAATCCTCGCCGGCATCGCAGCCAGCAGGTGATGCGGTGGGTGGCGGGAGCCGGATGATCATCCGGAACGCAGAACGGGCCCCGCTCGGTCGAGCGGGGTCCTTTCCGTCTGCGCGCGGCGCGTCAGACGACCGCGAGTTCGCGCCCCGTGGCCTGCAGGCACATCCCCAGTTCGGACGCCACCTCCCAGGCCTCGACCTCGGATTCAATGATGACCGGCACCTCGGGGGAAATCAGGCTCGCCAGCGGCTGAAAGGCGCGGACGCCAGCATCGCTCAGCCGCACGTGCCGGCTGCGCGCATCCAGCTCGCTGAGATGTACGTGCGACAGCCGGTGCGCGAACGCTTCCAGCAGCCGCGCCGCTTCCCGCATGGACGGATCGAACTGCCACGCATGCGCGATATCGAAGCAGAATCCAGCATCCGGAAGGCGGGCGAAGATCGCCTCAAGTTCGCCAGTGTTCCGCCCGCACGGCTTGCGGACATCCATGTTCTCGATGCTCAGACCGGGGCCGAGTTCCGCCCACAGGCCAAAGTCCCGGATCGCATCGGGGTGGACGACGATGCTCCACCCGCGCGCGGCCCACGGCGCCAGCAGCATGGCGATCTCGCGCTCCTCATCCGCCGAAAACGTGCTGGGCGCATGGATGGAGACGTGGGAGTAGCGCGACAGGTCCAGACGCGGAATCGCGGCCAGAAGCGGCCGAAGCTCGTGCGATCGAAGGGCAGACAATTCCACCGCGCCCACGGGATGCTCACCCAGTACGTCCAGCGCCGCGTGAAAGTCGGAGCGGCCCAGCGATCCGGTGGAGAAACCGATAGTCTCCATCAGAAGACTCCGTAGCGGATAGTGAAGTCCCTCAGAGGCTCGGAAAAGAAAATTTCTCCCAAAGCGTCCTGAAATGCCTTTCCGAGCGCGCTCGCCTCCCTGTACAGCGGGTCGGAATCCGCATCGCCGGGGGAGAGGTTCTTGAGCCGCTCGCGCTTATCCTCATCGTCGAGCAGTCCGAGAAACGAATCGTACGCACCGAAGAGCCGATTCGCGGCACCCGAATCTTTCCCGAAATAGTCTAGCACGACACGCGCCACGATGTCCAGTGGCGTAGTTCCCAGAAGCCGGGCCAGATAATCTACCACAAGCTTCGCGTCGTGAAACCGCGCAACGGATTTCTCCTCCTTAAACGCTTCCCGGCACAGAAAGCAGCTCAGCAGTCCCGCGGTGTGAAGAAGCTTTCGGGAAAACCGCAGCTTGGTCGTACGAACTGCCCACTGGTCCGCCTGCCGCTCCCGGCGCTTGTGGGCAAAGTCTACCGCCATCGTGCGCCAATACCGGGCAAAATCGTTCAGCAGAAAACGGGGCACCCGGAACGGCGACTCGGCGGGACCGAGGAGGTCTTCTTCCACGTACCGTGTGAGCACGTTCGCAATTACCCGGTCGTACGCATCGCGATTGCTGGTCGGTCGCGATTCCAGGAGAAGGAGCAGGCGCTGCGTCGTGTTCTGATTCGTGTCGTTGTCCCCGCCGATCCTGTGGATGAGGTCGTGGCTGAAGGTAAGCCTGCCGAATGGTCCGCCGGGGCTGGGGGGCTTGATGCGCGCCGCAGTGAACTTCGAGCGGAGCCGCTGAGTCAGGTCCCAGTGGTCGGGGTCGGCGGGACCATCCACCAGAAGTGTCCAGTCGACATCACTGCCGTGCGTGAACTCAGCGCGGGCCAGCGAGCCGAAAAGGACCAGCGAGGTATCGCGCGGCACGAACGGATAGGAGAGAATCTGGACACGCTCATACATTCTGGCGGCCCGCTCACGAGCCGCCAGGATATGGGGCCAGTCCGCCTCGAGCGCATCCCGCAACTCGAGCACGGGCGAACGCGGCTGGACGGGAAGCGCGAGTTGCTCCGACATGGCTGTCCCTCACGGAATGCGTCACCGGTGCGGTGCTCGCGCCGGAGTGGACGACAGGCGGAGGCGCCTGTCGTCCCGGTACTCAGGTAGAGCGGATCAGGCGGAGGCCTGCAGGCGGCGGACGATGGCGTCTCCGGCGGCGGCGGTGCCCAGGGTGCCGCCGAGATCCGCGGTGGTCTCCCCGGCCTCGATGCAGGCGCGGACGGCGTTCTCCATGCGCACGGCCTCGGCGGGGCGGCCCAGGTGCTCCAGCATGAGCCCGGCGGTGAGCACGGCGGCGAACGGGTTGGCCAGGTCCTTCCCCGCCAGGTCCGGCGCGGAGCCGTGCACCGGCTCGAACAGCCCGATGCGCCCCGGGTGGATGTTGCCGGAGGGGGAGAGCCCCAGCCCGCCCGCCAGCTGCGCGCCCAGGTCGCTCAGGATGTCGCCGAACAGGTTGCCGGTCACGATCACCTGATAGCGCTCAGGACGGCGCACCATGTCCATGGCCAGCATGTCCACGTACAGCGCCTCGCTCTCGATGTCCGCGTACTCGGCCGCGACGATCTTGAACACGCGCCGCCACAGCCCGCCAGCGAACTCCATCGCGTTGGCCTTGTCGGACATGGTCACGCGCGTGAGGCCGTTGGCCCGCGCGTACTCGAACGCCGCGCGGATGATGCGCTCCACGCCCTTGCGCGTGTTCACGTCTTCCTGGACGGCGACCTCGTCGGGCGTGCCCTGCTTGAAGTTGCCGCCCATCCCCACGTACACGCCCTCGGTGTTTTCGCGGAAGATGACCATCTGCACGTCGTCCGGGCCCTTGTCGCGCAGCGGGGTCAGGCGCTCGTGAAACAGGCGCACGGGGCGGAAGTTGACGAACAGGTCCAGGCGAAAGCGCATGCCCAGCAGAATCTGCCGTGCGTGCTCGTTGCCCGGCACGCGCGCGTCGCCCAGCGCGCCCAGCAGAATGGCCTGGTAGTTCTGCCGCAGATCGTCGAACTCGGCGTCGGTGATGGCCTCGCCGGTTTCCAGGTAGCGGTCGGCGCCGTGCGGCCACTCCACCAGGTCCAGGTCGAAACCGCTGCCGTCGAGCACCGCGCGCAGCGCCTTGAGCGCCTCGCGGGTGACTTCCTTGCCGACGCCGTCGCCGGGAATGACCGCGACTTTCGCCATCGTTGTGCGCTTCCGTGCCGGGGGAGGTTGATGAACTTTCGAGCGGCGGCAAGCTACCCGCCGGGGTGCGCCGGGGCCAGATGCATCCATCAAGCGACAACAATCTCACGCAGAGCAGCAGAGGAGCAGAGAACAGAAAAAGAGAGCCGACCCACCCGGATCGGCCCTCTCCCTTTGTTCCCTCTGCGTCTCTGCGTCTCTGCGTCTCTGCGGCTCTGCGGCTCTGCGGCTCTGCGGCTCTGCGGCTCTGCCTGAGGAACTTGATCCGTTGCAGTCCCCCGCGTACCTCCGCTCTGTCCCCGCGTCCTCCGCGTGAAACGGTGTTCTCAGCCCTCCACGGCGGCGAGAAGTTCGCTGACGCGGTAGAGGACGTGGACGGGATAGCGCGCCTCGATCACCTCGCGCCCGCCCGCCTCGCGGTCCACCAGGGCCATCACGCCCAGAATCACGCCGCCCTCGGCCTCCACGGCGTCGCAGGCCTGCAGCGCGCTCTTGCCGCTGGTAATCACGTCTTCCACGATCACCACGCGCTGCCCGGGGGCGAAGCTACCTTCCACGCGCTTGCCGGTGCCGTGCGCCTTGGGCTCCTTGCGGACGGAAAACGAGTGCACGGGCGCCCCGGCCAGCCACGACGCGTGCGCCACGGCGTACGCCATGGGATCGGCGCCCATCGTCAGGCCGCCCACGGTTTCGGGCGCCAGGCCGGCCTCGCGCAGCAGGTCCAGCCCCATCCGCCCCACCAGCGCCTGTCCTTCGGCGTGCGTGGTGGTGGTGCGGCAGTCGATGTAGTAGCGGCTGCGAGCCCCGGACGCGAGGACAAAGTCCCCGGTGCGGAACGAACGCTCAAGCAGCAGCTGAAGCAGACGGTCGCGGTCGCTCACTGGAGCAGGTCTGGTGGCGGGGCGGGAAGTTCAACCCATTCTTCCAGCGTCATGGGCGTGGGATACGGATCGCCGAACGCTTCGTGCAGCGCCTTGATGGCGGCAACGGTGTCGGGGTCGCCGCGAACGTCGGCGTCGCCGCCGAACTCCAGGAACTCCATGTAGACGTTCTGCTGGTCCGCCGAGGCGAAGTGCCAGGCGTGCGCGCCCTTGGCCGTGGCCGCGCGGTGCAGCGCAATCCACAGTTCCGCGTATTCGCGGATGCGGTCGATGGGTACGAAGCGGCGGATGCTTACCAGCCGCCTGCGGGTCAACTCCATCACGAACTCGGATCCGGGGTGAGGGCGCGCGGGGCGCCGGCCTTCGCGAACGCCGTCGGCCGTGACCAAACTCCGTCACGGGCACGCGCGGGTCAAGGGTACACGACCCTTCACGGACCTTTTCGCGGTGGACGGCGTAGATCCCCGGTTGCCCCGCGCACGAACGCGTCCCAGAGCCGAATCCACCTGATGCATCGCATGAACCTTCCCCGCGCGCGACGGACGCGGGTTTCTCTCTTTCTCGTGCTTCTGCTCGTTCTGGCGGCGCGCCCCGCGTGGGCGCAGCCGGGAGGCGCGGTGGCCGGGCGCGTGCTGGGCCCCACGGGCGACCCCGTGCCCGGCGCCGGCGTGGAGGCGCGCCCCGCCAGCGGCAACGGGCGCCGCACCACCACGACGGACGCGGACGGCACCTTCCGCATCCCCGGGCTGCGCGCGGGAACGTGGAACCTGCGCGCGTCGCGGGTGGGATTCGGCGATGCGCGGCAGTCCGTGTCCGTCGCCGCCAGCGGGGACACCCGGGCGGAGCTGCGGCTGGTGGAGGCGCCCATCCTGCTGGAAACCATCGAAGTGCGCAGCCCGCGCGAGACGCAGCGCGAACGCACCCGCTTTGAGACGGAGGCCGGCGTCACCGCGCGCGTCATCAGCGGCGACGAGATCAAGATGCTTCCTGGGCTGGGCGAGGCGGACGTGCTGCGCGCGGTGGAGGTGCTTCCCGGCGTGGTGTCGACCTCGGACTTTTCCAGCGCGTTCAACGTGCGCGGCGGCTCGTCGGACCAGAACCTGATCCTGCTGGACGGGTTTCCCGTCTTCAACCCGTTTCACCTGGGCGGGCTGTTCAGCGTCTTCAACAGCGACGTGATCGCGCGGGCGGAGCTGCTGTCCGGCGGGTTCGGCGCGCAGTACGGCGGGCGCGTTTCGTCGGTGCTCACCATCGAAACCAAGCCGGGCGAGGGCGATCTGCACGCGGAGACGGGGATCTCGGTCCTGGCCTCGCGCATCGCCGTGCACTCGGACCTGCCCAGGGCCATCTCGCGCTCGCTCGGCGGGCAGAAGGGCGGCTGGCTCTTTTCCGCCCGGCGCTCGTACTTCGACGCGCTGCTGCGGCCCGTGACGGATTTTCCGTATCACCTGACGGACGTGCAGGCCGGCGCCGCCATTGAAACGCGCGGCGGGGGCCAGCTTCAGTTTACCGGCTACCGCGGGCGCGACGTGCTGGACCTGTCGGATTTCGATCCGCCGGGCGATGAGGAGGACGCGCAGAGCGTGCTCAAGATCCGCTGGAACTGGGGCAACGACGTGGCCGGCCTGCGGTGGACGCAGCCGCTGGGGAGCCGGTGGGTGTCGGAGACGCGGCTGGGCGTGTCGCGCTACGGCGAAACGCTGGGCTTTCCCGACTTCGCCGACACGCGCTTCGGCTCCAGCGTGCAGGAAGCGGCGCTGCGCAGCGACTTTACGCGCCAGATCAGCCCGCGGCTCACGCTGCAGACCGGCGGCGAGCTGAACCGGGTGAGCTACAGCAACCTGGGCCAGTCCGGCGGAACCGTGTTCTTCGAGGCGAAGAACGCCGGGCTGTTTTCCGCCGCGTACGGGCAGCTGCGCTGGCAGCCGTCGCCGCTGTGGATCGTGGAGCCGGGGCTGCGCGTGGACGTGGCGCGGACCAACGCGGGCGCCTGCGCGTCCGGCGGGCGGCCGGATTACTTTCCCGACGACCCCTCCGCGGTGCAGCCGCGCGCCAACCGCACCTGCCTGATCCCGTCGCCCCGCGTGGCGGTCAAGCGCTTTCTGGGCGCGGAGCGCGACGCGGCGGTCAAGGTGGCGGTCGGCCGCTACGTGCAGTTTCTGCACTCCATCCGTGACGAGGCGCTCCCCATCAGCAACGACACCTGGGTGCTGGCGGACGAGTACGTGCCGCCGGTGGTGAGCGACCAGGTGCAGGTGGGGATTGAAAAGTACTGGGGCGAGCGGTGGTTCGCGTCGCTGGAAGGCTACTATCGAGGCTACGACGGCGTCACGGACCTCAACCCCGGCGACGACCCCAACTTCATTGGCGACGACCTGCTGGTGGGCGACGGCGATTCGTACGGCGCCGACCTGCTTCTGCGCCGCACCACCGGCCGGCTGAACGGGTGGACCACCATCAGCCTGCTCAAGGCCAGCCGCACCTTTCCCGACCCACAGGCGGCCGGGCTGGACGGCGTGCCGCAGACGGTGACGTACGCGCCCATCTTTGACCGCCGCGTGGACGTGGACGTGGTGCTGCAGTACGACGTTTCGCGCAGCACGGAGCTGGGCGTGCGGTGGAACTACGGCTCGGGAACGCCCTTTACGCGGCCGGTGGCGCAGGTGGTGGGGTTTGACACGGACATCGCCAATGGCGGATACCGGCTGCCCCGGCCGGAGACGGACGATCCGGAGATCCCGTACTACGTGGTTCTGGCGGACCGCAACCGCGAGCGCTACCCGGCCTACCACCGGGTGGACATCACGGTGCGCCGCACGTACCAGCGGCGCTGGGGCACGTTCACGCCGTACCTGCAGGTGCTGAACGGCTACAACAAGAAGAACGTGCTGTTCTACTCGTACAACTACAACGAGAACCCGGCCACGCGCTCCGGGATCAGCATGTTCCCCCTGCTCCCCAGCATCGGCTTCGAGGCGAGCTTCTGATCGTCCGGCGGATGGCGGATGGTGGGCTTCCGTCGGTTTGATTGGATGATGAACATCGCCCGTGCGATGGCGGATCGGGGATGTCGCGGAGGGTGATGGTGATCCTTTGGATGAACCGCGCGTTCGTCGGATGGGCGGCGGGATCGATGATGAACGGCGGCTTACGCGGAGAACCTCAACCGTTCGGATGACGGGATGCACGCGGACCAGCTTACATACGCCCGGCTCTACGATCAGCTGCTCGCGTACGAGGGCGGCGCGCTGTTCGGTGAGGTGCTGCGCCCGTGGCTTGCGGCGAACGACGCGGAACGGCGGTGGCTGGAGACGATTGCCCGCCGCCCCGGCCGGCCGATCCCGCCGATGGCCGTGGAGGAGTCCTGGCGGCTGTACGCGCTGTCGCGGATCATCCAGCTGCTGCAGCTCTCGTTTGCACCGCCGGTGGCGCATCCTGCGTGGAAGATCGCCCCGGTAAGCGCGGAGGAGTACGCCGCGTTTCTCGACGGCCTCGGGCTGCAAAGGGTGGAGCGGGATGACTTCCATCCCTTCCATCACGAGATCGTGAGCGTGCAGCCGGCCGTGGACGACGACGATCCGCCGCGCGTGGAGCGGATCTACTGGCCGGGATGCATGCTGGGGCCGCTGCTCATCTCCCGCGCGGGATGCGCGATCGTGGCGGGACGTGCGAGGGTGGATCCGGTGCGCGCGGCGCGGTCCACGCTGTACTGGGCGTTCGCGCGCAACCATCGCCCCACCACCGACCTGAGCGCCGGCTGGGGCTCCAACTCGCAGTGGCGCACCGCGTTCCGCCGCGACTACGCGCTGGATGGCGCGCTGCACTACAACGCGGGCGCCGCGCGCCATCAGCCCGACGCGGACCCCGGCCTGGGCGCGGCGGAGCGCGACGAACTGCTGCGCCACCGCTGTTTCATCACCGGAACGCAGCGGGACGACGACCGCTGGCCGTACGACTACACGCTGACCGAATCGGCGTAATCGTCCAGCGCTGTCGCAACATGGATGATGATGACCGGCGTGACGCGCTCCGCCGGTTCTGCTCGAATGACGTACCAGAAGGATGCTGATGCGGATTGTACACCGATGGATCGTGGCGGCGGTCGCGCTGGCCTGCACCGGCTGCACCATCGCCGACGTGACGGAAGCCGGCGGCGACGACGTGCTGATCGTGGAGGGCGTGCTGCGCAGCGACCGCCCGGACCAGCGCATTCTGCTACACCGCTCCGTGCGCGGCGCCCTGTCCCCCGGCGAGCCGGACGCGCAGGTGTTCGTCACGGGCAACGCGGGCGCGCGGCACGACTTTGAGATGGTGCCCACCAGCCAGTGCCTGTCGGTGGACCCGCTGTACGCCACGGCGGACTCGGTGGATATTCAGGCCACCTGCTACCGTTCCGCCTCCGCGGACGGCTACTGGGTGCTCCCCGACTCCGTGTACGACCTCACCGTCATCACCACCGGCGGCGAGACGGCGCGGGGGCGCACGCACGTTCCCACCCCGTTCGCCATCCTGCAGTTTCCGTATCGCTCGCGTCTGCGCGACGGACCCAGGGAGTGCACCATTCCCGGCGGTGAGGCGCTGCCGGTGGTGTGGACCGAGTCGCGCGGCGCGTACGGCTACCTGGCGCCGCTCCTGATCACCGGGCTGGACCGCGTGGCGCCGGACAGCCTGCGCGCCCCCGCGGAACTGGAACTGACGGGGCTGGCCATTTCGTCCGGCGATACGACGCTGGTGCTGCCCGGCGACTTCGGCGTGTTCGACCGCTTTTCGCTGGACCAGCGGCTGCTTCGCTACCTGCAGACCGGCCTGCCCCCGGGCGTGCGCGCGGAAATCGTGATCGCCGCGGCGGACCGCAATTACATCAACGGCGCGCGCGGCGGATCGTTCAACCCGTCCGGGCAGGTGCGCATCTCCAGCGTGGTGGGCGACGGGCGCGGCGTGTTCGGTTCTCTCGTGCCGCTGACGGTCGCCTTCAACGTGGGCCAGCCCGGGCGCCCTATCATCTGCAACTGACCCCGCGCCCGCCGGCAACCACCGCCGGGCAACAACGGCACGGGTGGATGAAAAACGAAGCGCGGCCCGGGGAGACTCGCTCCCGGGCCGCGCTTCTGTTCGCCATCGATGACGGCTACATCATCTGCGAGACGGCGTAGACCACCGACACCGTCGCCCGCACCGTCAGTTCGCCCGGGGTGATGGGCGTCACCGCGTCGGACGCCATCTCCGCGCGCGCCATCATCGCCTGCGGCATCGGCGGGGGCGGCGCGTACACGTCCGCGCCGGTCTGCGCCTCGCGCACCAGGCCCAGCTGCAGGTTCAGCGCGCCGGCCATGGCCTCCGCATCCGCCCGCGCGCGGCGCACCGCGTCGGCGATGGCCTGCTGGCGAAAGCGCTGCGGGTCGCGCAGCCCGAAGCGCACCCCGTTCACCCGGTTCACGCCAGAGGCCAGCGCCGCGTCGATCACCGTGCCCACGCGGTCCAGTTCGTACAGCGTGGCAGACACCGTGTTGTTGACGCGGTAGCCGATCACGGGCGGCTCGCCGCCCTCCGGACGCGGCCGGGGATCGTACTCGGGATACACGTTGTAGTCGCGGGTGTCGATGCGGTCGCGAGGCACGCCGGCCCGCACCAGCGCGGCGATCACGCGCTCCATGGTCTGCGCGTTCTGCGCCCCGGCCTCGCGCGCGGTAGAACCACGCGTTTCCACCGCGAAGTCGGCGACGGCCTGGTCCGGCGCGGCACGCACCTCACCGGTTCCCGTCACGCGCAGCACGGGCGGCGTGGTCTGCGCATCCGCCGCGCGGGCGTTCACGGCCAGAGCGGCCGCGGCAAGCGCGAGCGCGGTGATGCTGGTTCTCATCGGCCTCATCCTCATCCCTCCCCACACAGGTACGATTGGCATTTGATGCCGCCGCGTCGGTTCCGCGGAGCATGGGCGCTGGTACCCTGCACATGCGGCGATAGTTGCGCGACTGCTACATCGGGAAGAAAAAAACAGGGCCCGGAGCGGGGAGGCTCCGGGCCCAGAGGGGGAGGTGGCAGCGTGGACGGCGTGGGAAGGCCGGTGGTGCGGGCGTATGGCGGGAAGGGTGCTGCGGATGAGGATTTCGACTACGGGGCCGTTCGCTGTCCCCCCTTGAGACACGCCCGGGTCGGGCGTCTGCGCAGGCCGTTTCGGGCAAGCGCGGGGCCATGGCCGCCGTAAACATGAATTTGTTGCCAGCACAGGATTTATCCCCCTCTTGCGGCAGGTGTGGACGGGATCTGATGGGGACGCCGGGGTACTACATGGGACAGCATCGCCCCATCTGCCCCCCGCCCTGCCCGGGCCTGCGGGGTGTCGGGAGAGGTGCGGGAGTGGAGCGCGGGGGCGCGCCGTGTTAGCTTGGGCGCGGAACGCGGGTGATTGAACAACGCAGCGGGGCGAGATGGCCAGGAAGTACGCAATCAAGGAAGTGTTCGCCACCCTGCAGGGCGAGGGCGCGCAGGCGGGGTCACCCGCGGTGTTCCTGCGCTTTGCGGGGTGCAACCTGGGATACGACGTGTGCCCGTGGTGCGACACCGACTGGGTAAAGGCGGAGTACACGCTGGACCTGGAGGGCACGCTGGCGCTGGTGCGGCAGGTGGCGGAAGAAGGATTCGGCGGGGAAGTTCCGGGGCTGCTGCTGGTGGCCACCGGCGGCGAGCCCAGCCTGCAGTTCGACCGCCCGCTTTCCGACGCGCTGCGGGCCCGCGGCTATCGCATCAGCATGGAAAGCAACGGCTCCCGCCCGGTGGACCGCTCGCTGGTGGACTGGCTGACCGTGTCGCCCAAGCAGCCCGAGTTCGCGCAGAAGGACGGGGATGAACTGAAGCTGCTCTTTACCGGCACGTCCACCGCGGGCATCACGCCGAACGCCGACGCGGTGCGGCGGATTGCCTCGGAGACCCGCTTCGGCCACTACTTTCTGCAGGCGGTGGACGTCCCGGCGGTGGGCGGCCCCAACTACGGAGAAGTCATCCACACGGTCATGCAACTGGGCCCGCCGTGGCGGCTTTCGGTGCAGACGCACAAGGTGGCCGGGATCCCCTGAACGCCGTCGCTGGCGGAATCCGGGTGCTGGGACACCGTTTCCAGCTTGAAATGATCATCATCGACTGAAAGACCCGCGCGCATCCGATGATGCCGCGGGTCTCGTCGTTTCCTCAACATCCGCATCATCCCGCGCGGCGCGCGGACACGTTGCCGGGTGCGGGGCCTGCGACTTGCGCCCACCCGCGACCGGAACCGAGTCGCCGGCACTACACGAGCCGGCATCGTACACGCAACACGGGTGGAGAACCGATGGCGGGAGCGCTTCAGGGCAGGACGGCGGTGGTGACGGGGGGAAGCAAGGGGATCGGCTACGCGATCGCCGAGGCGCTGGCCAAGGCCGACGCCAACGTGCTGATCACGTCGCGCCACGAGGACGAGGTGCGCGCCGCCGCGGAAAAGCTGGATTTCTGCGGCTCCGGCAAGGTGGCGGGGATCGCCGCCGACCAGCGCGAGCACGCCGACGTGCAGCGGGTGATGGCCGCCGCGGCCGACCAGCTGGGCGGCGTGGACATCCTGATCAACAACGCCGGCGTGGGCATCTTCGGCCCCATCGACCAGATGTCGGTGGAAGACTGGAGCACCGTGCTGGACACCAACCTCACCGGCGTGTTCTACTGCTGCCGCGAGGCCGTTCCGCTGATGAAGAAGCGCGGCGGCGGGTGGATCATCAACATCGGCTCGCTGGCGGGAAAGAACCCGTTCGCGGGGGGCGCGGCGTACAACGCCAGCAAGTTCGGGCTGCTGGGCTTCAGCGAGGCGATGATGCTGGACCTGCGCGACCAGGACATCCGCGTGAGCTGCATCATGCCCGGTTCGGTGGAAACGCACTTCAACGGCAACCAGCCGTCGGACCAGGGCGCGTGGAAGATCCAGCCGGAAGACATCGCGGCGATCGTCATGGACCTGCTGGCCATGAACCCGCGCACGCTTCCGTCGCGCATCGAGGTTCGTCCGTCCAAGCCCAGAAAGGGCTGATGGCCGCCACCGGCACGGACCCGCACGAATCGCGGGACACGTCCGGCGGGGAGGAATCCGCGCCCGGCCCGCCATCGCG
Organism: Longimicrobium terrae; assembly: GCF_014202995.1. NCBI lineage: Bacteria > Pseudomonadati > Gemmatimonadota > Longimicrobiia > Longimicrobiales > Longimicrobiaceae > Longimicrobium > Longimicrobium terrae. The sequence continues at coordinate 212,543 of NZ_JACHIA010000006.1, forward strand.
GGCCGGGCGCCTTCCGCGCGCCATGATCTGGGATCTGGACGGAACCCTGTCGGATGACGCCGCGCGCGCGCACTTCGTGGAGGTGGAGCACGGGCGGGCGCGGGACTGGGAATCGTACTTCGACGCCATCGACAAGGACCCGCCCATCGCCGCGAGCATGGAGGTGCTGCGCGCCATGCACGCCGCCGGAATCCGCGTCCTGTTCCTTACCGGACGCCCGGAGTACACCCGGCCCAAGACCGAGCGCTGGCTGGAAGCGAACGGGCTCACGGACTACGACCGGCTGATCATGCGTCCCGAGGGGGAGCGGCGGCCGGCGGGATACTTCAAGGTGGAGGCGGTGGCCCGGCTGCGGGACGAGTACGAGCTGGTGTGCGCCTTTGAGGACCGCATCGACGTGGCGGAGGCCATTCGCCTCGCCGGCGTCCCGGTCTTTCTCTACGGCGCCGGTGCCGAAGCCGCGGCCGAGGCGCTGGAGGTGCTGGACGTGCGGCAGGACGACCTCACCTCCGGCGGCGATCCGCGCGCCGGCCGGCAGCGGCGCGGGAGCGCGTAACCCGGCAGCAATCAGGGCCGGCCCCCTCCGTTCCCCCGCGCACCTCCGCCACCGCCGCGTCCTCCGCGTGAGGGCAGTTGCCAGAGCGTTCGAGCGACGCCGGCTGGCGAATCGCCGGAGATCCATCGAACGAAAAAAGAACCGCACCGGAGCAGGCTCCCGGTGCGGTTCCTTTGTCTTCGGATTATCGGCCCGGCCGCGCCTGCCTACTGCCCGCCGGCGGCGGCTTCCACGGTGCGGATGCGGGCCTGCACGCGGGTGATCTGCTCGGCGCTGCGGCGCGGTGCACGCTGCACGAAGCGGCGGTAGGAAACCAGCGCCTCCGGCGTCTTCCCCGCCCTTTCCAGCGCCACGGCCAGGTGCAGGTCGATGTCGGCGTAGTACGGCTCCAGCTGCTGCGCGCGGCGATACTCCAGCACCGCGTCGTCGTGGCGGCCGGCGGCGGAAAGCGCCTGCGCGTACTGGTGGCGGATCAGGCCGTCCGTGCCATTCAGCTCCACGGCCTGGCTGTACTCGCTCACCGCCTCCTCGGCGTTGCCCTGCGCCATGGCGATGCGGCCGAGCTCCGCGTGGGCCGCGTAGAAGCCGGCGTTCTCCACCATGGCGCGCAGCATGGCTTCCTTGGCCGCGTCCACGTTGCCGCGGGCCAGCTCCAGCATGCCGATGCTGTACTCCAGCAGCTCCTTGCTGTCCGCCCCGCGCATCAGGTAGCGCTGCTCGTCAGAGCGGGCGCTGGCCAGCAGAAAGTTCATGTCCACCAGCGCGCTGTCGAACTGCCCGGCGCTCACGTAGGTGAGCGCACGCCAGTAGCGCAGGCGGCGCACGTCGCGCGGCCCGGCCCCGGCGACCAGCCGGTTGAAGTGGCGGAGCGCGACGACCAGGTTGTTCTCATTGTACGCCGCCCACGCGATGTTCTCGCGCGTGGCGTTCCAGAAGCCCGGCACCTTGTCCCACACCAGCACTTCCAGCCCGCGGTGCACGAACGGGTTGCGGAACTCCGCGCGGATGGCCAGCGAATCCGCCGCGATCACGTCCGGGCGATTCCAGACCTCCGGAATGCCCTGCATCTTTTCTTCAAACGTCTGCGGGCTGCGGGCGTAGAACGCGGCCCACTGCCCGAAGAGCGGCTCCGCGCGCGACGGGTCCAGCCGGGCCGCCCAGTAGAAGGCGTCCGCGGAGCGCTCCGGCGCCAGCCGCATGGCCTGCACGCCGTAGTCGTAGTACGCCTGCCAGTCGTTGACGTCGGCGTTGCGCGGCAGATCGGGGCGAAACGCCTCCTGCGCGGCGAGCGGGGCGGCGAACGACAGCGCGAGGCCGATCGCGGCGAAAATGCGGTGCTTCATGGAAAACGCGAACGGGGGGAGCAGAGAAGGATCGCCGCCGGAAGCGGCCCATCGAAGGGGAACAACGGTTTGGAATCTCTCCCAAACCGCCAGCTCCGTCAATCGCCATCCGCCGTGAAAGCGGAACCCCTGATCCGCCGCGGCGGACCAGGGGTTCCGTGCATCGCGCGGGGCGCGGATCAGCGATCGCGGTCCAGCATGCCGCCTTCGTGCACGGCGTGCTCGCGGGCGGTGTCCTGCGAGGCCTCGTTGCGCTCGCTCTTGTCGTATTCCGCGCGGATGCGGTCCATCATCGCCTCGCGCCGGTCGTACAGGCGCTTGGGGGTGCGCGGGGCGTGGTTGTCCATGGCGTACGCCGTCAGGATCGGCAGGGCGACGGTGCTGTCCAGGTAGCAGACCACCGCGTCCGGCAGCCGGTCCGGATCGATCTTGCCCCAGCTGACGGCCTCCGCCGGGGTGGCGCCGCTCAGGCCGCCGGTGTCCGGCCGGGCGTCGGTGATCTGCAGAAAGTAGTCGTGCCCGCGCTCGTCGATCCCCATCACCTCCTGAATCTGCGGCTCCGTCTGCAGCGCGAAGTTCTTGGGGCTGCCGCCGCCCAGGATCCAGATGGCGCTCTTGCCGCCGCTACGCTTGGCCTCGAGGACGATGGCCGCGGTCTCGTTGACATCGGCGTTGACGTCGAACATCAGCTTGTTTCCCTGCAGCGCCTTGGCGGCCACGTTCATTCCGATGGACGAGTCGCCGGGGGACGAGGTGTAGATGGGCACCGCGTGCTCGTACGCCGCGGCCAGCAGCGACTTGCGGCCGATGCCCAGCTCCGCCTCGCGCGCCGCCACGTACTTGCCGCACAGGTAGTGGAACTCCGCCGTGGACATCGGCTTCTGGAACTCCTCCGCGGCGATGATCTTTCGAAAGAACGCGTCCGTGTCCAGCAGCACCGAGTAGTCGAAGAAGATGTCGTAGATGCGGACGACTTCCTCTTCGCGCAGGATGGTGTCGGAGATCTGCGCGTTCCCCTGCCGCAGGTCCAGCCCGATGCCGAAGTGCGTGTCGTGGTACAGGTTGGCGCCGGTGCTGATGATCCAGTCCACGAACCCGGCTTCGATGAGCGGAATGACGGAGCTCATCCCCAGGCCGGCGGGGGTGAGCGCGCCGGTCATGGTAAGGCCGACGGTGACATCGTCATCCAGCATCTTGCGGGTGAGCAGGTGGCAGCCTTCCCGCAGCCGCGCGGCGTTGTACGCCTGAAAGGTCCCGTCCACCAGGTCGGTGACGGTCAGCCCGGGCTTGATCGGCCGCGGATCGATCCGCTTGCCACTGAGGAATTTGCTCTTCTGAGACATAGGAAGGGAAGTGCGTGAGTGCGGGGTGCGTTAGTGCGTGAGTGCGACCGGCCGCCACTGTGGCGCGGTCAGCCGATCACCGTTCATCCTGCAACCGGAAGACTGCCAATGCCTGTGCGCTCTTTCGAGGACCTCGTCGTGTGGCGGCGGTCCCGCGAGCTGTGCGTCATGGTGTACCGCTCCACGACGGCGGGGCCGTTCGCCCGCGACTTCGGACTGCGCGACCAGATCCGCCGCGCATCGGTTTCGGTGATGTCCAACATCGCCGAAGGATTCGGACGCTACAGCCGTGCCGAGATGCGCAACTTTATCGCGATCGCCCGGGGCTCCGTCTTTGAGGTGCAGAGCCAGGTGTACCTGGCGTCCGACCTGGGCTACCTCACCGCCGCCGACGCGGAATCGCTCCACGCGCACTGCCGCGAGATCGCCCGCATGCTCGCCGCCCTCCGCGCATCCCTCGGCAGCCCGTAGCCCGAATCCCTCGCACTCACGCACTCACGCACCCAGCACTCACGCACTTCCCCTACTGTGCGTCGTGCTTCTCCGGGTCCGCCGCGGTGTTCGCGGGGGAAGCGGGAGGCGGTCCGGCGCCATCCGTCTTCGCTTCGGCAATGGGCGCGGGTCCGCGGCGCGGCTTGGCGGCGCGGTGGTCGGGACGGCCGGCGGCGGAGCAGTTGGACAGGTAGCACTTTTCGATGGCCGCAACCGCCTCTTCCGGCGAATCCGTCACCATCAGCAGGTCCACGTCGTCCGGCGAAATCTTGCCCTCGGTCAGCAGCGTGTCGCGGATCCAGTCCACCAGCCCCGCCCAGTACGCCCGGCCTACGAGGATGACCGGGAAGTCGCGCACCTTGCCGGTCTGGATGAGCGTGAGCGCCTCGAACAGCTCATCCATCGTCCCGAATCCGCCGGGAAAGATGATGAACGCTTCCGCGTACTTCACGAACATCGTCTTGCGGACGAAGAAGTACCGGAAGTTGATGGCGACGTCCACGTAGGGGTTGATCCCCTGCTCGAACGGAAGCTCGATGTTGCAGCCGATGGAGAGCGCGCCGGCCTCGCGCGCGCCCTGGTTGGCCGCCTGCATGACGCCCGGCCCGCCGCCCGTGATGATGGCGAACCCCTGTTCGCCCAGCAGCCGCGCCGTGTGACGCGCGGCGGCGTATTCCGGATGGTCCGGCGGCGTGCGCGCGGAGCCGAAGATGGTGACGGCCGGGCCGATGCGCGCCAGGTTGTCGAAGCCTTCCACGAACTCGCCCATGATGCGGAACACGCGCCACGGGTCGGAGCGCGTAAAGTCGTCCGTGCTGGGCGATTCGGTGGGCGACTGCAGCAGCCGCTCGTCTTCGGTGCTGGTGCGCGTGCGCTGCGCGACGTTCAGCGTGGGGTTGTCCTGCTCCGGCATCGGTTCCCTCAACCCGGGTGGCGCGCGCGGGCGGCCCCGGCGCGGGTGCACAACATAGGGATGCGCGCCGCCACGCAAAAGCGGGACTCGCGCACGGCCCGGCCGCGCCCCATGTTCTCCCCCCCGCCGCGACGCGCGGGAATGCGGACCCGGAACGGACGGATGATGATGGGGATGATGCGGGTGAGGGCGGCGCTGCGGCGCGCGCTGCGGGTTTCGGCGGTGGCGCTGGCCGCCGCGGCGTGCCGCGACCGCGCCGTGGAACAGGCGCAGGCACCGCCGGCGGACGACCTGGGCACGGTGCCGCGCGAGGTGGAACTGCGGCTGTACGTGGCCACCGACTGGGCGTGGAACGAGGACGACACGCTGCGCGTCACCGTGGTGAACGGAACGCTGCAGCCGCTTTCCGGCGCCACGCTCGCCCTGTCCATCGGCGCCGGGGTGCAGCTGCGCGACTCCGCCGCCGAGGCCGCCGAAGCGTTTGCCGCCAGCCGCGGCTTTCAGCCCGCCGCGCGCGCCGCCACGGGCGACACGACGGTCCGATTCACCGTGGGGACGCTGGCGCCGGGGCAGAGCGCGGAGTTTGCGCAGGCCGTCCGCACGCCGCCGGCCCCGCGCGGCCGCCCCGCCTCCGCCGCGGACTCGGTGAGCCGCTTCGCCATCGGAGCGCGGCTGGTGGGGGCGGATGGCAGAGAGATCATCGCCCGGGCCGACACTATCCGCATCCGCGCCGGCTCCGCCGTGGTGAGCGGCGGATGCGGAGGGATTCGCGACGTGGCCGTCTCCCGCTACGGCATCGGCCCGGTGCGGCTGGGGATGAAGCCCGCGGACGTGCGCACCCTCTGCCCGGAAGCGCGCGACACCTCGTGGCGCGGCGCGGAGGGGATGACGGAGCGCGGGCTGGCCGTGGCGCTGGCCGGCAACCCGGTGACGCTCGTCCTGGCGGGCGGAGTCATCGACCGGATCGTGGTGGACACGGCGGGGCTTCGCACGGGCGCGGGGGTGCAGGTGGGCGCCACCCTGGCGGACCTGCGGGCGCGCTACGGCCAGCTGTGCGCGGGCGTGGGCGAAGGCAAGGTCGCCGTGTGGACGCCCTCCGCGCCGGGCATCAGCTTCGGGCTGGACACGGCCGCGACGTCGCAGTGGCGGGCCGCGCGGCTCCCCGCCGACTCGCTTCCCGAGCAGGCACGCGTAATATCCATGTGGGTGCGAAAGGGGCTGGACACCTGTCCGGCGCCCGAAGCCCGCTGAACCAGAGAGTATTTTCGTGAAGATTCCGATGGCGATCCTGGCGGACGAAGCCAACGTCTCGCAGGAAGGCAAGCTGAACGTGCTGGGGATCTTTGACCGGATCGCCGCGGCGGCGTTCCCGGTTGTGCATCCCAAGCTGATTTTTGCGTTCCGCGTGCAGGCCGACGCGGCGGATGGAGGGCGTACGTTCCCCGTCGGAATCACCATGGAGGCGCCGGACGGCACGGTGATCTTTGAGGCGAACGGCGAGATCGGCGCGCCCGTCGTGCCCGCGGGCGAGTTCACGACGTTCAACCAGCTGTTCAACCTGGTGGGAATCCAGTTTCCCGCGCCGGGCGTGTACCGGTTCATCGTGCGCATCGAGAACGAGGTGCGCGAGGCGCCGCTGATCGTGGAAGCCACGCCCACCGGCGACCCGTCCCTGAACTGAGGCGCGGGGCAGAGTTCTACACCGTTTCACGCGGGGGACGCGGGGGGAGCGGAGGAACGCGGGGGAACTGCGAAAAAGCAGCTACAGAGTTGAAAAGAACGGACAGGATTGGAGGATTTCCGTCATTCCCCGATCTCTTGCTGCTAACTCTGGTGACTCTGCGTGATGCCCTTCCCTTTCGTTTCCCCGCGTTCCCCCGCCACCCCCCGCGTCCTCCGCGTGAAACGGTGTAGAACTGCGGTGTTGCGCCCGGCCGCGGCGGACGGGCATCTTTCCAGAGTTGCTCCGCGCCCGCGAACGTCGGGAAACGAAAGAACCGGCCGCCATGCAAGAAATCCGCGTCCGCACCCACCGCCGCGGCGACCTGGTGGAAATCACTGAGCCGCTGCGCGCCCTTATCGCCCGCTCCGGCGTGGACGAGGGCGTGGCGGTGCTGCAGAGCCTGCACACCACGGCCGGCCTCACCATCAACGAGAACGCCGACCCCGACGTGGTGCACGACGTTCTCGCCAAGCTGGACCGGCTGATTCCCAAAGACGAGCCGTTCTACCGGCACGCCGAGGGCAACAGCGACAGCCACCTCAAGACCAGCTTCTTCGGCCCCTCGCTTTCCGTCATCGTCAGCGGCGGAAGGCCGGTGCTGGGGACGTGGCAGGGCGTGTACCTGGCCGAGTTCGACGGCCCGCGCGACCGCCGCGTCGCCGTGCAGCTGCTGCGCGCATGAACGCCGAACGCGGTCCGGACGGCAAGGCGCCCTCGCCCCTGCGCTCCATGGTGCGCATGATGGCGCGCGGCATTCAGGCGCGCGGGACCGCGGCCTCGCCGGACTTTGCCACGCCGCGCCGCAAGGTGGCGCTGGAACGCTCGAATATCGCCATCGACCCGCGCCGCGTGCAGGCGTATGCCCGGGCCACCGCGGGCGACGGGATTGAGGCGTTCGGCAGCGCGCGCCCGGCGGCGCCCCCCTTCTTTGCCGCCACGTGGGAGACGGCGCTGTCTCTGGAGATGTTCGCGGGGCTGGAGCGGCCGCTTCCGCTGGGCGCCTTTGTGCACGTGTCCACAGACCTGGTGTGCGCGCGGCCCCTGCTGGCGGGAGACGTGGTGAAGTGCCGCGTGGAACTGGAGCGCGTGGAGCGGGTGCGGCGCGGGCTGCGATTGACGGTGCTCGCCCGCAACTGGCTGGGCGCGGGGCAGTTGTGCTCGCAGTCCACCTCCGTGTTCCAAGTGCGCAGCGACGCGCACGGCCTTCCCGCCGAGGCGCCGCGCCCTGCCCCGCCGGTGCCGGACGTGCCGGAATCGGGATGGGTGGAACTGGTGCGCTGGGATCTGCCGGGCGGCGCGGGGCGGCGGTACGCGCGTGTCTCGGGCGATTACAATCCCATCCACCTGTGGGGCGTCACGGCGCGGCCGTTCGGGTTCCGCGCGCCCATCCTGCACGGGTACGCCACGGCGGCGCGGGCGGCGCACACGCTCATCGAGCACTGCCTGCACGGCGACGCGGCGGCGCTGCGGCGGATGCACATCCACTTTCGCGCGCCGCTTCCCTTGCCGTCATGCGTCTGCTTTCTGGTGAACGACCAGGGGCCGCGCCGCTGGTTTCGCGTGGCCGGACCCGGCGAGGGGCCCGTCTACGCCGAGGGAAGCTGCGGCGTGGCGGACGAGTAGCCGCCGGGGCCTTTCCGGATCCCGGAGAAGAAGCGATCCTTGCAGGACATACTGGCGGCCGCGTCCGCGGCCGTTCATCATCGCGCAACAGGCAGATCGGCAGCTACGGATGGCGTACCGGGAATTCACGGACGACGATGGCGTCTTCTGGCAGGTGTGGGAGACGCGGCCGGGCGATACGGCCAACGTCCGCGCGCCCTTTGCCGGCGGATGGCTGACGTTTGAAAGCACCGGGGGACGGCTGCGCCTGCGGCCCATTCCTCATGGGTGGGAGGATGCGCCGGACCAGGAAATGGCCAACTGGCTGCGGCAGGCCGCGCACTCGGGCAAGGTTACGCCCCGCGACAGTCCTTCGCCCAGCGAAACGCGCGCGTCCGACGCCGCCAACGCGAGCCATGCAGCCAACCTGACCTCGCTGGCCGCATCCTCCGCCGCGGATCGCGGGGAAACCATCGTGCGCCCCGCGGTTCCCGAGGAGGCGCGCACGGAATCCGCCGCGGCACGCACGCGTTCCGCGCCGGCGGAGGGCACGGGCGGGAACAGCGCGGCGGCCGACGTGATCGCGGCGCTCCCGGAGTCCGAGGCGGCGCTGCTGGCCCGCACCCGCGCCGCCGTGGCCCGCGCCCGCGAAGTCATCCGCACCATCGGCACGACGGTGCTGGGCGAGTAACACCACGGTTTGCGGACGATGAGAAGCGGCCCCGCGCGGATGCGCGGGGCCGCTTCTTGTTGTCATGCGGGGCGGGCGGACGCGAGCGAGGGTGGCGCCACGCGTGAGGGATTCGCGCCCGGAGGGCCGAGAACCCGGTTCGCGCGTGCCTCGACTTCGCTCGACGAGATCAACCGTGGCGCGAACCGGGGGCTCGGCGCCGTTGGCAACAGCTGTATCGTTGCCTACGGCGCGCGAAGCCCGACCCCGCGCAGCGGGGACACGCCCGGAACAGAAGTGCGTGAGTGCTGGGTGCGTGAGTGCTGGGTGCGTCAGTGCGTGAGTGCGCGCCCTTTACTCCCGAACCCTGCCGGCGAACCGCTCACGGATACAGGTTCTGCACGCGCCATACGTCCGGCTGCGACGCGTCTTTTTCGAACCGCTCGCGCTCGTGCAGGCGGCTGGCGCGGCCCTGCCAGAACTCAATGCGCTCCGGAACCACCCGGAACCCCGACCAGTGCGGCGGACGCGGGATGTCGCCTTCCGCGAAGCGCGCTTCGTAGTCGTGCACGCGCTGCATCAGTTCGTCGTACGAGGCCAGCGGGCGGCTCTGGCTGCTGGCCCACGCACCGATGCGGCTGCCCCGCGCGCGCGAGTTGTAGTACTCGTCCGCCTCGTCCGCGGTGACGGACTCCACCGCGCCCTCGATGCGCACCTGCAGCTCCAGCGGCTGCCAGAACAGGCAGAGCGCCGCGTGCGGGTTGGCCGCCAGTTCCCGCCCCTTGCGGCTTTCCAGGTTGGTGTAGAAGACGAAGCCGCGCTCGTCGAATCCCTTGAGCAGCACCATGCGGTTGGACGGACGGCCCCGCTCGTCCGCCGTCGCCAGCGACATGGCGGTCGGCTCCTTCACCTGTGCCGCCACCACGCGCTCCATCCACTCGCCGAAGCGGCGGAACGGCTCCGCGTGGGGCGCGGTGCGATATGCGGTTTCCATGCGGTCCGTCACGCGGCAGGCTGGACGGGGGCCACCAGGCGCGTGTTCTCCCATTCCATCACCAGGTTGAGCCCGGTTCCGGACGGCTGCAGCTGGATGGTGAACTGCTCCACCGGCGCCGCCGTGCGCTCCATGCGCAGGGGGATGCGGGCCAGGTCCTGCTCCTGCTTGTACTCGGTGCCCCACTGCCCCGTCTGGCGGTTGACGATCAGCTGCCAGTCGCGCTCGCCCGGAAGGGTGTACAGCGTGTAGGTGCCGGCCGGGATGCGCGTTCCGCTGATGCTGATGTCGCGGGCGGTCACCAGCGTGGTGGCCGCGTTGGCCCCCGTGCGCCACACCTGCCCGTACGGAACCAGCCCGCCCATGATGGCGCGGCCGCGCATGAACGGACGGCCGTAGTCCACCATCACCATGTGTCCGGCGAGCGAGGCGCGCGCTGTGTCGCGCGGGCTGGCCACGGCGCGCGGGGCGCCGGCCGGGGCGGCCGCGGGCGTCGCGGCGGGGGCGGTGGCCGGAGCGGCGGCCGGGGTCTGTTCGGGCGCGGGCTGCTGCTGGCCGCAGGCGCCCAGCGTGGCGGCGAGGGCCAGCGTGGCGAACACGGGGGAAAGGCGGAATGCGGTCATCAACACCTCCAGCGGGGTGGATCGGGATCGTGCTTCGGAGGTCCGGGCGATGGGCGGCGCGGAGCCGTACATCAACCCGGACCCACGGATTGTACCCACCGTGGTGCCGCCCCGGCAAGCGCGGCGGGCTTGGCGAGCGGGTTATGTTGATGGGGATTGGACCGTCCGTGGGCGCGCCGGGGCGACGGAAGTCGCGGCAACAACGGCGCGAAGTCCGCTTGCGCGGAGTGGGACCGACGCATGGGCGCGGTCTGCGGAGCCACGCGGCCGCGGAGCCGAAGTCGTGCGTTCCGGCAAACATCGGAGCGTCCGCCCGTCCAGGAGCGAATGAATCCGCCGCTGGAACAACACGAAGTCCGCCTGCGCGGACTGCGGCGGCGGGTTCGGTCTGGGTCGCGCAGCTTGGCGCGTGCGGACGATGTGTTTCTCTGACCTTTGATCCGATCGATGATCTTCATTCAGATTCCGCCCGACGAGGACGATCCCGAGCTGGACGCGGACTTTCCCCTCGGCGACGGCACGGCGGACATGGACGCGGCGGTCACCTGTCCCTACTGCGGCGAGGAGATGGAGATCGCGCTGGATCCGGGGAGCGGGCCGCGCCAGGAGTACGTGGAAGACTGCCAGGTCTGCTGCCGCCCGTGGACCGTCCACGTCGCCTACGGCCCGGACGGCGCCGCCGACGTCACTCTCGACGCCGCCGACGACGCCTGGGACGACTGATCGCGATCGGCAGCACTGCCCCACCGCCATGTCGTCGCGCCGCACGCCACCATCGTGCGGACACCGACCCTTCGTCGTACGCGTCATCGTGTCGAGGTGACGCGGATCGCAGCCCCGCCGCGGATAAACACTTCTCCGGCATACCCCATCCCGAACGACACGCCCCCCGGCGTCATCCTGAGGCGGCGCCGGCCGCTCCTTCCGCCCCGCCGCACGTTGGCGCCGACGAAGGATCTGCTTTCCCCGGGCGCGGCTGGCGGGTCGCGCGGATGCCGGCCGTCTGCCGATACGCGGTTGAAGCCCCGAACGTGGACGCGACAGCGGCCATGTGTCGGGGCTTACCGCTGTTGGAGCGGCGGATTCATTCGCTCAAGACAATCGCGCCCGCGCTGATTCTCGCGATGTCTGCCGGACTTTCTGCCCTGCCCCAACCCTCCCCCAGTCTTTTTTGGGGGAGGTTGGGCCGGTGGTGCCGGCCCGGGTGGGGGCCACCGTGATGCACACCATCCACACCGAAAGTCCACCGCCGCGCGTTCGGGACGAATCCTGCAATACCGTGTAACGATCAGGCCGGCGCGCGTAACAGGAGCCGGGTGGTGGGGATGACGAGGAGGAGCACGGAATGAAGCTGCTGGTGATTCGGCATGGCGTGGCGGGCACGCGCGACGAGTGGGCGGGAACGGGCAGGCCCGACACGCAGCGCCCGCTGACGGACGACGGGCGAAAGAAGATGAAGCGCGCCGCGCGCGGCCTTGCGGCCGTGGTGCCGCGCATCGACGTGCTGGCCTCGTCGCCGCTGGTGCGCGCGTCGCAGACGGCGGAAATCGTGGCGGCGGAATACAGCGATCTGCGCATCGACACGCTCGCCGAACTGTCGCCGGAGCGGCGGCCGGATGAACTGCTGGGCTGGCTGCGCTCGCAGAAGCCCGGCACCACCGTCGCCGTGGTGGGCCATGAGCCGCACCTGGGCTTTCTGGCCGGATGGCTGCTGACGGGGCGCAACGACTCGTTCGTGGAATTCCGCAAGGGCGGCGCGGTCCTGCTGGACTTTGACGATCCGCCGGCGGGTGGCAACGCGGTGCTCTCGTGGGCGCTTACGCCGCGCATGCTCCGCACGCTGGGCGAGGCGGAATGAAGGGCGCGGCCGCGCTGCTGGACCTGTCCGCGCCCCGCGCCGCGCGCTGGCTGGCCCTGCACTTTCTGGAGGAGGCGGATGCCGCGCGCGTCCGCCTGGACGACCCCGCCGATGCCGAGGCGCTGCACGACTTCCGCGTCGCCATCCGCCGGCTGCGCAGCACCCTGCGTGCATACGCCGACCACGTGGACGAGTCCATCGGCGGGCGCGACCGGCGCCGCCTGCGCAAGCTGGCCCACGCCACCGGCGACAGCCGCGACGGCGAAGTCCTCATCGAATGGGTGGAGTCGCGCCGCGAAGGCATTGGCGAGGACGGGACGGCGGGCGCGGAGTGGCTGGACAGGCGCCTGCGGAAGCGGCAGGCCAGGCTCGGCACCGCGCTGCGCGAAGAGGTGGCGCACGATTTTTCGCGCGAGCGGCGGCGGCTTCAGGATCGCCTGGAGCACTACACCAGCCACGTCTCGCTCGATGACCCGCGCGAACTTCCGCGGATGAGCCTGGTGCTGGCCGATCTGGTGGAACTGCACGCGGCGCAGCTTCGCGAGCGGCTGGGCGAGGTGCGCGGCGTGGAGATGCAGGAGGTGGCGCACGAAGGCCGCATCGCCGCCAAGCGCCTGCGCTACCTGGTGGAGCCGTTTTCCGGCGAGATGCCCGGTGCCTCCGCGCTGGTCAAGCGGATCAAGGCGCTGCAGGAGGTGCTGGGCCAGATGCACGACGCCCACGTGGCCGCCGGGGTTATCGCCGACGCGCTGGGCGATCTGGATGATGATGACGACGAGGCGCGGCCGGGCCTTGAAGCGCTGGCCGGCGTGGCGGACGCCGAGGTGCACGCCCGCTACGCCGAGGTGGAATCGGAGTGGCTGGGCGAGAACGCGCAGCCGTTCTTTACCGAGGTGGCAGCGCTGGTGGCGCGCCTTCGCGCGGGCGGCGACGACCGCGAGATCGAGCGCAAGTACCTGCTGCACACCATGCCCGTGCTTCCGGAAGGCGCCATCAAGACCGACATCGCGCAGGGCTACGTTCCCGGCGAGCGGCTGAACGAGCGCGTCCGCCGCGTCCGGCGCGACCGCAAGTCGCGGTTCTACCGGACGATCAAGATGGGGTCGGGGATCAGCCGGATGGAACTGGAGGAAGAGACGACGGAACTCATCTTCCGCCGCCTGTGGTCCCTGACGCGCGGCCGGCGGGTGCAGAAGATCCGCTACCGGGTGCAGCAGGGCGACTTCACGTGGGAGATCGACCAGTTCCGCGACCGCGAGCTGTATCTGGCGGAGATCGAGCTTCCGTCGGAGGACACGGAGGTCGTTCTCCCCGACTGGCTGCGCGACTGCGTGGATCGCGACGTCACCGGCGAGCCGGAGTACGTGAACATCAACCTGGCCCGCTGACCGTCATCCGCCGAGCGCCGCGCCGGACAGAGGTGTTGAGAAACCCCCGTCTGTTCTGGCTCAGATTCGGCCCAACGGCCGGCTGACGCCGCAAGGCGTCATTCTGAGGAGGCGCCGGCCACGTTTTTCACCGCGCCGAATCCTGGCGCCGACGAAGGATCTGCTTTCCCCGCGAGAACGGGCGTGCGTTACGCGACGTTGGCTCGGCGGCGAGTAGATCCTTCGATCGCACAGAGTTCGGCGCGGCGGAGAAGGCGGCGCACGCTTCCCTGAGAATGACATGCGCTTGCGCCGGGAACAGTCGCCTGTGCCCTCCTGAGCGAGCGGCGACGCGGACGCTTCGGCCACACCGTTGACTGCACCGAGAGTTCTCAACACGCTCCTCAGAATGGTATTCGGGGGATGAGCAGAGGGCGCAGAGCAGCCGGGCTCCGACGTATTGCCCCCACACTCCCCCGCGTACCTCCGCGTACCCCCGCGACCTCCGCGTGAGGGCAGTTGACCGCGCATGCCGCCAGACGAGAGCCCGCGGTCAAGCGTCCTGCTGCGCCAGCCTGGCCACGCGCGCCGCGAGCCGCCGCGGAATGAAGCGGGTGCCGAACGCCATCACCCGGTTCACGGCGCCGGTGATGACGAGCGGCTTTCCCGCGCGCATCGCCGCGTAGCCCGCCCGGGCCACGTCGCCGGCCGTCATCACCTGCGCGCCGCGGAACAGGCGCGAGTTCTCCATCCCCGCCGCCACCTGGAACTCGGTGCGGGTGGCGCCCGGGCACAGCGCCGTCACCGACACGCCCGTGCCCTCCATCTCCACCGACAGCGCCTCGGAAAAGCTGAGCACGTACGCCTTGCTGGCGTAGTACACGGCCATCAGCGGCCCCGGCTGGAACGCCGCGGTGGAGGCGACGTTCATCACGTATCCGCGCCGCCGCTCCACCATCCCGGGCAGAAACAGCTTGGTGAGATGCGTGAGCGCCACGATGTTCACCTGCAGCATCTCCAACTCGCGCGGAAGCGCCGTGGGCTCCCCTTCTCCGACATCCACGAACGTCCCCGCCAGGCCGAAGCCGGCGTTGTTCACCAGCGCGTCCACGGGCACGCCGATCTGCCGCACGGCGTTCAGCAGCGCGGGCGGTGCCGCGGGATTGGCGAGGTCCGCCGGAACGACATGGTGCCGCACGCCGTATCGGGCGGAAAGCGATTCGCCCACGCGCTCCAGCCCCTCGCGGCTGCGCGCGACCAGGATGACGTCCCACCCGTCGCGGGCAAAGCACTCCGCCAGCTCCGCCCCGATGCCGCCCGACGCGCCGGTGACCAGCGCGGTTCCCCTGTCCGTCATCGTGCTCCCACGCTGTTCAGGCAATATGAACCATCATCCATCCGCGGCCGCACCCGCCGTCACGCGGGCCAGCAGGTCGCGCGCGGCGTAGAGCACGTCGCGGTAGCGGTCCTCGATGTCGGCGCGGTCGCGGGGTTCCGCGGCGCCGTCCATTCCGGCGCGGTGAACCATTTCCGCGTGGCGCACCAGCGCGTCGACCTCGTCCGGATCGCCGCGCGTGCAGCGGAGCACCGCATGAATCGTTTCCAGCATGCGCAGCACCACCGCCGGAGACCGCGCCCCGAACTGGCGGATCTGGTTGAACGCCGCGTCAACAAGGCCGACGAAGCGGATGGGGCAGCGCTGCACCACGCGCACCTCGCCATCCGCCCCGCGAACAAAGGAGTACGGCGTCCGCCCCCGCGCCGCGCGACAGAGCGCGGCCCCCAGCCAGTCCAGCGAGCCCATGGCGGTAAAGGGATCGTTGATGGCCGGCGATAGCGCGCGCACCGCGACTTCCACCAGCTGGTCCACCGCGAATTCCACGTCCTGCTCCGCCGTGCGCTGCGAGCCGATGACAAAGCAGGCGCGCAGGGCCCGCCTCCCCTCGTCGTCCAGCGACTCCGGCGGCCAGGCCCGCACCAGCGGCCCGCCCTCGATCACGAAGCTTCCCGGACGCATTTCCGCCACCAGCAGCGTTCCCGTCCGCTCGGCGAACCGCAGCAGCCCCCGGTCGTCCACCGCCTGCACGTAGCCGTCGGCGGGGCTGGGCACCGCGTCCGCCCGCTCGTCAAAGCCATCCGGCAGCGTGGCGTCCAGCGAGGGCTCGGACCCGTCGGGAATGGCGAACTCCCGCTCCACCTCGCGCGCCAGTTCGCGCCCCACCGAGGCCACCACGTTGGGCGCCTGAATGCTGACCGCCACGTGGTGGATGAAGTAGATGAGCACGCCCAGGCTGGCCAGTCCCAGCACCAGCCCTCCGGTAACCGCCAGCGCCGGAACAAAGCGAGTCACCTCCTCATCGCCGCGGACGGTGCGCAGCACGAGCAGGCAGTAGGTGAAGGTGGCGATGAACGTTCCCAGGACGAACTGGTTGCCCCGGTCGCGCATGAAGCCGCTCAGCAGCCGCGGGCCCAGCTGGCTGCTGGCCAGCGTGAGCGCGGCGATGGTGATGGAAAACGTCACCCCGGCCGTGCCCATCACCGAACCCGCCACCATCGCCAGCAGCGAGCGCGCGCCCTCCGGCCCGCCGCTGAACACCCAGCCCAGCGCCGCCGTCTGCCGCGCGGAAAGCATGTGGTCCGCCTGCACCAGCCCCAGCGCCAGCGCGGCCGCGCCCACCGCCATCAGCGAAGGGATGAACCAGTAGGTGGCTCGCAGCGATTCCCACAGGTGCGCCAGCCTGAGTCTCACGTCCGCTCCGGGTCAGGGTTTCTGCCCACCCTGCGCAAGCCCGGGTCCGTGGATGAGAATCGCCGGCGCGGCGGGGTCCCGGACGCGACGGTGCCCGGAACCGCCAGCGGTCCCGGGCACCACGAAAAGCACGAATGCGGCGGGATGTCAGACGGCGGGGTCGCAGGCCATGCGCTCGGCCTCGGGGCGGCCGGCGGTTTCGGTGACGATGGCCGGGCAGCGCATGCACGCCGACTTGCCTTCCTGCTTCCACCACCGGCAGTCCGGACGCACCTGGCACGCGGGCAGCGCCCTGCTCGCGATGGGCGTCATCTGTACGAGCTTGGTCACCAGGCGGCAGTCGCTGCCGTCAAAGTGCGAGCACCCGCTTCCCGCGCAGGGCGCGGCGAACCGGAACACCTCCGCGGGATTCACGGGGCCGGCCAGGGCCAGCACCTCGTCGGTCACGGGCACGCGACCGTTCAGGTATCCCACCCGCCGCTCCTCCGGCGTGCCGCCCACCACCCCGAACACGAACGCCCCGTCCAGCCGGGCGGGCGCGCTGGGGCACAGCGGCGGCGAGGCATGCCGGTCCACCACGGCCGTGCTCACGGCTCGAAGGTCGGCGCCGGCGGGTACATGCCGCAGGTGGTGCCCGGGTCGATGGAGCCCAGCAGCGACTGCTGCTGAACGGCCAGCGCCTGCGCCTGCGCGGCCGCTTCGCCCAGGCCTTCGATGGGGACGATCGTGGGATTTGCCTGCATCGTCTGACTCCGGAACGGGGGGATGGAGAAGGCGCGCGGTCCCGCCGCGGGGTGCGGCGCGGATCGCGGTCCCACGCACACTATATCCGCCGCTTTCCAAGGTCAAGCATTTTCTTTTCGATGCATCCCCTTGCGGTCACTGCTGATATGCGTGTTGTCACGCGCGTGTTGTACGCTCCATTTCGCGACATCAACAGAAAAGAAGCGGGGCGCACATCCACTGTGCGCCCCGTCATCGTATTCCGCCCGGGAAGGACAATCAGCCGCCGAGCATGAACTGCGTGCCGGCGATGCGGCCCTCGCGCTCCACGTACATCACCACGGCGCGCCCGCTCAGCTGCTGCAGCAGGGCCGCCGCTTCCTCGGCGCTGGCCACGCGCTCGCGGTTGATCTGCAGGATCAGGTCGCCCTCGCGCAGCCCCAGCTGCCGCGCCGCGTCCGACAGGCCCACGATGAGCGCGCCCTGCTCGCTCTGCAGCCCGCGCTCGCCGCGGATGGCGGGGGTGAGCGTCACCAGCTGAAAATCGCGCAGCGCCTGAATGCGCGCCGCGTTGGCCGAGGGCAGGTCGCCCGGGCGGATGGTGAGGGTGCGCTCGCGCCCGTTTTCCGCCACGCGGATCGCCAGCGGCTCGCCGTACGCCGCGTTCAGCTGCCCCGCCTGCCAGTCCAGCGTGGTGCGGATGCGCTTGGCGCCTACCGTGGCGACCGTCATCCCCGCGCGCAGGCCGCCGCGCTCCGCGGGGGAGCCGGGAACCACGCTGGCGATGCGCACGCCGGCCAGCCGCCGCGGACCTTCGGCGCGCACGGGCTCCACCTCGGCGCCGATCCACGCGCGGCGCGCCTTGCCATCATCCGCCAGGTCCAGCGCAATCCGCCGCGCCCGGTTGATGGGGATGGCGAAGCCCAGCCCCTCGCTGCCGCCGCTGCTGCTGAGGATGGACGAATTGACGCCCACCACCTCGCCCAGCGCGTTCACCAGCGCGCCGCCAGAGTTGCCGGGGTTGATGGAGGCGTCGGTCTGGATCAGGTCCAGCGACAGGCTGCGCTGCCCGCTGCCGCCCACGATGTTGCGGCCGATGGCGCTCACCACGCCGGCGCTCACCGAGGGCTCCGGGTTGCTGAGCAGGAATCCGAACGGGTTGCCGATGGCGATCACCCATTCACCGATCATCAATCCGTCGCTGTTGCCCAGCGGCGCCACGGGAAGGTCCGCGCCCCCGCGGATGCGGATGAGCGCCAGGTCGTTCACCTCGTCCGATCCCACCACCTCGGCGTCGAACTCGCGGCCGTCGGGGAGGGTGACCACGACCTCGGTGGCCGCGCGCACCACGTGCTCGTTGGTGATCACCAGCCCCTCGCGGCTGATGATGAAGCCGGAGCCCAGCCCCGCCTCCTGCCGCTCGGCGCCCGGGGGAAGCATCATCTCCTCCCACACGGTTCGCGGCACCACGCGCTCGCGGCGCACCACGTTCACGCTCACCACGGCGGGCGAAACGCGCTCCGCCGCGGCCACGATGGCGGTGCGGCGCGAGTCCTGGACGGCGCTCGCCAGCCGCCCGGTTTCCGGCGCGAGGACGGCGGGGGTCTGGCGCAGAACGGCGAGTTCGCTGGCGCGCGGGCTTTCGCGCGCGTCCGCGCCGCCGCCGCACGCGGCCAGGGCCGCGGACGCCAGCAGCGCGCAGAAGGGAATCGTGCGATGCATGCGGTCGCTGAGTGTCGATGCAGGAAAGAGCGGACGGCGGATTCAGGCGCCTGCGTACCCGGAGCCGCCCCGCGGGTTGCGTTCAGCCTTGGATGCGGCACGGCGCGCCAGGGTTGGCGGGCCGGACGCGCGACGTGGATGATTCACCGATGATGGGCACCTACTCGGCCAATCCGGCCCAGCGGTTCATTGCTGTCGACACATCACCCATCTGTTGCCCGACAACGCCGAGCAAGCCTCCCGTCCAGGATCCAAAAGCCGGTTCCCCATCGGGCGTCCTGAGCTTCTCCGGGAGTGTGCGGATGAGGTAGACGGGATTCTCCCCCGCTTCATAGGCCTTTCCGATACTCGTAAACTCTGGACCGCTGAGAGTGAAAACCTCAGTGCCATGGCGGGAGAGAACCACATTGTCGAACGCCGCCCCGCGCTTCTGCAGCGTCGCGGCGGTAATGAACAAACCACGCATGAGGTCGACCGGGGCCACGTCCGTGGCTTTCTGAAGATCAATGACGAGAACTCCCGGTACGACGCGGTACTCGCGATGCACGGAGAATTTGAAGCCCGCGTTTCTGGGATCTGTATTGAGTGCTTCCGCCGCAGGCCGTCCGATCGTGAGATAGTCGATCCCGAACACGATCAGCACCACCAGAACTACGCCGAGCACGAGTGCAACGACGGGGTTCGGACGCCGTTGCGGGGCATGATGAAGGCGTGCGTCTTCCATTGTGATACTCCTATTGAATGTGCAGCGGGGAGAGTTGCTGTCCCGAGGACGGTGAATCGCGGGTTGGACCAAGATCCGGATCACCAACGTTCATGGTGGGGCGCGAGCCTACCGCCTGCAAGCCTGCAGATCCCGAGTGGACGCCGCCGCAGAGAGCCGATTCCCCGTTGGTCTTTGAACGGCGGCCGCGCCGGACGGCGCTGAACCGCTACTCCTCGCCCGGGCCGGGGCCGAAGCTGATGCCGAAGGCCATGGTTCCCAGAAAGTTGTGCTTGCCGAACCGCATTCGCCAACCCCCCGCGGTGCGGCGAAGCGAGGCGACCTCCAGCATGGGAAGCAGGTCGGAGCCAAAGCCGCTGCGGAACACCACGTGGGCGGTGTCGTCCTCCTCCAGCGTGGCTCCCGCCACCACGCGCCGGACCGCGGGAATGTCCGCCGCCTCCGGCGACGAGCGCGCGTCTTCATCCAGCATCTGCCGCAGCATCCAGCGCGGATCGGCGGCCTGAAGCCACCGGCCCAGCAGCTGCGCCGTGCTCAGCGCCTGCAGCTCCTCCGCGCTGTCCACCCCCGCAAAGGTGCGGGACAGGGCCGAGGCCGCGCGGGCCGGTCCGGCGCGGCGGACGTAGTACTCGGCCACGGCGCGGGGCAGTTCGGGATCGTGCCGCATCCAGTCATCCGCCGTCTTGGGGATGAGCTCCGGCACACGCGTGGCGGCTTCCGCGTCGGGGCGCAGCCGCTCCAGGTCCTCCGCGTCCACGTACGCCGCCACCTCGTCGTAGCGCTCCGCCGCCACCAGATCGAACACGGTCCGCACCACGTCCTGGGGCGAGAGCATGGCGGCGGGGGCGCTGCTGTCCATCGTCATCTCCGGATCGCGGTTGTGAGTGAGGCGAGATGGGTGTCGCGGATGATGGAAATCGCGCGGGGCGGATCATCGCTGCCGGTCATCGGCCCGCTGGGCGCGAAGGCTACTGGTCCGCGTCGGCCGGGCTGAAGCTGACGCTCCACGACGCGGCCCCCAGAAAGTCGTACGGATGAAACCGCATCCGCCACCCCTCGGACGTGCGGCGGAGCGATGCGGCATGCAGCGTTTCGTCCGGTGGAAGCGTGGCGAACGCCGTCCGGTAGACCACGTGCGCGGTGTCCTCGTCTTCCAGCGCGGCACCAATGACAGCGCGACGGCCCTGCAGCGCGTTCAGTGTCTCCGGAACGGGATCTCCGGGCCTTTCCTCCACGCGCGGGATCATGAGCCGCGGATTGCGCGCTTCCAGCCACCGGCCGAGCAACTGCGCCGTATCGAGCGCCTGCAGGTCGGCGGCGGTGTGCACGCGGGCAAAGGTCGTCGACAGCACCGAAACCTCGTGCCGGGACGAGTTCCTGTCCCTTTCCGCGTAGTACTCGGCGATTTCGCGCGGCAGGCCGGGCTCCCCCGCCATGTACTCTTCCGTCGTCCACGGCTGGGGCGGAGGTGCGTTCGCCGCGGCTTCGGCGTCGCGGTGCAATCCTTTCAGGTCATCCGCGTCCACGTACGCCGCCACTTCGTCAAAGCGTCCCGCCTCCAGCAGGGCAAACACCGTCCGCACCACGTCCTCGGGCGAGGGGCTTTCCATCGCGTCAACGCTGCTGTTGATGTTCATCGATCGGTTGATGGAACGGTGGCTGTCCGCGGACGAGAACGCGCGCCGCACGAGTTACCTCGTTTTCCGCCGCTGGTGGACAGATGGGGTGCACGATCCAGGCATCCGCGCCGGGGCGCCTCGTCAAACAGAGCGTGGTGGACGGCAGGATAATACGAAGAGCGTGCCAGAGAAAGCCGCTTGCGACCGGCTTGGTGAAGTCCGTGGTTCTGGCGGATGCGCGACGCCCGCGCCCGCCGGGTGGCGGACGCGGGGCGTCGTGATCTGGTTCGCCGATCAGTCGCCGATGACGGGCGACAGCACGACCGGCGTATCGAACGCGCCGTTGGTGATGGTGATGTTCGGCTCGTTGTCATCTTCCAGCGACGAGCAGTAGCCCGTGCCCGAGAACGTGCCCTTCACGCGCGATGCCGACAGCGTGCTCACGCTGATGGTGCCGCTCGTCATGTCGCACATGTAGTTGCGCGTCGCGCCGCCCACCGTCTTTTCCAGGATGAACGACACGCTCGCGCAGGCCGTGTCGCACTCCTCCGTGACCGGCGTGTCGCCGACCGCGGCGTTCGGCAGGCTGACGATGGCGACGCTCTCGGCCGAGCCGGACACCTCGCTGCCCATCATGACCGCGCCGCCGTCCTGGCGCACCGCGGCCGCCCACGTCTCGTTGTCGGCGTCCTCCGAAATGGCGCCCACCGCGGCGAAGTTGCCGCTGAGCGGCGAGTTGTCGCTCGCGTAGCTGAACGAGAGCGAGCCCGACGGATAGGTGGTGGTTTCGGTCGGCGAGCCGTCACCGCAGGCGGCGGTGAGGGCCAGGGCCAGGACGAACGCGGGGCGAAGGATATTCTTCATGGCGGCAACGTTGATGGATGTGTGTGTCCGGGTGCGCGCAGATTCGCGGCTCCGCTGACGCCATCAACTTGCCCCGATGCGGAATTCCGGGCTTCCGTCACCTGACCCATTCGTCCGCGATCCCCGCCCGAAAGGGATTCGGAGGAAAGGAATTGGAGCGAGGCCCGGTCCGGCAGCACTGGCCGGTGAATGGGCCTCCCACAGAAAACCGCCGCGGGGAAGTAGCGCCCAACGGGGGATGACGTCTGGCGCGGGCAGGAAGTACAGGGCCCTCACCGGAGCGCCTCCGCAAGCCGGAACAGCATCGCAGCCACATCCCGCGGATCCAGAGGCGCCGACGCATCCCGCAGGCGCGCTTCCACATCGGCCACGATCCCCGAAGCCGCTTTCAGCGCATCGCGGCCACTCGCCGTCAGTTCGGTCTGTTGAACGCGCCCGTGTTCAGGATGCGGGGTGCGCGAGACCAGGCCTGCACGCTCCAGCGCCACCAGAATGGCCTGCATCGTCTGCGGCGTCACAAAGGCGCGGCGCGCGAGTGCGGCGTTGGACGCGCCCGGTTCCACCTCCAGAAAGGTGAGCACCGCGTACTGTGGCGTGGTCAGACCAATCTGCTGCAGCGCGGCGTCCATGTGGGTGCGCAGCGCCTGCTGAGCCAGTTTCAGCGCAAACCCGATCGTGGCGAACGGATCGTCCATCATGCGGCTACCCCGTGGCTTGACGTGTCAGTGCCCTGATATTATCATCAGTACACTGATATCAACGTCGCATGCCGCGAAAGGACACGCAATGCCCCATCTGATCGGACCCGACTTCATCGGCATTCAGGCCGAGGATCTGGATGCAGCGCGGACCTTCTACACCGAGGTCGTCGGGCTGAAAGCCGCCGCCCACAGCCCTCCCGGCGCCGTCGTGTTTGATACCAGCCCGATCCCGTTCGCCGTGCGCACACCCCTGGGTGATTGGAAGGGAACGGACGCGCTGGGCGAGGGAATCGCCATATGGTTCGGCTGCGACGACGCCGACGCGCTGCACGATCATCTGGTCGCGCACGGAACCCGGATCGTCTTTCCGCCGAAAGACGGGCCGTTTGGCCGGTACTTCGCGTTCCGCGACCCGTTCGGCTACACGATCACCCCTCACACGGTCGGGTTGTCCTGAGCGTGCGTGGATGACGAGCCGGACGTCGTGAGTCCGAGGGACGAACAACAGCGCGGCCCGGAGATCATCTCCGGGCCGCGCTGTTTTCCGATCCGGCGAACGGGCGGGAGGCCGAACATCCTGCCGCCTCCCGTCACACATGAGGCGCTGTCTAGAAGATCAGCGCGACGGTGAACGTGTCGTTCGAGTCGGAAACGGTCGTGCCGTTGGCGGCGCTGAGCGTGACGGTGGTGTCGCCGTACCCTCCGGTGACGGGAAAGAAACCCGTGGGCAGCATCAGGTGCATGGAGGCCTCGTTGGCCCAGATCTGCATCGTGCCGATCGTCTTGTCGTTGATGTTGACGTTCATGACCACCATGGTTGCCGGCGTCTTGCTCCACACCGATCCCGACACCGCTACCAGCACGGTATCAGTGCTGGGCCACGGAACGACCGCCGAGACGGGAAGGGGTCCGGTCTTCTGGATGATTACCTGGGACATGAACGCTTTTCCGCTGGAGTAGGAGTGAGCTGCGGAGCCAGTGTACGGGACTTTCCCGGCAGAAGCCAGAACATTCTCTGCTCATCGCTCTGCACGTGCCAGTCTTCCGCGCGGAAACGTACGTATCCCGGCGTTGCGTGCTGGTTCAAGGTTTTCAGCCCCGCGGAGGATGCCCCAGCGAGGACTGCGGCTCCGAAGCCGCGCCAGCCGCGGGCTCGCGATGGCGTCACGCGGGGGAACAAGCGACAGCGCGGTCCGGAGACGATGTCCGGGCCGCGCTGTTTTCAGATCCGGCGAATGGGAGGAAACCTGAGCATCCTCCCGCTTTCCGTCACACGTGAAACGCCGTCAGTAGATCAGCGCGACGGTGAACGTGTCGTTCGAATCACCGACGGTATTGGGGTTGGCCGCGGCCAGCGTGATGGTGGTGCTGCTGAAATCTCCATGGACGGCATAGAAGCCCGTGGGCAGCGCCACGTGCATGAGAGCATCGTTGGCGTAGAGCTGCATCTTGCCGGCCATCTCGCCGTGAATGGTGACACTCATGCCCACCATGGCATTCGGTACCTTGCTCCACACCGATCCCGACACCGCCACCAGCACGGTATTGGTGCTGGGCCACGGGAGGTTCACCGAGATGGGAAGAGGTCCGGCCTTTTGGATGACAACCTTGGACATGAACGCTTTTCCGCTGGAGTAGGAGTGACCTGCGGAGCCAGTGTACGGAACTTTCCCGGCAGAAGCCAGAACATTCTTTGCTCGTCGCTCCCCACGTGCCAGTCTTCCACTCGAAAACAAACGTATACCGGCAGTCTCTGCGGAGTCGCTGTTTTCGCCTCGCGCCGCGCAAGGCTGGCGGGATGGAGCGGCGGCGGAAAGATTGGACAGGGTTGATACACTTGTGTCGCCCGTGCCGCCCGTCCCCATGATGACCGACCTGAAATCCGCCGTCCCCGAGTCCCGCGTCGTGGCCGCCAATGAGGCGGAAGTGCGCGCGGACGGCGACTTCGTGCTGTACTGGATGGTGATGGCGCGGCGCACGCACCACAGCTGGGCGCTGGACCGCGCCATCGACTGGGCGCGCGCGCTCGGCAAGCCGCTCGTGGTGCTGGAAGCGCTGCGGGTGGCGTATCCCTGGGCGTCGGACCGCTTTCACCGCTTCGCGATCGATGCGATGGCGGACAACGCGAAGCGCTTCGCCAAGGCCGGCGTGACGCACCACCCGTACGTGGAACCGTCGCCCGGCGCGGGTAGCGGGCTGCTGCAGGCGCTTGCCGCGCGCGCGTGCGTCGTCGTCACCGACGAATTCCCCGACTTCTTTCTCCCCCGCATGCTCGCCGCGGCGGCTCCCCGTCTGCCCGTCCGCGTGGAGGCCATCGACGGCAACGGCATCCTTCCCCTGCGCGCCGCGCCCAAGCCGTTCAGCCACGCGCACCACTTTCGCCGCTTCCTCCAGCGCGAACTGCGCCCGCACCTGACGCGCGCGCCGGTCGGCGATCCGCTGCGCAGGCTGGATCTGCCCCGGCTAGACGCGCTCCCGGCCGAAATCCTCCAGCGCTGGCCCGCCGCCTCGGACGATCTGCTGCGCGGCACGCCGGGCTCGCTCGCCGCGCTTCCCATCGACCACGACGTGACGCCCGTCGATTTCCGCGGCGGGCCGGAGCACGGGCGCAAGGTGCTGAGCAGCTTTGTGGATGACCGGCTGGACCGCTACGCCAACGGCCGCAACCAGCCGCAGCAGGATGCCGCCAGCGGGCTGTCGCCGTACCTGCACTGGGGGTTCGTCTCCCCGCACCAGGTGCTGCACGACGTGCTCACCCGCGAAGAGTGGTCGCCGGAGCGGCTGGGCGAAAAGGCGACGGGCAAACGCGAGGGATGGTGGGGCGTAAGCGCGAACTCCGAGGCGTTCCTGGAGGAGTTCATCACGTGGCGCGAAGTGTCGTACAACACGGCGTTCTGGATCAACGGCCACGACCAGTACGACTCGCTCCCCGCGTGGGCGCTGTCGACGCTGAAGAAGCACGCCGGCGATCCGCGTCCGCACTTGTTCTCAAGGGAGCAGCTGGAGTTGGGGCACAGCTACGACCGGCTGTGGAACGCCACGCAGGGCCAGCTTCGCGCGGAGGGGCGCATCCACAACTACCTGCGCATCCTGTGGGGCAAGCGCTTTCTGGAGTGGACCCGGACGCCGCGCGAGGCGGTGGAGATGATGCTGCACATCAACAACCGCTGGGCGCTGGACGGGCGCAATCCCAACTCGGCCAGCGGCATCTTCTGGTGCATGGGCCGCTACGACCGCGCATGGGGTCCGGAACGGCCCGTGTACGGCACCGTGCGCTACGTGTCCAGCACGAACACCGCGCGAAAGGTGCGCGTGGGCGACTACATCGCGCGCTACGAGCCGGCGGACGCGCCCACCCGCGTGCCCGGCTGAGCGCCCCTCTCGCACTCCCGCCCGCGCCCGCGTACCTTGGTGCCCGCACCCGTGCCCGCGCACCACGCACTCACGCACCCAGCACTCACGCACTTCCCTCATGGCCGACTACCAGAACGTCCAGCTCGAGGTTCAGGACCGCATCGCCACGCTGTCCGTAAACCGGCCGGACAAGCTGAACGCGCTCAACGAGCAGACCATCCGCGAACTGGGCCAGGCGATGGACGAAATCGCCGGGCGCGACGACGTGGGCGGCGTGATCCTTACCGGCGTGGGCGAAAAGGGCTTCGTCGCCGGGGCGGACATCGCCGAACTGGCGAAGATGGGTCCCGTGGACGGCATCGAGGTCAGCCGCCTGGGACAGCGCGTGTTCCGCCAGATCGAGCTTTCGCGCAAGCCGGTGCTGGCCGCGGTCAACGGGTTCGCGCTGGGCGGCGGGTGCGAGCTGGCGCTGGCCTGCCACCTTCGCATCGCGAGCGAGAACGCGCAGTTCGGGCTTCCCGAGGTCAAGCTGGGCATCATCCCGGGCTACGGCGGCACCCTGCGCCTGCCGCGCATCGTGGGCAAGGGCCGCGCGCTGGAGCTGATGCTGACCGCGCAGTTCATCAAGGCGGATGAGGCGTACCGCATCGGCCTCGTCAACCGCGTGGTGCGCAAGCCGGAAGAGGGCTCGCAGAAGGACGCGCTCATGACCGAGGCGCGGGCGATGATGTCCGTCATTCTCGCCAACGGCCCTATCGCCCTGGGCCTCGCCATCGAGTGCACCACGCGCGGGATGGAGATGTCGGTGGATGACGGCTTGGCGCTGGAAAGCAACCTGTTCGGCCTGCTCGCGGCCACCAGCGACATGCGCGAGGGGATGACGGCGTTCCTGGAGAAGCGGACCGCCGCCTTCACCGGAAAGTAGGCTCGGGTGTACGGATGCGGGGCGCGGATCTGTCGCCCCGCATCCATCCCGGAGAAGGAGATTCGGTCGATGACGATGACGCACGTCCGGCGGTTCGAGCCGTCGTCCGCGGTGCGGCGGCTGCTGCTGCCTTCGCCCGTGGGCCCGCTGTTCGTGGAGTACGACGATGACGCGTTGCGGCGCGTTCACTACTGGCCGCAGGGCTCGCACCCGCCGGCCGGCACGCGGATGGAGCCCACGCGCGACGATCCCATGGGGTGGCGCATCGCGCAGCAGCTTCGCGAGTACTTCGCGGGCACGCGCCGCGACTTTGACCTGCCGCTCTCGCCGGAGGGCACGGAGTTCCGCCGGCGCGTGTGGCAGGCGCTGCGCGAGATTCCCTTCGGCCAGACGCGCACGTACGGCGAAGTGGCGGAGGCGATCGAGTGCCGCGCCGCGCGCGCCATCGGCCAGGCGAACCGCAACAACCCGCTCCCCATCGTCATCCCCTGCCACCGCGTGCTGGCGTCCAACGGCATCGGCGGCTACAGCGGCGAGGATGGCGAGGGAAAGAGCCTGGACACCAAGCGCTGGCTGCTCCGCCACGAGGGCGTGGACATCTGACGGGCGCCGGATACGACATTCTTTTCCGGAGATCCCCTTCGGGTTACCTTTGGCCTGTCCCCCGTCCGGAGATCCGCATGCTCGGAACAGGCATCTACTCCCCCGCGGACGCCGCGGCGCTGCTCAAGACCCCGCCGGACGAGGTCCGGCGCTGGGCCTTCGGCTACTCGCGCCTGCGGCAGGGCGCCACGGTTGCGTACGAGCCGCTGATCCGCACGGAGCTTCCGGAGAGGGAGGGCCAGCGCGCGCTGACCTTTGTGGAACTGGTCGAGCTGATGTTCATCAAGGGCTTCCGCAGGGCCGGAGCGCCGTGGAAGCTGATTCACGAAGCCGCGGAAGTCGCCGCGCGCATTCTGGATACGGATCATCCGTTCGCCATGCGCACCTTCTTTGCCGATCCGGAGGGCATCTACGCGCTCATGGACGAGGGCGAGGGCAGAGAATCGCTGGTACGGCTGGTGGGTCACGGGCAGCACGCGTTCGCGCCCATCGTGCAGCCCTACCTGGGCCAGCTGGAGTTCGATCCGCGCGAGCTTCCCACGCGGTGGTGGCCCATGGGTCGGGAAGCGCGCGTCGTGGTTGATCCCGCGGTTTCGTTCGGCGCGCCCGTTCTGGCGGATGTGGGCATTCCCACGCGTACGCTGGCGGATGTGTACGAAGCAGAGCGGGGCTACGCGGGCGACGACGCGTTCCGGCGTGTTTCGTGGCTGTACAAGGTGCCGGAGCGGCAGGTGCAGCTGGCCGTGGAGTTTGAGCGGTGGCGCAGGGCCGCGTAACGCTGCTGTTTGACGCCAACCTCCCGCCCGGCCTGGTGGACGCGCTCACCAGCCTGGGCGAGCCGGTCATGCACGTGAGCCAGATCTTTGCGCCGGGGACTCCGGACGAGACGTGGATCCGCTACGCCGGCGACCGGAACTGGTGCATCGTCTCGCGCGACGTGAACATCACCCGCAACGCGCACGAGGCGGCCGCGCTGCGGGAGTGCGGCGTGGGCGCGTTCTTTCTTCTCCCCGGCAAGCGCTCGCCGCGGCTGTGCCAGATCATTCAGGCCACCATCCGGCACTGGCCGGAGATCAAGCGGCTTGCCGCGTCGGAAGCGCGCCCGTTTCAGTACCAGATCGGCGAGCGCGGCATCAAGCGTTTCCGCTGATCCGACTGGAACGCATTCCCCGCCTCAGGCGCGACCGCACTCACGCACTCACGCACCCCGCACTCACGCACTTCCCTCCCTTGTTCCTCTCCCGCCTCCATCTTCGCAACTACCGCAACTTCGCCGAGCAGGTGGTGGAGTTTCCGCCGCAGGGCGCGGCGCTGGTGGGCGACAACGGGCAGGGCAAGACCAATCTGCTGGAAGCCATCTACTACCTGGAAATCTTTCGCTCCTTTCGCGGCGCGCCGGATGAACAGCTGGTGCGCTTCGGCGAAGAGGTGTTCCGCGCCGAGGCCCGCCTGTCCGACGGCCTGGGCGGCGACCGCACCGTTTCCGCCGCGTTCGACCGGCGGGCGCGCAAGAAGAAGGTGGCGCTGAACGGCGCCGAGCCGGAGCGGCTGGGCGATGCGCTGGGGCAGGTGGGCGCGGTGATCTTTTCGCCGTCGGACGTGGAGATCGTGGCGGGCGGGCCCGGCGGGCGGCGGCGCTTTCTGGACATCGTGCTGTCCCTGGCGCAGCCCGGCTACCTGAGCGCGGTGCAGCGCTACCGGCAGGCGCTCTTCCAACGCAACACGCTGCTGCGCAAGGGAAGTTCGCGCGCGCTGGTGGAGGTGTGGGACGCGGGGCTGGTGCTGGCCGGCAGCCGGGTGATCGCCGCGCGGCAGCGGTGGGTGGCGGCGCGGGCGGACAGCTTCGCCGCGCACTACGAGCGCGTCGCGGGCGGGCAGCCCGGGCGGCTGGGATACGCGCCCTCCGCGCCGGAAATGGCCGAGGCGCAGGGCGAGGCGCAGGTGCAGGAGGCCTTTCGCGGCGCCCTGGCCCGCGCCGCGGACCGCGAGCAGCGGCGCGGAATGACGCTCGTGGGCCCGCACCGCGACGACCTGCGCTTCACCACGCTGTCTGCGGACGGCGCCGTGCTGGAACTGCGTACCTACGGCTCCGGCGGCCAGCAGCGCACCGGCGCCATTGCGCTGCGGATGGTGGAGGCGGAAACGATCCACGAGGCCCGCGGCCGCCAGCCGCTCATTCTGCTGGACGACGTGTTCGCCGAACTGGACCCCGGGCGCTCGCAGCGCATCATCGACTGGATCGAGACGGAGGATGGAGGGCAGGTCATCCTCACCTCCCCCAAGCCCACCGACTTCCACGTCCGCGGCGACACACTTCCCCGCTGGGGCATCCGCGACGGCGTGATCCTGCAGGATTGATCGCCGAAACCCGTCCTCGTGACGAAGAACGCCTCCCGCGCATTCGTGCGCGGGAGGCGTTCGGTATCAGCTGTTCACGTAACCATCGTGGCCGGAACTGCCGGGAATGATCCACCATCACGCCCGGCGTTCATCTCAGGAATAGCAGGAGCCGCCGATGTCGATGGTCTTGGACATCGCGCGGTTCGAGACGTCGGCGGGTGCCGCCGCGGGCACGACGACGTAGAATTTCCGCACGGTGAGCGTGCCGCCATCCCCGTCAGACGTCACGCAGGTCCACGCGGTGTCCTGCGTGTAGGATTCGGTCAGATCCGCGAACGTCGTGGCGGAGGTGGTTCCCAGGTACTGCAGGGATTCGCTGTAGGAATCACCGGCGGGGTTCTGGATCTGCTCCTCGCGCAGGATGTACACGTCATGGTCGCCGGAGTACACCGTGGTCCAGTCCAGCGTCGGCGTCCCACCGGGATAGGTAACGCTGAGATCCACCCCCGACTGCAGGGACGAAGCGGTCGCTCGCGGGACCGCGCTGCTCCGGCCCGCCCCATCGGCCGTGGTGGGGGTGTCGCTGCACGCCTGCAGCAGAATGCTGCCCAGGATGACGGCCTGTGCAGCCCGAACAGTTCGGTTGTGTCTGATCATGGTCATATCGCCCGTTGTCGTCTCTGCCATCGCGGAGATTGAGCGTAACATGTCGGATTATGAATGGTCAACAGATCCACGAGTCTGTTCGCGGATGGTTACAGGAGTACGCTGTGCACGACGCGGGGGAATGCGCCTCCCGGGTGACGGGCCGGCATCCGCCGCGCCGCCCGGAATGGTTTCGCCGGGGGCCGCGGGATGGTAGATTGACCGGTCCGCCCGCAGTGCCCGCCCGTTGCCCGACTGCCGTGACCCGTCGCGATCCGAATGCTGGAAATCCGCAGGCCCTGGGCGATCTGCTGTCGCGCTATCTGGTGCGCAGCGGCCTTGGGCCCAAGGTGGAGGCCGCGTCCGTCATCCCCGAGTGGGAAGAGCGCGTGGGCCCGGCCATCGCCGCGGTCACCGAGCCCCTGCGCGTGAACGAGGGAACGCTGATCGTGGCCGTGCGCACCTCGGCGTGGATGATGGAGCTGAACATGATGAAGGCCGACCTGATGCGGCACGTGAACGCCGGCAAGACGGACGGACGCATCAAGCAGATCGTGTTCGTGATGGGAGGATGAGGGACAGAAGTGCGTGAGTGCTGGGTGCGTGAGTGCGAGCACGCATCAACCCGTGCCTGCCCGCTGACCTCTGCGCGCTTCCGGGATCGTTGATCGACGGGGATCGTCGCAGGGACCAGGCACCGGGCACTTGAGGCGGTGCCGCCCCCTCCGCGCTGAAACGTCCGCCGGACCAAGGCCACTTCCGCACTCACGCACCCCGCACTAACGCACTTCTTTTCCCGGTCTGTCCGTGAACATTCGGGACAGCTTCGGGGTATTGAACAGAGCTTGATGGCGGCCCGCAGCGGCCGCCGCCCCAACCGCAACAACCAGAGGCCATGTCTACCAACGGCGCCGAGAAGGACTACAACGCAGGACAGATCCAGGTGCTCAAGGGCCTGGAGGCCGTCCGCAAGCGCCCGGGCATGTACATCGGGTCCACCAGCACGCGCGGCCTGCACCACCTCGTCTACGAAGTCGTCGACAACTCCATCGACGAGGCAATGGCCGGCTTCGCGACCTCGGTGGACGTGACGATCCACGCCGACGACAGCATCACCGTGGTGGACGACGGACGCGGCATTCCCGTGGACGTGCACCCCACCGAGCACATGACGGGCGTGGAAATGGCGCTCACCATGCTGCACGCCGGCGGCAAGTTCGACAACGAGGGCGAAGGCTCCTACAAGGTGTCCGGCGGCCTGCACGGCGTGGGCGTCAGCGTGGTGAACGCGCTTTCCGAGTGGCTGCGCGTCACCGTGCGCCGCGACGGCAAGGTGCACGAGATCGCCTTCAGCCGCGGCGACAAGACCAGCGAGCTGACCGTCACCGGCACCACGGACACCACCGGCACCACGGTGTCGTTCAAGCCCGACGCGCAGATCTTTGAGGAAACGGTCTACTCGTTCGATACGCTCAGCAACCGCCTTCGCGAGCTGGCGTTTCTGAACAAGGGCGTCCGCATCTCGCTGGCCGACGAGCGCGGCGACGAGCCGCGCAAGGACGACTATCACTACGAGGGCGGCCTGCGCGAGTTCGTGGAGCACCTGCGCGGCAACCGCAAGCCGCTGCACGCCGACGTCATCTACATCGAAGCCACCCGTCCCGAAGCCGAGATCGAAGTGGCGCTGCAGTACGACGACGGCTACAACGAAAACACGTTCACCTTCGTCAACAACATCAACACCCACGAGGGCGGCACGCACCTCACGGGGTTCAAGGCCGCGCTCACGCGCAGCATCAACGACTACGCCCGCAAGACCGGCCTGTTCAAGAAGGGCGGCCTGGACTCGCTCAGCGGCGACGACGTGCGCGAGGGGCTCACGGCGGTGGTGTCGGTAAAGGTGCGCGAGCCGCAGTTCGAAGGGCAGACCAAGACCAAGCTGGGCAACAGCGAGATCAAGGGCGCCGTCGAAACGGTGGTCAACCAGAAGCTGAGCGAGTTTCTGGACGAAACGCCGGGCGTGGGGCGCGCCATCATTGAAAAGGCCGTGTCCGCCGCCCGCGCCCGCGAGGCCGCCCGCAAGGCGCGCGACCTTACGCGCAAGAAGAGCGCGCTGGAAACGGGCGTGCTGCCCGGCAAGCTGGCGGACTGCTCCAGCAGCAATCCCGAGCTCACCGAGCTGTACATCGTGGAGGGCGACAGCGCCGGCGGCAGCGCCAAGCAGGGGCGCAAGCGCGAGTTCCAGGCGATTCTGCCGCTCAAGGGCAAGATCCTGAACGTGGAAAAGGCGCGCTTCGACAAGGTGCTGAGCAACGACGAAATCCGCGCCATCATCACCGCCATCGGCACGGGCATCGGCGAGGACGAGTTCGACCTCAAGAACGCGCGCTACCACAAGGTCATCATCATGACCGACGCGGACGTGGACGGCAGCCACATCCGCACCCTGCTGCTTACGTTCTTCTTCCGCCAGATGCGGCAACTGATCGACAACGGCTATGTGTACATCGCGCAGCCGCCGCTGTACCTGGTCAAGAAGGGCAAGCAGGAGCAGTACGCCTACAGCGACGCCGAGCGCGACGTGATTCTGGCGCGCTACAAGGGCGGCGCCGAGGAAGGCAAGGAGCAACGCGGCATTCACGTGCAGCGCTACAAGGGCCTGGGGGAGATGAACCCCGAGCAGCTGTGGAAGACGACCATGGACCCGGACGTCCGCACCCTGCTGCAGGTGTCCATGGATGACGCCGTGGAGGCCGACGCCGTGTTCACCAAGCTGATGGGCGAAGAGGTGGAGCCGCGCCGCCTGTTCATCGAGCAGAACGCCAAGTACGTGCGCTTCCTGGACGTGTAACGCACAGCTGTGGTGCCGCGGCGTTGCTCTAGGGTTCGCGGCTGACAGGAAACAGGATTCGCGACAACGGAACAGGGCCGGGAGATCATCTCCCGGCCCTGTTCTTTATGTGGGGTTTCGCCCGGAGAACGCTCCGATTACCTTGCCGTTCCGCGCCGAAATGGCCGGAGCGTACACAAAGGTTCGTACCCATCCCAAAACAGCGCGGCCCTGCCAACCGAGGTGGGCAGGGCCGCGCGACGTCCCAAGGGAGATGCCGGATTTCGCCGGGGATCCCTTCAGGCTCCGCTCCTACATTACCACACTTCCACGCAGACCGCAAGCGGTTATGCAGCCCCGATTCGAGGAAGCACTCGCTCTCCTGTCCACTGACCGGCTGGGGGGATATTACGTCAGATCGGGTCCCAACACCGATCGCGATCTCCTTGGCCGCTACCTGCGCAACGTCGCGGTCTCACAGGCGCTGTATCCCTACCTCCATGCCGTGGAGGTGGTGCTTCGGAACCGGATCAATGAGGCGGTTGCCCGTGACCACCCCATCGACCGCGACCGGCCTGATCTGTACAACGAGTTCCCGTGTTGGCTCGATGCAACCTCCACGATTCTGATTCCGAATCACCAGCAGGAGGTTGAAGCGGCCAAGCGGAGCGTGATGCGAGATCTGCGGCGTCGCTTCGGCGATCGGGACGGGCGGGCGCGCCACAGATTCACTCCGGGCCGCCTGGTCGCCAAGCTGCCTTTCAGCTTCTGGGTGTACCTGTTCGACCCGGAGTATGTCGGTGGCGGCCGCGGGCAGCCTGGAATCCTCTGGCCACGCTACTCGGCGGAGGTTTTCACGAATCGTACAGGCGCCGGAGTCGTCGACGTGAGGAAGACTCTGAGACGATTGCTCGTGGTACGAAATCGCGTCATGCACTACGAGCGGATCACCCCGTGGGACGACTACAGCAACACGGCGCTACGTCCAGAGCAGGTGCGCGACGACAGTCTCGAGTTGCTCGAGTGGATGTCGGACCGAGCGGCTGCCGTGCTGCGCGACCACGGACCACCGGATTACTACTTCGAGCCGGTGTTCGGCCGATATCTGCGGCGCTGCGCAGGCCGTATCTGACATCTGTGCGAAGGGGTGGCCGATGATCGCGGATTCACCAGCGGATCAGTGTCCCGTTTCGACAAAAGCGGTGACTGTGTTGCGGGGTATCACCAAGGAGATCGTCGTATCCGCACCCACTGCCTGGAGTCTGCCATGCTCGACGCTGTACGCCTGCTCACAGCCACTCGTATCGTGCCCCGGATTCTCACTGCAGCCCTGATAGCTGCCGCTTACACCGCGACTTGGCCCCACGCTTCGCTGTCCTCCCTCCTGCAAGTCCTCATCGTGTTTCCGGTTGCTGTACTTGGGCTTTATCTGCTCTTCTGGTCGGTCAACCCGGACTGGGCCTACCCGGTCTCCGGCGTTCTCCTCAGCGGCGGACTCGCCGGTCTGGCCGTGGTTGCTCGTCTTCCAGGAACTGACCCGTTTATCGGACTCGCCTCAATCCATCCCGCATGGTATGCCGCGATGCTCGTTCAGGCGGCAGTCTGGTGGACGGAAGGTGAGGGATGGCGGCAGTTGACGGAAGGCATTTCGTAATCCGCAGTGGGGTGTGAACCGCTGCCGAGCCGTAGTGGTTTAACCAGCCTTCTGCACAGTGGTTGACTCGGACGCACTGCTCCAGAGGCCAACCTCCGTTGCAGGTGCCGGCACGCACGGGTTGGGGCACCCAAGCACCGTTGGAGCGCATGGATCGAGGTGGATAGGCGGCAAACGGCACGAGGCCGCGGCGGAATCAGGGACGTCAGCAGTGGTGCACCGGGGTTGGCGTGGAATGCGGCGGGACACGCGCGGGGAGATGGATTGGTGTGAGCCTCGTTCGCTCCACGCTGCGGGGCATGCTCCTTGTATCGGCGGTTCACCCCCGCCGCGGTGTGTGCCGCGCAGATCCACGGCGGGAATGCAGGGTTTTCGGTCGCCGCGACGGTTGAAAATTTGTCTCCACCCAGTGCCGGACGGCCCCGCACAGCTCCGGGGGCAGCGCCGAAGTCTGGCGAAACCCGCACGTGAATCGGCAGGAGAAGGATAATCGTGAGCATGGACGAGAGCCGCGGTCCCCGCCGGGTTACCAACAGGCACGCCGCGCGTCCCAACGACCTTCGATCCATCCTCCGCTCGCGCGGGGTGCAGGCGCTGCTGCTGGGCACCCTGGCCGTGCAGTCGGGCGCGGTCCTCACCGGCGGCATGCACGACAGCCGCGGCAAGGTGCGTCGCGGCGTGGTGGGCCAGGCCGTGCGCGACGGCGTGGCGGTGAAGATGGCGGCCAACGTGGTCCGCGCGCCCCTGGCCCTGGTGGAAACGGTGGCGCCCGGCAAGGACGCCCCGGCCTTCGCCCTGGCCGACAAGTACCGGGCGATGGGGTACGAGATCTCCGACGGGCTGGCCAGGGAAATCTACGCCGCCGCCATTGACGCCAGGATCGATCCCGAACTCGCCTTTGGCCTGGTGCGCACGGAGAGCGAGTTCAAGGACTACGCGACCAGCCGCGTGGGCGCCATCGGCCTCACCCAGCTCATGCTCCCCACCGCCAACTGGTTCAAGAAGGGGATTACGGAGATCGAGTTGCGCGAGTCCGGTACCAACCTGCGCATCGGGTTCCGCTACCTGCGTGAGCTGATCGACCGGTACGAGGGCGACGTGGAACTGGCGCTCACCGCCTACAACCGTGGCACGGGCACGGTGGACCGCGTGCTCAAGAAGGGCGGCAACCCCGACAACGGCTACGCGGCCAAGGTGCTGGGCCGCGAAACGCAGAAGCCTTCTGACGGCATCCGAAGCTCCGCGGACACGTCCTCGACGCCCGCTCCGCCCGAGCCTCCGCCCCCCGCCTCGGCCCGCTAAGCGCGACGAAATGGGATGATGGGCCGCAGTTGCATCTCCCGGCCGATCCGCTGCCCCGCCGGTCCGCATCGCCAGCGTGAGGATGAGACGCATCTCGATTCGATCGGTGGTGGATGCGCCGCGTCCGGTAAGCGGGGTGATCGTTGTGGATGATCGGTGGATGGCGTGCCGCGGCTCGCCACGGCTACGGACCAGGCGCGTTGCGGCAGCATCTCCGGCTTGGAGCCCGCGCGGCGGAGCCGCAGGGTGCACGCGGCTGGCCGGGGGGAAAGTACGCTGACGCGGGGTCTGGGTGGTCGGTTCCCTCGTGGGGAGCCGGCCATCTCTACGCATGGCGCGGAACTTGTCCGCAGCGCCCGTCTGCGCGGCTGAACGGGCCGCGCCACGCCCGCGGAGCCGTGCGGCGCGCCATCTCCCGAACTCCATGCCGTGCACCGTGCCCGACCCGAACGACACCCTCAGGCAGCCGGACCGGCTCGCGGCGATCGCAGAGGCGGACCTGGTCGCGAGCGGAGCCATTCCCGCGCTGGACCGCGTCGTGCGCGCCGCCGCCGAGTTGATGGGCGTTCCCGTCGCGCAGCTGAACGTGATCACCGCTGACCGGCAGATCCCCGTCAGCCACGTGGGCGGCGAGGCGTGGGGCAAGGCGGTGCACCTGGACCGCTCGTACTGCCAGCACGTGATCCGCAGCGGGGAGCCGCTGGTGGTGCCGGACGCACGCGTGCACCCCGCGGTGGCTGACAACGCGGCCACCCGCGAATCCGGCATCATCGCCTACCTGTCCGTCCCCATCCTTTCCCCCCGCGCGGCCGCCCCGCTGGCCACCCTGTGCGTGGTCGATTTTCAGCCCCGGCCGTGGACGGAGCGCGAGGTGCTGCTCCTGACGGACCTGGGCGCCTGGGCGCTCAGCGAGATCGAGTTGCGCGCCGGCCGCCTGCGCGACCGTGCCGCGGCGGAGGCGGCGCTGCGGGAAAGCGAAGCCCGCTACCAGGCCCTGTTCCACTCGCTGGACGAGGGTTTCTGCGTCGTCGAGGTGATCTTCGACGAGCAGGGCAGCCCCATCGACTACCGCTTTCTGGAAACCAACCCCGCGTTCATCCAGCAGACCGGGCTGCACGACGCGGTGGGAAGGCGCATCCGCGACCTCGTCCCGACACTCGAGACGCACTGGTTCGAGATCTACGGCCGCGTGGCGTTGACCGGCGAGCCGGTGCGGTTCGACGCCGGGGCGGCCGGGCTGGGGCGATGGTACGACGTGTACGCCTTTCGCATGGGGCGGCCGGAGGAGCGGCACGTGGCCGTCCTTTTTCGCGACGTGAGCGCGATGCGCCTGGCGGCGGCGGAGCGCGAGCGGCTGCTGGAGGAACTCGCGGTGGAGCGCGCGCGGCTGGTGGAGGTCATTCAGCGCGCGCCCGCCTTCATGGTGGTGCTGCGCGGGCCCAGCTACACGCTGGAGCGGGTGAACGACGCGTTTCTGAGGCTGATCGGCCACCGGGACGTGGTGGGCCGGCCGCTGTTCGATGCGCTGCCGGAATCGCGCGGGCAGGGCTTCGAGCAGGCGCTGCGGCACGTGATGGATACGGGAGAGCCGTTTGTGGGGCGCGGGCTTCCGCTCCGGCTGGTCCGGGTGGCGGGCGAGCCGGCGGAGGAGCGGATCATCGACGTGTCGTACGTGCCGCTGACGGAAGCGGACGGCGAGCGCAGCGGCATCGTAGTGCTGGGCACGGACGTGACGGAGCAGGTACGCAGCCGCGAAGAGGCGGAGCGCGCACGCGACCGGGCCGAGCGGCTGCAGGCGCTTACCGGCGCGCTGGCGGGCGCGCGCACGCTGGACGAGGTGGCCACGGTGGTGGTGGCCGACATGGTGGTGGCGCTGGGCGCGGTGACGGGCGCGCTGGCCGGGCGGTCGGCGGACGGCGAGGCGCTGGTGCTGCTGCGCACGGTGGGCTTTTCCGAGCCGCTCAAGGCGGGCGTGCGCCGCCAGGTGCTGAGCTTTCGCAGCCCGCTGACGGAGTGCTTTCTGACCCGGGCGCCGGTGTGGGTGGAAACGCGCGAGGGGCCGCGGGGGCTGGACGCCCGCTTTCCCCCCATCGCGCCGGTGTGGGATGAGCTGGGGGTGCGGGCCGCGGCGTTCATCCCGCTGATCGCGGCGGGCGAGGCGGTGGGCGTCATCTCCTTTTCGTTCGATGCGGCGCGCGTGTTTCCGCCGGAAGAAAAGGCGTTTCTGCTGGCGCTGGGGCAGCAGGCGGCGCTGGCGGTGGAGCGGGCGCGGCTCTTTGCGGCGGAGCACGCGGCACGCGCCGAAGCGGAACGGGCGAACCGCGCCAAGAGCGAATTTCTGGCGGTGATGAGCCACGAGCTGCGCACCCCGCTGAACGCCATCGGCGGGTACGCGGAACTGATGGAGATGGAAATCCACGGCCCCATCACCCCCCAGCAGCGGGAAAGCCTGCGCCGGGTACAGACCAGCCAGCGGCACCTGTTGGGCCTCATCAACGAAGTGCTCAACTACGCCAAGCTGGAAACGGGGACGGTGCACTACGAGATCGCCGAGGTGCGGCTGCGCGACGCGCTGGCCATCGCCGAGGCGCTGGTGACGCCGCAGGCGCAGGCGCGGGAGCTGGCGCTCACCATCGTCCCCTGCGATCCGGACCTCACCGTGCGCGCGGACACGGACAAGGTGCGGCAGATTCTGGTGAACCTGCTGTCCAACGCGGTCAAGTTCACCGCGCCCGGCGGGGCCATTGAACTGGGCTGCACGCGCGAAGGCGGCAAGGTGCACGTGTATGTGCGCGACACGGGAATGGGCATCGCCGCCAACCAGCTGGACCGCATCTTCGAGCCGTTCGTGCAGGTGCGCGCGGACCTTACGCGCACGGCGGAGGGAACGGGGCTGGGGCTGGCCATCAGCCGCGACCTGGCGCGCGGAATGGGCGGCGACCTGACGGCGGAAAGCACGCTCGACGTGGGGAGCACCTTTACCCTCACCCTTCCCGCCGCGTAGACGCTTTCGGGGCGCGGAGATGGACGGTGGGCGGCGCGGCGGGCAGTGACGGATCGAACGGAGTGGGTGAATGGACAGAGGGGAGCACGGTCCGGAGACGGACAGGTGCTCCCCTTTTGCGTGGCAGATGGAAATGGGCCCGGTGTTTGCCTTTGGGACGGATCGTTGAAGCTGGGTCAACTTACCTAAGTGTTTGCCGAAACACGGATTATGATTCACGCGTAATCCACGGCGAGCAGAGGACGAGGCGGCGAGCCGCCTCTCATCCCAGCGGTCCGCAGTCCGCGCCGGAAGGTCCGGCGCACCGTGCGGGCCGCGACACTCAGCCCCGAGCCGCGCCATGTTCTCGATCCGTCACGCCGTCCCCGCGCTGCTGGCCGCCGCCCTGGCCACCGCTCCCGCCGCCGCGCAGGGATCGATGGAGATCGTCGTCAACGTCCCCGCCGGGCGGCTGGACGTGATTCAGGACGGCGCCCGGGTACGCTCGTATCCCGTCTCCGTGGGTACGGCGGGGCACGCGACGCCCACGCGGCAGGCGTCCATCCGCCGCATGGTGTGGAACCCGTCGTGGACGCCGCCGGACGCCGCGTGGGCGCGCGACGAGGAGCCCGCGTCGCCGGGGTGGGGCAACCCCATGGGCCGCGTGAAGATCCACCTGTTCGAGGACTACTACGTGCACGGCACCCCGGCCCGCAACGAGCGCCTTCTGGGGCAGCCGGCGTCGCACGGGTGCATCCGCATGCGCAACGCGGACGTGATGGAACTGGCCCAGCTGGTGCTGCGGGCGGATGGCGCCGCGGTGAGCGACGAGACGGTGCAGCGCCTGGTGGACAACCCGCGGCAGACGCGGGAGCTGGCGCTGGCGGGCCGGGTTCGGGTGCGGGTGGAGTACCGCCTGGCCGAGGCGGATGCGGAATCGGTGACGCTGCATCCGGACGTGTACGCCCGGGCGCGCGGTCAGTACCAGGACCGTGTGCGGCAGGACCTGAGCACCGCCGGCGCCGATCCGGCCGCCGCGCTGGAGCACCTGGCCGCCGCGGGCGTGCCCTCCGCCCCGGTGCGCCTGCCCCGGGTGGCGGCGCCCGAGATCACGCCGGCACCCGCCACCGCGCTGGCCGCCATGCCCCTCGCCGGCGGGCTGCGGTAACGACGCGCGGCGGGTTGGATCGAGATGAAGAAGCGGGGCGCCCGGACATGTCCGGGCGCCCCGCTTTCTTCAATCCTCCTCTGGCCCAGCTACAGTCCAGATGCGCTTCAAAGGCAGTTCGGCGCGGATCTCTTCGTCAAACTTGTCGTAGTGCTCCAGCACCTGCGCAATCAGGTCTACCTGGTTCCACATGCGCACGCGAAAGAACTGCTGCGGGACCTCTTTTTCCACGTTCCGGTTGAACCCGCCCCAGGATACCAGCAGCCCCTGTTCGGCGTGCACGTTCTGCATGGTTCCCACCAACTGGTCCAGCGTGGGACGGTCTACCGGGGTGTCCCCGGATTTGACCTGAACGCAGATGCGCGGCGTTCCAAAGCCCAGCGGCCCCGGTGCGGCCAGCAGGTCCACGCCCTTGTCGGGTCCTTTGGGGCTGTGGTACGTCACGTAACCCTGCGCCTTCAGGACCGCTTCCACCAGGCGCTCCAGTGCGTGGCCCTTGAAGCGCTGGGTGATCAGCGCGGCGATCTGGTCGCGCGCCAACTGCTCCAGATCCACATCCTCGTCCGGATCGGCGATGTCGCTCGGGCCTGCACTCCGGACCGCACTCTCCACGTTCCACCCGATCGCCTGCAGTTCGCGGATGCGCCGCTCGGCGTCGTTCCGCTCGATCTTGCAGATGGTCATGATGGCTCCGAGCGAGTACCGCAGATCCTGCGGCACCGCTGCCCTCGGCACGTCGCGGGCTACCCACCGCACCGGGCGGGAGTGGTAGTAGGGGTTCTCAGCCTGGGAGTGAAAGGCGTACGCACCCGTGATCTCGGCGATGTTGAACACCGGCTTGGACTTGCTGGGCACCACCACCCAGTCGCCCTGACTCATCCGGTGCGAGAAGGACCAGATCTGCGCGGCGAAGTTCCGGAGCGTGCCTACCTTGGCATCGGTGTAGGTGGCCTGCAGAACAGCATCGAGCTCACCGCGATCGCGGAGCGCGGAGAGATCGTAGCTGAGATCGTCCCAGGTGAGGTAGACGCGGTTCTCGTTCAGAAAGCGCGCTTCGTGCTCGCCATACTTTCCGGCGCGGACCAGCCACAGAGCCATGAAAATGCCAGATAACGGGTTCTACGACATGTGCGCCGCCATGCGCGGCCGGCCCGCCATGACGCGGGTCCGGGCCCGCCGTCAGCCCTGCCCGGAAGCCGCGGTCGCGCGCTTGCGGCGGCCGCCTTTTCGCTCGCCTTGCGCCTCGCGCTCCGCCCGGATCCGCTCCAGCAGCACGCTCGCCGGCTCGTCATCCGGGTCCTGCGGCACAAGTTCCCCGCGGAAGGCTTTGGCGAGGATCGCCTGTTCAAGAGCGTACATGCCTTCCGTTGCTCCCTGTTGTGCTTTTCTGAGTGCTGTGAGTTCCAGCCGATCCTTCAAACGCGCCAAAAGGACCGGGATCTCTTTCTCAGGAGGGAGGGGTATGGGTGTAGCGCGTAGATCGACGAGGTGGATGTGCTGCAAGCCCGTCCCAGTTGCCTTCATTCCAGCCTGAACCTGAGGTGAGGTAAGCGCTTGCGCCAAGTACTCGCCGATGAGATCACTGACGGGCTTGATCAACGCCACCGAAACAAAGATTGAAAAGGGGCAATCCGATTCGATCCGACGTACGACTCCCAAAGTTCCGTCTTTGGAAACCAGAATGTCCCCCTTCTCAGGAGCGGTGCGTCGCGTAAACTCCCGATGGTCATCTTCCGAGATATACTTTGTGTTCTCAAACGATAGCCCGGGTCCCGCAGTGAGGTTCTTTACCGTTATGAATGGCACACCCGCGTCGACGTACACAGGTTTGCTGTGAACGCCATCTGTAACCTTCGTCGAGAGGTGCTCAACTGTGGTCCACTCCCAGCCAACGGGCAGGTCTGGCATTTCCGCTGAGGAGAACGCCCGTGGTTCTGGGTACGTCCGCCGTTTGTTGGTTCCTTCCTGAACCCCGGCATCCCATTTGGCGCGCCGTTGATGGCGAATCTCCGATAGGAGTTTCGCCGCGGGCTCCACGTCGGGATTGTTCGCGCGCCAGCCCGCGGTCAGGTCCCCGCGGAAGGCGCTCGCGAGCACGGACTGGCGCAGGCGATCCAGCAACTCGGGAGTTTTTGCCAAAGCAGTCCGCGCGATGCCTGCCTTGGCGCGCAGCTCTTCAACCTCACATACAATCCGATATTGCTCCGCAATTGGCGGCAGGAGGAGTGTAATCGCACCGAGATCCGCTTG
Source organism: Longimicrobium terrae (assembly GCF_014202995.1). Classification (NCBI taxonomy): domain Bacteria; kingdom Pseudomonadati; phylum Gemmatimonadota; class Longimicrobiia; order Longimicrobiales; family Longimicrobiaceae; genus Longimicrobium; species Longimicrobium terrae. The sequence goes on from NZ_JACHIA010000006.1 coordinate 255,183, forward strand.
GCTGATTACACCTTGAGCCGAGCCCGCAGATCCACGGCGCAGTTCCTGGACTCTAGGAAGCAGGGTATAGTAGAGGAACTTTGTATCCAAAGCCGACGTGGGCCGGATCGCAGCTACACTCCGGCCGATTGCCGCGTCGACGGCTAAGTTGAGCTTCCCGGCAGTCGCACCTACAACACACACCAACACGTCACCTGAGCGGGCCATTTTGAGAGGCTTGGTCGTCCACTCTCTTATCAGTGGATGTAAACTGCCGAACTCACCCGCCTTCACGAAAACGGTGCCATTTTGGGAGCGATTGCAGGTATCGCCGGGTGGAGCCTGTCCCATGACGAACTCTGCTACCTCGCCGAGCCGAACCGCGGCCCACCCGGGAGGAATTGTGGCGTCACTCACTCGAGAACTGCCTTTCACCCGCCAGTAGCGCGGTGAGTTCTTCCATCTCGCTCAGCGCTTCCTGAAGACGGAGCGTGATCTCGGCGGCGATCTCGTCGGGCTCGGGAAGGTCTTCGTGGCGCTCGGCGTTTTCATCGCGCAGCCACGAGATGTCCAGGTTGTCGCCCCGCGCCGCGATTTCCTCGCGCGAGAAGCAGCGGAAGCGGCCCTCCGCTCCCTCATCCCGCCGCTCCGCCCCACCCAGCGGATCCGCGCCGAACGCCGCCTCGAACTCCGCGAAGTGCTCCCGCGTAAGCGGCGTGCGCTTTCCGAACGACGGCATGTTGGTGCGCAGATCGTAGATCCACACCCGCCGCGTGTTGCCCGCGTCCGTGGCGCCGCGCCGAAAGAACAGCACGTTCGTCTTGACGCCCTGCGCGTAGAAGATCCCCGTGGGCAGGCGCAGAATGGTGTGCAGGTCGCACTTGTCCATCAGGTCGGCGCGAATGCGCGTGCCCACGCCTTCCTCGAACAGCACGTTGTCGGGCAGCACCACCGCCGCGCGGCCGCCCGGCTTGAGCACCCGGTAGATGTGCTGCAGAAACGCGAGCTGCTTGTTCCCCGTGGGAAAGGTGAAGTCGTCGCGCGCCGGCGCGCCCCCGCCGCGCTTGGTGCCGAACGGCGGATTGGTGAGCACCACGTCCGCCGTCTGCAGCGCCTTGCCCTGTTCGGAGAGCGTGTCGCCCAGCAGCAGGTGCCCGTCGATGTCGTGCAGCAGCGCGTTCATCAGCAGCAGGCGCTGCGCGTCGGGCACCAGCTCCATGGCCCAGAACGCCTGCTCGCGCTGGAACGCCGCCGCCTTTTCATCCAGCGTGAAAAGATCGTCGGTGGCGTCCTTGATGTACCGGTCGGCCGTGATCAGAAACCCGCCCGTCCCCGCGGCCGGATCCTGAACCACCTCGCCCGCCCGCGGCTGCACGCACGCGACGATGGATTCGATGAGAGGCCGCGGCGTAAAGTACTGGCCCGCGCCGCTCTTCTGCTCCGTGGCGTTCTTTTCCAGCAGCCCCTCGTACAGATCGCCCAGCCCTTCCTGGCGCGCGCTGTACCAGTCCAGTTCGTCGATGCTGGACACCAGCTTGGAAAGGTTGCGCGGCTCGCGCAGCGCGGTGGACGCGCCCGTGTAGATGGACTGCACCCGCGCGGAGCCGTGCGCGCCCAGCCGCACCAGCAGCTCGCGATAGAAGTGAAGCTGGCCCACGCCCTTGAGCCGGGTGAGGTCTTCCCAGCGGTACCCCTCGGGAAGCTGCTCCTCGCGCCCCGTCTCGCGAGCCATCTTGAGGAACAGCAGGTACGTGAGCTCGGTGACGTACTGGTGATACGTGATGCCGTCGTCCCGCAGAACGTGGCACAGTCCCCACAGCTTCTGAACAATCTCGCGCGTGTCGGTCATGCTGCCTTGGGTAGGATCAGGCGCTGGCGCGCCAGACCTCGTCGTGAAGCTCGGCCCGCACCTCTTCGAGCTGGCCGTCAAAGAAAAACCGGTTGATGCGATCGAAGCCGCCGCCCTGCTCCAGGAACAGCCCGGAATCCAGCGCCGCGCGGTCCACCACCGTTTCCAGCACCATCTGCCGCCCGATGCGTTCCAGCCACTGGCGCTGCGGCGCGAGCCACGCGCGGGACGACAGAATCTTGCGCAGCGCGCGGCCAACCCGCTCTTCGTACGGCACCAGCGGCTCGCGCAGGGCAGCCTGCCGCACGTACCCGATAATGGTGGCCGCGATGTCCTGGTTGGTGGCGTCCTGCCACGCGGTGCGCAGGTTGGCCTCGGTAAAGCCGCGCAGCCCCAGCTCCAGCGCCAGTTCCTTCAACTGCTGCCGGGTAAGATCACGCGGCCGCTGCAGCACCACCGTCAGCGCCGGGATCTCGTTCAGGTGCGTCCGCAGGTATTCGGCGAAGCTTTCCAGAAAATCGGCCGGGCGCTGGCCGTTTCCGTAGCCGTGCTCCACGCGGCGCACCTCGTCGCGGTGGTCGGAAACCAGCAGCCGCGTCCCGCCTCCCGCGCGGAACTCGTCCAGCAGTCCCGGAAGCCCGGGGTGCGCGGCCATGAAGCCGGCCGCCTCCGCCGGAGCCAGCCCGGCAAGGTGGTCGGCCAGGTGGCGGATGTCCAACCCCGTCAGGGCCTCCACGTCGTCGCCGTGCGAGCCCTGCAGCCGGGCACCGCCGCGCCGCAGCTTGGCCACGATCTGGTCGCGCACCGCGGCCCGCAGGTCATCGTCCGCCAGTTCGGCCAGTTCCGCCGCCAGCTGCTCGAAGCCGATGGAAGGGTTGGGCAGAACCGGCTTCATGTCGGTGTAGGCCTGAAGCGAGGCGTACAGGTCCACCGCGTCGTAGATGGTGAACGATTCCTTCACCAGCCCGTGCCCGTCCAGATCCTTCATGAGCCGCGTGGCGCGCCCCAGCATCTGCTCGTACAGAATGCGGCTGCGCACGCGGCGCAGAAACACCAGGTTCACGATCTTGGGGACGTCGATCCCCGTGGTCAGCAGGTCCACCGTCACCGCCACCACGGGCTGCTGCTCGTTGCGGAAGCGGCGGACGAGTTGGGACGGGTTCTCGGCCGCGCCGGTGATCTTGGCCACCGCGTCGTACGGCACGTCGCCGTACCGTTCGGCAAAGGCGCTCCTCAGCAGCCGCACCACCAGATCCGCGTGCGCGTCGTTCACGCAGAAGACCAGCGTCTTTCCCGGCGCGGCGGGGTCGATGTGCCGCGCCAGCTCGTCACACACCACGCGATTGAAGTCCTCGACAACAACCCTGCTGTTGAACTTCTCCACATCCATCCGGATCTCGTCCGGTGCCTCGAACACCTCGATCTCCTGCGTGGACGGATCCAGCGCCTGCACCGCCTCGCCGCGCTCCCAAGTGATGCCGTCTTCCGCCAGCACCGTCACAATGCGGGTGGGCGGACGGTGGTCCACCAGGTAGCCGTCCACCACCGCCTGCCGGTAGCTGTACTGAAACACGGGCCGGCCAAAGATCTCGGTGCTGTGCTGCGCGGGCGTGGCGGTGAGCCCGATCTTTACCGCGTCAAAGTACTCGATCAGGCGGCGGTACTTGGAGATGTAGTCGTCCTCGCTGCGGAACAGGAGCTCCGCCGCGCTCATCTCGCGGTCCAGCGTGTACCCGCGGTGGCACTCGTCCACGATCACGCAGTCGTACGCGTCCACCGGCGGGGCGCCACCGTCCGCGTACAGCACCCGCTTCACCATCCCCTGCACCGTGGCGATGTCCACCACGGTGTCCTCATCCGCGGGGCGGTCCACCCGGGCGACCTCGTGGGCGCTGGTGAAGGTGTACGTTCCCTCCACGGTGACGGACGAAAACACGCCGTGCGCCTGCTCGCCGAGCGTGTTGCGGTCCACCAGGAACAGCACCCGGCGAAACAGCCCCGACTCCAGCAGGCGGTGCAGCAGAATGACGGCGACCCGCGTCTTGCCCGTGCCGGTCGCCATGGCCACCATCACGCGGCGCTCGCCCCGCAGCAGGGCGGCCTCCACTGCCTGAATGGCCTGCACCTGATACTCACGAAGGTCGGGCCCGTGCGGGTCCGTGGCACGGAGAGCTTCTTCCGCGGCGGCGACGTCCTGCGCAAGCAGGTTTCGCAGGCCCTCCGGGCTGTACCATCCCGCCAGGGCCCGGGGATGGTTGGTGCGCCGGCGCGCGTCGCGGAACCACACTCCGCTGCGCTCCTGAACCTGGGCCAGGTACCCGCGCCCATTGGCGGCAAACAGAAACGGAATGTGGTGCCCGTCCCAGGGACCGCCCGCTGGCTGCGCATGGGCGCCCGGCGAGTAGTCGCGGCTGTACCGGGCGGCCTGCTCCAGCGCTCCGGGTACGTTGACGCCGGCCCGCTTGGCCTCCACTGCCGCCACCGCGACGAGGCCGTCAAACAGGACGTAGTCCGCCGGTCCGCTGGCCGTGGGCCACTCGGCGATCGCGATGCTGCGGCCCCGCTCCGGCCGGGTTCCCGCGCCGTACCGCAGGACGCGGGTGTCGGCTTCCCATCCGGCGTCGCGCAGCTGCTGGTCGATGCGCTCGCGGGTTTCCGCCTCCCCCATGCTCATCAGCGAAGCCGCCGCACGGGCACGGTTGCGCCAGGCTTCCGTCGCTTCGTCCGCGGGCGCGGGAGCCGCGGCCGCCGCGGCCAGTTCTGCCGCCAGGCGGGCCCGCTCGTCCGCCAGCAACCCTTCCAGCTCGGCCGCGAGTTCCAGCGCGGCGTCGCGGTCGGATGTCGACGACTGAGCGCGGTTCTCCGCTTCGCGCCGCAGTTCGGCCTCCAGTTCCGCCGCGAACCCCGCTTCTTCCACGCGGCGGCGCTGTTCATCGACCTCGCGGCGCAGCTGATCAACCTGGTCCCGCAGTTCCGCGGCCTGATCGCCCGGCCGCTGGGGCCGCACGAACGCGCCAGGGCTGAACTGTGCATCCTTGAACGTGCGGTGAAACCAGACGCCCAGTTCGCGGGCCACCTTGAGCATGTGGACCGCCTGGCCCAGATCGCCCTGGAACGCGTGGACGGCGTCGTTCCCTATCTGCCGCAGGGCGTGAAACTGGTCGGCCACGTCCCGGGGCAGAAGACCGTCGCCCGCCAGCAGGTTGATCAACCCGAACTGCGTCGTGCCCGCGCCCGCGGGAACACCGCCTTCCAACGCGGTCCGCTGAAGCAGGGCCTCGCCGAACTGGCGAAGTTTGAGCAGCGCGGTGTTGGGATCGTCGACGGCGTAGAGTTCCGCCAGCGAGCCCAGCGTGGCAAGCAGCGGATCGTGGACGTTCAGAAACGCGAAATTCGGAGAATTGGACTTCATGAAAGACAGCGGGGCGTGAGCGAGGCGAACCGGGAGCGAGCGGCCAAGAATTCTAGCCGGAACGCAACAGTTCCCGCAATCGCGCGTGCAAGTTGCTGACGGCCCGGTGGGCGGGGCCGCACCGCTGAAGCGGACATGGAATCGTCAGCATCCCCCGCCCCACGCCGCGCGGATGGCGGCGACGGCACAGGCTCCGGCGCGGAGGCAGGCGGGGGCGAGCGCGGGCGTGACGCCGCCCAGCGCGACGACGGGGATCGGCGCGGCGGCGCAGACCTCGGCCAGCACGGCGAGGCCCAGCGGCGGGCCTTTTCCGTCGACCGGAAAGATGGGGGAAAACGTGGCGTAGTCCGCACCGGCGGCCGCCGCGGCGTGGATCCCGGCCGCGTCGTGGCGCGAGGCGCCGATCAGCGCGGCGGGGCCCAGAATCGCGCGGGCGGCCGCGACGTCGCCGCGCTCGGGAAGGTGCACGCCGTCGGCGCCGGACACGCGCGCGGCCTCCGCATCCGCATGGACGAGGAGGAGCGCACCCGCCGCGCGGCAGAGGGGAAGAATCTCCTCCGCCCAGACAACCAGATCGGCGGGCGAGATGCCCGGCTCGCGGAGCAGGACGGCCGCGGAGCTGGCGGATTCGAGAAGGCGGCGGACCGCGGCGGGGGTGGCCTGCGCGCGGCCGCCGATCGCCAGCAGACGGAACGGCAGCGCGCCCGGCCCGCCGCTCACGTGCCGATCAGTCCCTCGGTGGGCGACGAGGCCTGCGCGTACAGCCGCTCGGGAATGCGGCCGGCGTCGCGCGCCAGCATCCCCGCCTCGATCGCCAGGCGCATCGCGCGCGCCATCTGCGCGGGACGCTGCGCCTCCGCCACGGCGGTGTTCAGCAGCACGCCGTCCATCCCCAACTCCATGGCGCGCGCGGCGTCGCTGGCCGTGCCGATCCCCGCATCCACGATCACCGGCGCGTCCTGCACCAGTTCGCGGATGATGCGCAGGTTGTACGGATTGCGCAGCCCCGCCCCGCTGCCGATGGGCGCACCCAGCGGCATGACGGCGGCCACCCCCAGATCCGCCAGCTTGCGGCAGGCGACCGGGTCGTCATTGGTGTACGCGAACACCTGAAAGCCGTCACGGACAAGCTCCGACGCGGCGCGCAGCGTCTGCTCCACGTCGGGAAAAAGCGTGCGGTCGTCGCCGATGACCTCCAGCTTGATCCAGTCCGTCTCCAGCGCCTCGCGGGCCAGGTGCGCGGTCAGCACCGCATCCTTTGCCGTCATGCACCCCGCGGTGTTGGGGAGCAGCGCCAGGCGGTCGCGGGGGATGAGTTCCAGAATGCTTTCGCCGGTGCCGCCCTGCAGCCGCATGCGGCGGATGCTGACGGTGACGATTTCCGCGCCGGACGCATCGATCGCCTCCAGGAGCGTGGCGGCGTCGGGATAGCGCGAGGTGCCCAGCAGCAGGCGCGAAGTGAATGCGCGCCCGGCCAGAAGCCAGGGTTCGGCCACGCTCACCCGCCCTGCAGCGCGGTGACGATCTCCACCTCGTCGCCCGGCTGCACCGCGGTGGCGGACCACTGCCGGCGCGGCACCACGCTGCCGTTTTGCGCCACGGCGACGGCCGCCGTGGCGTCCGCGGCCACGCCCCGGTGCGCGAGCAGCACGTCCAGCGTGCCGGCGGGAACCTGGGCCGGCGCGCCGTTCAGGCGGATGGGGATCAGGATGCTTTCCATCGATGAATGACCTTCCGTGAAGACTGTGGCGGGCCCCGGATTCCGGCCCGCGCGATGTGTCCAAAGATAATGCATGGACGGCGTTTGCGCCGGTGCACCACGGCGTGGCTAGAGCCCGGGCCACATCCCGCCATCGAGCCTCAGGTTGGCACCCGTGATGTAGCCGGCCCGGGGACTGACGAGAAAGGCGATCGCGTCGGCGATCTCTTCCAGCGTTCCCACCCGGCCCATGGGAACGTGCGCAAACACCGGGAGCACCGCCTGCTCGATCTCGGCCCACGGTGCATCCGCCGAAATCCCCCGAGTGACAGCCGCGTCCCGAAAGGCCTGGTCGAGGCTGATGCTGTGGATCGTTCCCGGAGAAACCGTGTTCGCCGTAATCCCATCCATCGCCACGGCCTTGGCAAGAGAGGCGGTCATGGCGATCATCGCCGCCTTGGCCGCGGCGTAGTCCGGGCGCCTGGCGGGCGGCATCAGCGCCGCGAGGCTGGAGATGTTGACGATCCTTCCCCACTTCGCCTCCCGCATGCCGGGGAGGAGGAGCGACGTGACCCTGACCGCCGCGAGCACGTTGCGGTCGTACCCGGCCGCCCAGGTCCCGGGGCGCGTCGTGGCCCAGTCCTCCGTCTCGCCGGACCCGCCCGCGTTGTTGATCAGGATGCCGATGGTCCTGGCGAAAGACCGCGCTTCATCCACGAGGCGCCGCACGTCGTCGTCGTTCGTCAGATCGCCGGTGACCGCGTGCGCGCGTCCGCCCTGGGCGACGATGTCGTGCGCCACTGCCTCGGTCCGGGTCCGGTCGCGTCCGTGGATGATGACGATGGCGCCCTGGCGGGCAAGTCCCCGGGCCACCCCTTCGCCGATCCCTTTGCTGCTGCCCGTGACCAATGCAACTTTTCCATCCAGTTTCAGATCCACTGCGTCACTCCCTGTTGGTGTCAGGGCTGGATATGAGGAGATGACGGCGGATCAGGCAACTACGCACGGAAAGGTGCCTGTGGAACGCGAGGAGAGAGATGCCTGTCTGGGCGCGGACGGATCGGTCGCGCACGTGACTCGGGTGCTGCGCATGATCAGCGGACGGTGGAAGCTGCCGATCCTGTTCCGCCTGTTCGCGGAGCCGTCGATGCGGAGTTCGCAGTTCCTGCGGGACATTCCCGACATCTCGCAGAAGATGCTTACGCAGCAGCTGCGGGCGTTGGAGAACGACGGGATTGTCGCCCGCCGCGACTTCGGGGAGCAGCCGCCGCGGGTGGAGTACGAGCTGACGGATTCAGGGCGCAGCCTGATGCCGGTGCTGATGTCGGTGAGGGAGTTCTCACGGCGGCATCCTGGAGGACGCTGAGGGGCGGTCAGTAGCGGTGATGCCCGCACCGTCCGCCACTTGCTCCATCAGGATGATGCCTTGCGCGGGGTTCGACGAGGAAGCGGAGAACGGCGGATTCGTGTGCTTCGGATGATTCGGTGCGGCCGCGGGCACCCCTCTCCCCCCGGCCCCCTCTCCCGCAAGCGGGAGAGGGGGAGACCTCACCCTGGCGGCAGGCTTCGGAGCCCGTCCGCGACTTTCGTCCGGCGGTTGAAACCGCGCCTCGAAAGACACAAAGTCCGCCTGCGCGGACTGGGTACAAGCGTCCCGAATGCAGTTGAAGCCCCGATCGTGGACGCGACAGCGGCCGCGAGTCGGGGGTTCCCGCTTCTGGAGCGGCGGATTCATTCGCTCAGGATAGATGCGGCACGCTTGGCACTCCGCTCCCCGCACCGAACTCTCGCCTTGAACAACCCGCCCCCTCTTTTTTGGCCGAGGGTGGGCCGGTGGTGCCGGCCCGGGCGGGGGCCGCCGATCAGCCCGCCGATCAGCCGAAGCGGGAGAGCGCAAAGGGGAGGATGGCGTCCGGCGCACGGCCGGTGGCGAGCAGGTCGGCCATCGCCAGCGCGGTGGCGGGGGTGAGGAGGATGCCGTTGCGGCCGTGGCCCGTCGCCAGATACAGCCCATCCACCGGCGTGGCGCCCAGCACCGGCAGCCCGTCGCGGCTTACGGGACGCAGCCCGGCCCACGTCTGCAGCAGCGGCAGATCGTAGATCCCCGGCAGCACCTCCCACGAATCGCGCAGCAGATCCAGCACCCCGCCCGCCGTCATCCGCACGTCGAACCCCGCCTCCTCGCTCGTCGCGCCCACCACCAGACGGCCGTCCTCGCGCGGAACCAGGTACACGCGCCGCGTGCGAACGACGTGCGCAAGCGTGAGCAGCGGCGACATCTCCAGCGCCAGAAGCTGTCCCTTCACCGGGCGGACGGGCGGCGCGGCCGTGGCCGTCGCTCCATCCGCCAGCAGCAGCCGCGTCCACGATCCCGCGCAGACCAGCACGCGCCGCGCGCCGATCCGCTCCTCCGCCCCGTCCTCCGCGCCGGAGGGCCGCGCCCACACGCCCGCCGCGCGGCCGCCGTCCACGTCGATGCGCGACGCCTCCCATCCCTCCCGCAACACGCCGCCGCGCGCGACAAACGCCCGCCGCAGCGCCGCGCCCAGAAGCCGGCTGTCCACCTGGTGGTCCGTGGGCGCAAAGAGCGCGGCGGGCACGCGCGGGCCCAGGTGCGGTTCGCGTTCGCGGGCCTCGTCGCCGCCCATCCACTGCGTGGGCAGGCCGAGCTCCTGGTGATATACCCACTGCCGCCGCAGCCACGCCGCCTCGTCGCGGTCCGCCGCGGCGATCACCGTCCCCTCGGTCCGCAGCCCGACGGACCGCCCCGCATCCTCCTCCAGTTCCGCCGCGAACCGGGGATACAGGTCCAGCGACGCCCGCCCGAACGCGAGCGCGTGCGGATCGTCGAAGCCGGCCTCGGAAAGCGGCGCCAGCATTCCCGCCGCGGCCCACCACGCGCCGCTGGGACGATCACAATCCGCCACGTCGCGCTCGAGGACGGTGGTCTCCACCCCCGCCCGCGCGAGCCGCCACCCGATGGCCAGCCCCATCACCCCGCCCCCGACGATCAGCACGTCCGTCATCCGCACATCCGGCGAGAAAGGTGGATACGACGAACGGCGCCCGGCGAATGATCAGCCGGGCGCGCGCGTGTCGGAATCGGAAAGGATTGCATCGGTGGATGAACGACGATCGATCGGATGAACGATGGCGGAAGACGATGCGGATCCGTCAATCCACCACGTCGTCGATCTCCACCAGCAGGGCGGTGATGTTGTCCTTGCCGCCCTTGACGTTGGCCCCGCGGATGAGGCGCGCCACCCGCTCCTCGGGCGTCATCTTCATCGCGAGGACGCGGCCCAGGTCGCGGTCCGTCAACATCCCCGTCAGTCCATCGCTGCACAGCAGAAGCTGGTCGCCGGGGATGAGCGTGCCGGCCAGCACCTCCGGCGTGTCGAGCGGGTCGGCGCCCAGCGCGCGCGTCAGGATGTGCGACAGGTGATGGCGGCGCGCGCCGGCCGGGGTCAGCCGCCCCTCGTCCACCTCGCGCTGCACCCAGGTGTGGTCGCGCGACACCTGCGCCAGCATGCCGTCGCGCATGAGGTACGCGCGGCTGTCGCCCACATGGCCCATGCGGTACGTGCCGTCCGTGCACAGGACGATGGCCGTGCACGTGGTTCCCATCCCGAACGTTTCCGGGTGCGTTTCCACGCGGTCCAGAATCGCCCGGTCCGCGGCGCGGAAGGAGTCGATCATGGTCTGCGCGAGGGCGTCGGCATCCATCGCGGCATCCACCCCCGCCCGCAGCGCCCCCCCGATGGTGTTCGCCGCGATGCCGCTGGCGACCTCGCCCGCGGCGTGCCCGCCCATTCCGTCGGCCACGAGAAAGACGCCGCGTTCGGCATCCATCACGAAGCTGTCCTCGTTCCCCTTGCGCACCCGTCCCACGTGCGTGGCCCCGGCGGCCCGCCAGCGAAGCCTCACGGGTAGGCCACCGCCAGCACGGGGATGGGCACGCGGAGCATGCCGGTGCTCACCGGCGTGCCCTGCGTCATGGAGTACACGATCATGGCGATGGCGGCCAGGATGACGAGGATCACCACCGCGAGCCAGACCGGGAAGCCGCCGCGCTTGCGCTCTTCGCGCAGGGTGAGCGGCGCCTCGGGCGCCACGTACTCGGCGCGCGCGGCCTCGACGTTGGCGGCCTCCACCTCACGGAACTGCAACTGCACGCCGCCCAGGCGCACGGTGGCGCCGTACGGAAGGGGCGTGGCCTTCTCGGGGGCGAGGCGCGCGCCCTCCACCGCGGTGCCGTTGACGCTGCCCAGGTCGGTGATGCTCCACCCGCCGGAAGCGAACTCCAGCCGCGCGTGGCGGGCGGACACGGAATCGTCGTCGATGACCACGTCGCAGGCGGCGGCGCGGCCCAGCGTCACCACCGGCGCGGGGACGGCGAGCTCTTCACCCTGAAGCGGGCCGGCCACGCGGGCGAGGCTGGCGAGCGCTCCCGAACGCCCGGAGGGAACAAGGCTGGACATCGGCGCAGCGTCTCCTGGCTGGGATGAAAGGATTGCGGTGCAACGGGTTGCCCCCGCGGGGCGGAAGGTAGGGCCGGGCCGGGGTCCCTGCAAGTCGCGCGCACACGCGAATCATGGAGGATCGCCGTGTCCGATGTCCCGGGACGGGCTGTTTCAAAGCGGCGCCTTCATGGCTGATGAGCAGGAGGAGGACCGGTGCGCGTGGGGAGGGGCCGTGCGGGAAGGTCAGTGCGTTTCGGATGGGGTGGTGCGTGCGGAAAGGCCCCCTCTCCCCGGCCCTCTCCCCCGCTCCGCGGGAGAAAGGGAGACCTCAGCGCGGGCGAAGGCAGCGGCGCGGACAGGCGCGAAGATCACCACGGCGCGACTCTCCTGAGCGGATGAATCCGCCGCTCAAACAGCGCTAAGCCCCGACACACGGCGCTCTGCGCGATGTTCGGGGCTTCAACTGCGTACCTCGCGTAACCGCATGGATGATCGCAGCCGGCGGCCCCGTCGTTCGGGCGCGATTCCGCGCCGAGACCTGTGCCGCGCCGAGTGTCGTGGCAGGAAACGGCATCACACCCCAATGCAGTTGAAGCCCCGATCGTGGACGCGACAGCGGCCGCGAGTCGGGGGTTTCCGCTTCTGGAGCGGCGGATTCATTCGCTCTCACACCGGATGCCCGCGACCGGGCCCGAACCCACAACCCCCACAACCCCCACAACCCCGCCCGAAACGCTGCGGTTGCGGCCGACTCGCGGCCATGCGGTCGCCCCGACCCGCTGGGCACTGAGCACCCGGCCCTGAGCCCTTCCTTTCCGTCGCACTCACGCACCCCGCACCCCGCACTCACGCACTTCCCTTCCTTCCTCCGTTGCGCGCGGCGGGCCCGCGGCTTACTCTGCGCGCATCCGCGCCTGCCGCGCACCTCCCCTGTCCGGAGTACGTTTCTTGGCGACGACCGCGTCCAAACCCGGCCTGTTCACGGCCGCAAACGTGATGAACCTGCTGCTGGTCTTCGTGCCGGTGGCAATGCTGATGGAGTGGGTGTTCCACTCCTCCCCCGCCGCCATCTTCGTGGTGGCCTGCCTGGGCATCATCCCCCTGGCCGGGCAGATGGGCCACGCCACCGAGGAAATCGCCGAGCGCGTGGGCGAAGGCGTGGGCGGCCTGCTGAACGCCACCTTCGGCAACGCGGCGGAGCTCATCATCGCCATCGTGGCGCTGCGGGCCGGCCTGTTCGACCTGGTAAAGGCGTCCATCACCGGATCCATCATCGGCAACGTGCTTCTGGTGTTCGGCCTGAGCGCGCTGGCGGGCGGCCTCAAGTACGAGACGCAGCGCTTCAACCGCACGGCGGCCAGCCTGGGATCCACCCTGCTGGTGCTGAGCGGCGTGGGGCTCGTCGTGCCCGCCATCTTTCACATGCTGGTGGGCGCCACGGCGCCGGGCGCGGAGCGCAACCTGAGCACCGAGATCGCGGTGGTGCTCATGGTGACGTACATCCTGAGCCTGGTGTTCACGCTCAAGACGCACCGCCACCTGTACATGGGCGACGCGGGGACGGATGCCGAGGTGGCGCACGGCCCGGCCAAGCCCATGGGGCGCAGCATCGGCAAGCTGGTGCTGGCCACCATCGGCGTGGCGGTGATGGCGGAGTTCCTGGTGGGCGCGGCCACGGAAACGGCCGAGGCGCTGGGATGGAGCGAGGTGTTCGTGGGCGTGATCGTGGTAGCCATCATCGGCAACGCGGCCGAGCACTCCACCGCCATCATCATGGCGATGAAGAACAAGATGGACGCCGCCATCAACATCGCCGTGGGCTCCAGCATTCAGGTGGCGCTCTTCGTGGCGCCGCTGCTGGTGTTTCTGAGCTACGTGATCGCGCCGCAGCCCATGGACCTCATCTTCACCCCGCTGGAGGTGCTGGCGGTGGGGCTGTGCGTGGGGATCATGGCCTTCTGCAGCAACGACGGCGAAAGCCATTGGATGGAGGGCGTGCAGCTGCTGGCGGTGTACGTGATCCTGGGGATCGCGTTCTACTTCCTCCCCGCCGCCGCCACCGCCGGGGCACACTGACCCCGGTCGGCTTCGGCTGACGACGAAAAGATGCGCAGTCCGCGGGGCGGGCTGCGCATCTTTTTCGTTATCGGTCGATGATCGTCGTCTGCGGCGGAAGGTGTTGCTCGTCCGCAGACGGGGAGGCCCCTCCCCGCTCCCCGCCCGGCCGAAGCAGTAGCACGGAGGGGAGAACGACGACTCAACTCGATCCGGATGGTGCCGCGCGGAATCCCGCGCTCCCCCCGAACCTTTCCGGCCCAGTCCGCGCAGGCGGACTTCGTGTTTTTCGAGGTGCGGTTTCAACCGCCGGCCGTCAACCGCCGGACGTCAACCGCCCGACGTCAGTCTCCGGACGTCAACCGCACGACGTCGATCGGCGGACATCCAGACGTCGGCGTTTCCTCAGAAGCTCATCATCCACAACGCCTGACGACAACTGGCGGGACCGCGCGCCGGACGGGCGCGGCCATTATCCACCTGATCGCGTCCCTTATCCCGCCAGCACCGGCTCCAGAACGCGGTTGGGATAGTGCGAGGCGACGTACTCCTCCAGGATCTGCTGAAACTCCTGCGCGATGTGGTCACCCTTGAGCGTGATGGCGTGCTCGCCGTCGATGTACACCGGCGCCTTGGGCTCCTCAAAGGTCCCCGGCAGGCTGATGCCCAGGTTGGCGTGCTTGCTTTCGCCCGGCCCGTTCACCACGCACCCCATCACCGCGACCTTCATCTCCTCCACGCCGGGGTGCGTTTCGCGCCACACGGGCATCTGGTCGCGCAGGTAGTTCTGGATCGACTCCGCCAGCTGCTGAAAGTAGGTGGAGGTCGTGCGGCCGCAGCCGGGGCAGCTGGTGACCTGCGGGCTGAACGAGCGGATCTCCAGCGACTGCAGAATCTGCTGCGCGACGTGCACCTCTTCCGTGCGGTCGCCGCCCGGCTTGGGCGTAAGCGAAACGCGGATGGTGTCGCCGATGCCTTCCTGCAGCAGAATGCTGAGGCCGGCCGCGGACGACACGATCCCCTTGGTGCCCATGCCCGCCTCGGTGAGGCCCAGGTGCAGCGGATAGTCGCTCAGCGGCGCCAGCTTGCGGTACACGGCCACCAGGTCCTGCACGCCGCTCACCTTGGCGGAAAGGATGATGCGGTCGTGCGGCAGCCCCAGCCGCTCCGCCGCCGCGGCGGATCGCATGGCGCTTTCCGTCATGGCGTTCAGCATCACTTCCTTGGCGTCCAGCGGGGCGAACGAGCGCGCGTTCGCGTCCATCATCTCGGTGAGCAGCGCCTGGTCCAGCGAGCCCCAGTTCACGCCGATGCGCACCGGCTTGCCGAACTCCATGGCCCGGTCGATGATGGCCGCGAAGTTCTCGTCGTGCCGCTTGGCGCCCACGTTGCCGGGGTTGATGCGGTACTTGGCCAGCGCCCGCGCCGCATCGGGATACTTGTGCAGCAGCAGGTGCCCGTTATAGTGAAAGTCGCCCACGATGGGCACTTCCACGCCGCGCATCCGCAGAAACTCCACGATGTGCGGCACCGCGCGCGCCGACTCTTCGTTGTTCACCGTCACGCGCACGATCTGGCTGCCCGCCCGCCAGAGCGCGGCCACCTGCCGCACCGTACCCTCGATGTCCGCCGTGTCGGTGTTGGTCATGGACTGCACCACCACCGGCGCCGCGCTCCCCACGGGAACGCCGCCCACGTGAACCGTTGCCGTCGGCCTGCGCCGGATCGCTGACATCATCTGCGGATAAATCAGGGTGCCCGTGGATCGCCAGAAAGCCCGCAAATCTAACCAAAGCGCGCACTTCGGCAAAGATGGCGCGCCGCGTCGCACCTTTGTACGCGCGCCGTCGGTCCGAAAAGGGAACACTGAAACGTCTTTCCCACTACCAGACCGCCACCTTTCCGGTCCATCCCTCCTGTCCCGCACCTGATCCGCCATCCATGAGCCACACCACCCCGCGCCGGACCCGCGCGCTGATCGCGCCCGCCCTTGCCCTGTGCGCGCTCGCGTTCCATTCGCATTCCGCCATCGCGCAGACCCCGGCGCCGGAGCCCGCGGCCGACAGCGCCGTCGTGCGCACGCAGGCCATCTCCATCCTTCCCCTGCACGCCGCCTTCGGCTTCTACGCCGGGGACTACGAGCGCGCCATCAACAACACCACCACCGTGGGTGTGGGCGGCAGCTACTTCTCCCTGGACGACCTGCGCTACTCCACGGTGGAAGCCAAGCTGCGCTACTACCCGTCCGGCGATCCGCTGCGCGGCCTTTCCTTCGGCGTCACCGCGGGACCCACGATGCTCTCCGACCGCGAGTACAACTACGAAGATGGCGACACGGAGGAGCGCCGGGAAAGCATCACCGGGCTGGGGGTCGGCTTCGAGATTTCCAAGAGCCAGCTTCTGGGTGTGGACCGGCGCTTCTACTACGCCTACGGTGCCGGGCTCAAGCGAGTCTTCTTCAACGGTGACGACGACGCGCTGTTTTCCGACGCGGAGGTCGTGCTTCCCACCCTGCGGCTTTCCGTGGGCTACGCTTTCTGATTGCGCCACGAACGCGCTGGACTTTCGGCCGGGCGGAGAGCAGGGTGCTCTTCGGCCGGCTCGTGTTTTCTGGAGATGACGAGGATGCGGATCGACGAGGCCGCGGTGCGGCGCACGCTGGCGGAACTGGTGCGGATTCCGTCCATCAACGCCGCCTTCAGCGGCGGGACGACGGATGAACGCGAGGTGGCCGCATACGTCCGCGCGCGGATGGACACGCTCGGCATGCACACCCGGGCGCACGAGCCGCGGCCGGGGCGCGTGAGCGTCGTGGGCCGGCTGCCGGGAACAGGCGGCGGCCGCTCGCTGATGCTGTACGCGCACCACGACACCGTGGGCGTGGACGGCATGCCGGACCCCTTTACGCCACGGGTGGAGGACGGGCGGATGTACGGCCGCGGCGCCTACGACATGAAGTGCGGCCTGGCCGCCTGCCTGGCCGCGGTGGAGGCCGTCGTCACGTCCGGCGCGCCGCTCGCGGGCGACCTGCTGATCGCGTCCGTGGCGGATGAGGAGGAGGCGAGCCTGGGAATGGCGGAGGTGCTGCGCCACCACACGGCGGACGCCTGCATCCTCACCGAGCCTACGGAGGTGGGCCTGGTGGTGGGCCACCGCGGGTTCTGCTGGATGGAGGTCGTCGTCCATGGCCGCGCCGCGCACGGCAGCGCGTTCGCGGAGGGGATCGACGCCAACCTGCGGATGGGGCGCGTGCTCGCGGGGCTGGAGGCGCTTTCCGTGCGGCTGCTCGCCCGTCCGCCGCACCCCGTCGTCGGCCCGCCGTCCCTGCACGCCGCGACGCTGCAGGGCGGCACGGGATTGAGCACCTACGCCGCGCGTTCCGTGCTGCAGATCGAGCGGCGGACGGTTCCGGGCGAAACAGAGGCGGATGTCGTCGGCGAGGTGCGCGAAATCCTGGACGCGCTCGCGGCGGAGGACGCCACCTTTCGCGCCGAGGTGCGCCCGCTGCTGACACGCGACCCGTGGGCGGCGCACGCGGATTCACCCATCGCCGCCGCGGTGGAGGCGGCGGCCGCGCAGGTGCTGGGCGCGCGGCCGGCACGGGGTGGAGCGCCGTACTGGATGGACGCCGCGCTGATCGGCGCGGCGGGAATCGACGCGGTGGTGATGGGCCCCGCGGGCGGCGGGGCGCACGCGCCGGAGGAGTGGGTGGACCTGGATTCGGTGCATCAGACGGCGCAGATCCTGGCGCGCACGGCCGTGGCGTTCTGCGGCGGGTCGTCCGAGCCGGGACGCGCCGCGTAGAGACGTTGACAGGACGCGTCCCGGACGGGGTGGCGCATGCCGAGGCAGCCCTCACCCCCCAGCCCCCTCTCCCGCAAGCGGGAGAGGGGGCGCCGTTTGGCGCCACGAGAGGTTCGGCTCGCGCCTGACACCTCGCGGGCCCCTCCCCGGCCCTCCCCGTGCAAACAGACGCACGGAGAGGGAGAATTCGCGCCCGATTCACAAACGCGGGCAGTTGAAGCCTCGAACCGGATGCGCCAGCGGCCGGTGTCGGGGCTTCGCGCTGTTTGAGCGGCGGATTTATTCGCTCAAGACAATCCGCTCACGCGACGATCCACGCCTCGCACTCTGAACTGTCCGCCCGCCAACAACCCTCCCCCAGTCTGTGTTGGGGGAGGGTGGGTGAGTCATGCGAACCCGGGTGGGGGCCGCCGTGGAGCCTGGGATCCGACGCCTACTCCGGCGCGCGGAGGCGGTGGATGCGCACCAGGCTTTCCGCCTGCGCGGCGGACGGCTCGCGGCGCTCATCCGCCACATCCACCTCCCATCCCAGCGCCCGCATCCCATCCAGAAACCCGCCCGCGTACACCCGCCCCGGATCGGCGATCAGCGCCACTCCGCCGGGCGCCAGGATGCGCGGAAGCAGATCCATCAACAGATCCGCGTTGCGCTTTTCATACAGCACATCGGCGGCGATCAGGCGGGGGAATTGCTCATGCGGTGGCGGATGATGCCAGTCCAGCGGATCGGTGCGCAGTTCACCCAGCCCGTTGCGCCACGCGTTGGTCCGCGCAAAGGCGAGCGCGTCCGCGTACCAGTCCGTGGCCAGCGCATCCGCACCCATGCGCAGCAGCGCCAGCGAGGGAAGCGCCACGCCCGATCCAAGCTCGATCACGCGCGTGCCGCGCCACGCATCCGCCCCGCCGTCCAGCAGGTGCCGGGCGAGCGCGCGGGCGCTGGGCCACAGATCCGCCCAGTACGGAAGCCGTTCATCCACCGCGTATTCGCCCTCGTCGATCAGCTCGTCCGCGGCGCGCGGAAGGAGCACGCTCACCGTCCAGTCCGCGTGGGTGAAGTCCTCCTCGCGGACGGCGTAGCGGGCCCGCAGTCCGGCCTCGTGCGTGTGCGACATCGCTGCAACATCCGTCGTTTTCTTGCTCCCCCGCGTGATCGGGGTCATCTTTCGCGGCGCGGCAAGCTGGCCGCCGCGCGTTCCCTGGTCAACCGTACCCGCTGGTGATGCCTCCTCGGCGCAAGCCATTCGAACGCCGCCTTCGCAAGGCGCTGCTGCTGTTCAGCGTGCTTCCCTCGCTTCTGCTGGTGGGCGTGGGGACGTTCATGCTGTCGCGATCCGTGCGCCTGAACGACGCCGTCGGCGCGTGGGAGCGCGTGGGACGCAGCGGCGGCGACCTGGTTTCGCGCGCGGAGCAGTCCGGCGACACGGCGCTGGCCCGCGCCGCCGCCGTCCACCGCGCGGAGCTGGAGGAATCCATCACCAACGCGCGGCGGTGGGAATATCTGCTCAAGCGCGGCCTGGTCCTCATCCCGCTGGCCGGGCTGGCCGCGGGCGCGCTGCTCGCCGTCCTCGCGCTGCGGGCGTCGCGGCGCATCGGGCGGCGTCTGTCCGCGCCGGTGGAGGAGCTGGCGGACTGGGCGGGGATGATCGGCCAGGGCGAACCGCTTCCCGCTCCGCACGGCCGATCCAAGTCCGACGAGTTCGCCGTCCTTCGCAACGCGCTGCGGCGGATGGCGAGCGAGCTGGAAACGTCGCGCGAGCGGGCGCTGGAGGCCGAGCGGGCGCGCACGTGGATCGGCATGGCGCGGCGCGTGGCGCACGAACTCAAGAACCCGCTCACGCCCATCCGCTTTGCCCTGCGCACGCTGGAGAGGACCGCGCCCCCGCGCGAGGACGCCCGCGAAGCGCTGGAAGTGCTGGCGGCGGAGTCCGGGCGGCTGGAGGAGCTGGCGCGCACCTTTGCGCAGCTGGGCCGCATGCCGGAGGGCCCGCCCAGCGAGATCGATCTGGTGGAGATGCTGGATTACCTGCGCCGCAGCCACCTGCCCGCGGAGCTCCCGTCGTCGCTGCGCGCGCCGGACGACCTGCCGCGCGTGCAGGGCCACCACGACGCGCTGTCCCGCGCGTTCGGCAACCTGCTGCTGAACGCGGGCGAGGCGGTGCAGGGGCGGCCGGGCGCGCGGGTGGATGTGGTTCTGGGGATGCTGGATGGGGAGGTGCAGGTGCGGGTGATGGATGCCGGGCCGGGGATTGCGCCGGAGATCGTGGAGCGCATCTGGGAGCCGGATTTCACCACGCGGGCGCGCGGAACCGGGCTGGGTCTGGCGCTGGTTCAGCAGACGGTGCAGTCGCACGGCGGGCGCGTGTGGGCGCGAACCCGGCCGGAAGGCGGGGCCGAGTTCGGCGTCGCGCTCCCCGTCACCGCGGACGCGGACGCACTCTCCGCCCTCGCTGCCTCCTCCCGCTCCGCCGAGTGACGGGCGCACCGGCTGCTCGAGCGGAAGTGCTTCGAGTGCTTCGCCCTGCGCTCTTTTCGGCGCCCGTGGCGTCATCCTGAGGAGGCGCCGGCGGAAGCATCCGCCGCACACATTCTGGCGCCAACGAAGGATCTGCTATCCGCGGGCGGACGTCTGTGAGAAGCGCGGAGTTGGCTCGGCGGAAAGTAGATCCTTCGGTCGCGCACGGGTTCGGTGTGATGGAGAGAGCGGCGCACGCTCCCTCAGGATGACATGGTGTGGGGTGGTGCGGTGGATGTTGCAGTCCGCGCGTTGCGCGGTGGATGCTGGAGTCCGCGCATTGCGCATTGGATGCTGGAGTCCGCGCGTTGCGCGGTGGATGTTGGAGTCCGCGCGTTGCGCGGTGGATGTTGGGGTCCGCGCGTTGCGCGGTGGATGTTGAAGTCCGCGCGTTGCGTGGTGGATGTTGGGGTCCGCGCGTTGCGCGGTGGATGTTGCAGTCCGCGCGTTGCGCGGTGGATGTTGGAATCCGCGCGTTGCGCGGTGGATGTTGGAGTCCGCGCGTGCGCGGATGGGTCGTTGGCGGTGATGGCGAGGTCGATCGCTGACATTGGCTGATGAGTGCTGGCACCCCGCCCTCGCGCCCAACCATGTCATCCTGAGGAGGCGCCGGCCGAAGCATCGGCCGAACCGGACTCTGGCGCCGACGAAGGATCTGCCATCCGCCGAGCCAACGTCGCCTCCCGCACGCCGGCTCGCCTCCGGAATGCCGATCCATCCGCCACGCACGACGTGGTGGGCAAGAAAGTTGGCGTCCGCCGCGGGTTGAACGCGCGAGGGCGCCGCGGGGCGCATCAGCAGATAATCGAACGACGCGCATCCAGCGGGCGAATCATCCAAGCCGTTCCCGCGCATCCGGTTGCGCGATCCGCCCCCGAAACGCGCATCGCGCGAAAGCCGTCAACGGGGAAACATCAAGCGGCGCGGGGCGTAGAAGGCGGCCCGTTCACTCGCGTCCGCTCCCGCTTCTCCGCACCCAGCGCAATGCCGGCCAGCATCCTGATCGTCGACGACGAAGCCAACATCCGCCGCATGCTGGGCAGCCTGCTTCGCGCGGAAGGCTACCGCACGCGGGAGGCGGGAAGTGGTCTGGGCGCCCTGGCCGAAGTGCAGTCCGAGGAGCCCGACGCCGTGCTCATGGACCTGTACATGGGCTCGGAAAGCGGGCTGGACGCGCTTCCCCGCCTGCGTGAAGCCGCGCCCGAGCTCCCCGTCATCATGATGAGCGGCCGCGCCTCGCTGTCCGACGCGGTCAAGGCCACGCGGCTGGGCGCCTTTCACTTCATCGAAAAGCCGCTCTCCCCCGAAGCCGTCCTGCTGACCCTCGGGTCCGCGCTGGAACTGCGCAAGGCGCGCGACCTGAACCGCGCGCTGCGCGAAGAGCTGGGCGACCGCGACGAGATGGTGGGCCGCAGCCCCGGCGTGGAGCGCGTCCGCCAGATGATCGCGCGCGTGGCGCCCACCGATGCGCGCGTCCTCATCACCGGCGAGTCGGGGACAGGCAAGGAGGTGGCCGCCTCCGCCATCCACTACCGCTCCGGGCGGGCCGGCGGGCCGTTCATCAAGCTGAACTGCGCCGCCATCCCCAAGGACCTGGTGGAGTCGGAGATGTTCGGCCACGAGCGCGGCGCCTTTACCGGCGCCACCGAACGGCGCCGCGGCCGCTTCGAGGTCGCCAGCGGAGGCACGCTCTTTCTGGACGAAATCGGCGACCTGAGCCTGGCCGCGCAGGCCAAGCTGCTGCGCGCGCTGGAGCAGGGCGAGATCGAGCGGGTGGGCGGCACCGAAACCATCACCGTGGACGTGCGCATCCTCACCGCCACCAACAAGGACCTGCGCGCCGAGGTGGCGGCCGGCCGCTTTCGCGAAGACCTGTACTTTCGCCTGCACGTCATCCCCCTGCACCTTCCGCCGCTGCGCGAGCGGCCGGGCGACGTGGCGCTGCTGGTGGATCACTTCATGGCGCACAACCAGCGGCGCCACGCGCTGCGCCCGCCGCGGCTGGAAGCGGCTGCCCTGGAAGCCCTGATCCGCCACCCGTGGCCCGGAAACGTTCGCGAACTGGCGAACATCCTGGAGCGCATCTGCATTCTGTACGCGGGCACGGACGTGGGCGCCGCGGAGATCCGCGCCGTGCTGGCCGGCGCCGGCCCGATGCCGGAAGACGCCCCCGCGTACCGCGACGACGACGAGCGCAGCCTGAACGAGCGGCTGGACGACTACGAGCGCCAGCTGCTGACCGGCGCGCTGGACTCCGCCGAGGGCAATGTGGCGGAGGCCGCGCGCAAGCTGCAGACGGACCGCGGCAACCTGTACCGCCGCATGCGCCGCCTGGACATCGTTCGATAAAGCGCGTCCTCCCCCGCGTCGCAACGACACACACGCGGCGCGGCGCCCGGATCCCGGATTCACGCAACCTCCCGCCGTTCAGGAGGTTGCCCGTTTTTTCCGCCCCGGTACGGCACGTGCCTTCCGGGACGCCACCGCACGACCCTGCCACACCCTTTCTGGAGCCCCGATGCGCCTCCCCGCGCTGATCCTTGCCGCCACCCTGCTGCTGGCCGCCGCGCCCGCGCGCGCCCAGGAGGCGCTGCCGCCGGAGGTGGCGGCCCGCGTCAACGCCACGCTCAACGATGCCGGCACCGACCGCCGCAGCGGCGATACCCGCATCGGCGCGACGGAAATCCTCACCGGCAGCCTGGCCGTCATCGAGGGCAACCTGGAGCTGGCCGGCCGCGTGGACGGCGACGTGGTGGTGCTGAACGGCGCGCTGACGCTGCAGGCCGGGGCGCGGGTGGGCGGCCGCGTGGTGGTGGTGGGCGGCGGGGTGCAGCAGGCGCCGGGCTCCCGCGTGTCCGGCGAGATCGCCACCTTCGCCGACCCGGTGGCCTACTGCCAGATGGGCGTGCGCATCGACGTGAGCGCGGACGGATGCCGCACTCCGCGCACGGCCGCGGCGCCTTCCGCGCAGGCCGGGACGGTGGATGAGGATGGCGCCGCGGCGGACTCGGTGGTGTTCGAGGAGGCCGGCGCGGACGCGGGCGCCGGCCGGCGGGATACGATTGGATACGTGATTCAGGCGGGGCGCAGCTACAACCGCGTGGAAGGCCTCACGCTGGGGGTCGGCGGACGGTACCGGCGGGGCGGCACCAACCCCACGCGGCTGCGCGCCGTCATCATCACCCGCAGCGAAGAGGGACCGCAGCTGGGCCCGGAGCGCTGGGGATACGACCTGCGCGGCGAGCAGTTCGTGGGCGGCACGCAGCGGGTTCGCCTGGGCGCGCGCGCGTTTTCCGTCATCGACCCGATCGAGGACTGGCACCTGACGGACGTGGAGAACAGCTTGGCCGCGCTGTTTCTGCACAGCGACTTTCGTGACCATTACGAGCGGCAGGGGTGGAGCGCGTTCGCCGGTTGGGGCAGAGACGGCGGGCCCGTGCGCGCCACGCTGGAGTACCGCAGCGAACGCCACCGTCCGGTGGCCACGGGCAGCCCCTTTACCCTGTACAAGAACGCGGAACCCTGGCGCCCCCAGCCGCTGGCCGCCGCGGGGCACCTGAAGACGCTGGTGGCGTCCGCGACCGTCGACACGCGCAGCGAATCGTGGGACCCCAGCGCCGGGTGGCTGGTGCGCGGCTCGGTGGAGCAGACGCTGAGCAGCACGCTGCGGGTGGACGAGGTGCTGGCCGCGAGCGACGTATCCGACATCCCCGATGCGGTGGACTACGAACGGGGATGGACGGCGGCCACGGTGGATATCCGCCGCTACAACCGCATCAGCCCGTCGTCGCGGCTCAACCTGCGGCTGGCGGCGGGCGGCACGCTGACGGATCTGCCGCTTCCCGCGCAGCGGCAGCACGCCATGGGCGGCGAGGGCTCGCTTCCGGGGTTCGGGCTCTTTGAACTGGACTGCGGCGCGCGGCAGAGCACGGTGCAGCGCGGCACGGGCGACGACGCGCCTACGTGGTACCTGCGCTACGGCTGCTCGCGCTTTCTGACGCTGCAGGCGGAGTGGCGCGGCGACCTTGCGTTCGGCGTGAACTATCGCGGCGACGGAGATGAGACGGCGGAGGCCGGCGCGGACGGGGAATGGTCCGCGCGCGGACTGCCCTCCTTTGCGGCGGACCTGGGCTGGGTGCTGTTCGTGGATCTGGGCGCGGGATGGAGCCAGGAGGCCAGCTACCGCGACGAGGACACGGCCATCGACGTGGGCGCGGGGATCACCTTTGGCGACTTCGGCGTGTACGCGGCCATCCCCGTCCGCGAAAAGTACGGACGCGGCGGCATGAACGTCTTTGTCCGGCTGGCGCCTCGGTTTTGAGCTTCGCCACCCGGCTCCGCACCGCGGTTCCCCTGCTCCTCTGCCTGACGCTGGCGCTGCCGGCGACGGCGCAGGGGCGCCGTCCGCTGGGCGTGCGCGCCGCGGGCGCGGAGCAGCAGTGGCGCGCCCTGGTGCAAACGCCCGGCGTGCTGCGCGACAGCGGGCTGCGCGAGGCGCTGGACAGCGGCCTGCCCCTGCGCTTCCGGCTGCGCGCCGAACTGTGGCGCAAGGACGAGCCGTTCGACCAGCTGGCCGGCGCGCAGGAGATTTCCCGCGCCGTGCTGCGCGCGCCCCTCGGGGCCGGGTACACGGTGGAGGACGGCCGCGTGCAGCGCCGCTACGCATCCCTCGCGGCCGCCGAGGCGGGGCTGCAGGCGGCGTTCGCGCCCGGGCTGCGGCCTTCCGTGCGCGGCCGCTACTACTACATCGTGCGGCTGGAGGTGGAAACACTTTCCCTTTCGGACCTGGATGAACTGCGGCGCTGGCTGCGGGGCGAGGCGGGGCCGGCGGTCAGCGGGGAAGCGCCCGTGGGGCGCGCGGTGGAGCGGGGGCTGCGCCGCGTGTTCGTGCGCCTGCTCGGCCTGCCCACCCGCCGCTACGAGGCGCGCACCGGCGTCTTCGGCGTGAGATAGCGCCCGTCATCTCCCGAAGTCAGAAGAGCCCCGCCAGTCCGGCGGGGCTCTTCTTTCTTCTCCCGCCTGCCTCCGACAGGCTGTGCTCACGCAGCTTCGCGGGAGCGAGGAACTCCCTTCGGCAGCCGGTCAGGCTCGCCGCGCAGCCTGCGGTACGCACGATCCACCTTGGCGGGCTGGGGGAACAGACCCTGTTCCCACTTGCTGATCAGATCCTCGGCCACCCCGAGTATCTCGCTCATCCGCGCAGGGGTGTGACGGAGCGATTCCCGAACCGCGACCAGTTCTTCTGAGCCAAGGAGACCGTCCCGAACACGAACCGCCGCCGCAACCCTCCGCAGCGATTCATCCATCATCCCGCCACCGTAGAATACCTCTCCACATCGAGCACACTGGTAAGCTGTGTCGTTGATGGTAACCGAGGGTCCACCAGAAGCCTCGAAGGTACGTGGAACCGTCACGAGAGGGGCTTCGCCGTCACACAGATGACAGTACTCCATCGGATCTCACTTGCGTTTGAATTGGATAACGACGGCGCGGTTCCGGTAGATCTGCACCTTCAGGTAGACGAGTGAGCCGGCGAACGGCAGGCGATACACATCCTGCCAATACCCGTCCAACTGCTCAGATTCCATGCTCTTGTAGAAGTGCTCCGGACGCAGTGACCGAACCCCGTCCAGAATTTCGGGCTCCCGGCACTTCAATCCGGCAGCGCCCATTCGCGCGGCGTCGGTGATGCGGTAGCTCCCCGGCCCCGCCGCGACCAGCCGCTGAATCTCCTGCAGATCGTATGTTGGTGTCCCGCGCACCCGTCCCGACCCTGTAAAGAGTAGCAGGTTTCAGACGCTCGCACAAGCGTCCAGTGCGGGAAGGTTTGCGGAGTGGACGAGGTATGCGCAATATGTTTGATTTCGTGCAATCCATTGCCGCCACGCGAGTTAAAAACAAACTCCCTCGCGTTTGGAGTACGGTATTCCGTCCCGCGGCGGCAACGGTGTGGTGGCGCGATCAGCCAACAGAGACCTGCGCGGCTGGGTGAGGATCACGGGTGGCGGGAGACGAGCGTCGGCGTGAGATGCAGGGGCCCTTCGACCGTGAAATCGCGCGCGATCGGCGATCCAAGCGCGGGCTGCGGATGTACGGGAAGGAGTCAGCGACAGCGGGTGCTGACGGGTTCAGCGTGGCGGAAAGCGAACCGGCCCGGCTCTCATGGTGAGAGCCGGGCCGGCGGTGTTGCGGGGGACGAACGTCCGGGGTCAGACCTCGGCGTACATCTCCATCGGCGGGCAGCTGCAGACCAGGTTGCGGTCGCCGGCGGCGTTGTTCACCCGCGCCACGTGCGGCCAGAACTTGCGCTCGCGCACGAACTGCTTGGGAAAGGCCGCGCGCTCGCGGCTGTACCCGTGCGACCACTCGTCCGCCATCACCGTGGCGGCCGTGTGCGGCGCGTGCTTCAGCGGGTTGTCGGCGCGGTCCATGATGCCGAGCTCCACCTCGCGGATCTCCTCGCGAATGCTGATCATGGCCTCGCAGAAGCGGTCCAGCTCGCTCAGCGCCTCGCTCTCGGTCGGCTCGATCATCATCGTCCCCGCGACCGGGAAGCTGACGGTGGGCGCGTGGAAGCCGTAGTCCATCAACCGCTTGGCCACGTCTTCCACTTCGATCCCCGCCGACGCCTTGAGCTGGCGCAGGTCGATGATGCACTCGTGCGCCACCGTGCCGTTGGCGCCGCGGTACAGCACCGGGTAGTGCTCTTCCAGCCGCCGCGCGATGTAGTTGGCGTTCAGGATCGCCACTTCCGTCGCGCGCTTCAGCCCTTCCGCACCCATCAGGTGGATGTAGATGTAGCTGATGGGAAGGATGCTGGGGCTGCCCCACGGCGCCGCCGAAACCGCCGCGCCGCCGCCCACCGCGATCACCGGGTGGCCGGGAAGGAAAGGCTGCAGGTGCTTCGCCACGCAGATGGGGCCCATGCCCGGGCCGCCGCCGCCGTGCGGAATGCAGAACGTCTTGTGCAGGTTCAGGTGGCACACGTCCGCGCCGAAGTCGCCCGGGCGGCACAGCCCCACCTGCGCGTTCATGTTGGCCCCGTCCATGTACACCTGCCCGCCGCGCTTGTGGACGATGTCGCAGATTTCGCGGATCGCCTCTTCAAACACGCCGTGCGTGGACGGATAGGTGATCATCAGCGCGGCCAGGTCGTCCGCGTGCTGGTCGGCCTTCTTGCGCAGGTCCTCCACGTCCACGTTGCCGCTGGCGTCCGTGGCGACGGCGACGACCTTCATCCCCGCCATCACCGCCGACGCCGGGTTGGTGCCGTGCGCGGACTGCGGGATCAGGCAGATGGTGCGCTTGCCCTGGCCGATGCTGTCCAGGTACTCGCGGATCACCAGCAGCCCGGCGAACTCGCCCTGCGAGCCGGCGTTGGGCTGCAGCGACACCGCGTCAAAGCCGGTGATCTCCGCCAGGTCCGCTTCCAGCTGGCGGAACATCTCCAGGTAGCCGGCCGTCTGCTCCGGCGGAGCGAACGGGTGCAGCTTGCTCACTTCCGGCCACGTCACGGGCATCATCTCCACCGTGGCGTTCAGCTTCATGGTGCACGATCCCAGCGGAATCATGCTGTGCGTCAGCGACAGGTCGCGGCTTTCCAGCGTGCGGATGTACCGCAGCATCTCCGTTTCGCTGTGGTAGCGGTTGAAGACGGGATGCGTGAGGAAGTCGCTGCGGCGCGCGAACCCATCGGCGATCTCCGGCGTCAGTCCATCCACCAGTTCGTCGATGGAAAACGGGAGCGCCGTGCCGCGGTTGAGGGCGACGAGCACCTCTTCCACGTCCTCCACGCCCGTCGTTTCGTCCAACGCCACGCAGACGGAGCTGTCGTCGATGCCGCGCAGGTTGATGCCGCGGTCGCGCGCGGCGGCCAGAATGCCCCCGGCGCGCGTGCCCACATCGATGCGCACGGTGTCGAAAAAGGCACCGTGGACCACGCGGTAGTTCAGCCGCTCCGCGCCCGCGGCCAGCAGTTCCGCCAGCGCATGCACGCGCGTGGCGATGGCGCGCAGCCCCTCGGGGCCGTGGTAGACGGCATACATCCCCGCCATCACGGCGAGCAGAACCTGCGCCGTGCAGATGTTGCTGGTGGCCTTTTCACGCCGGATGTGCTGCTCGCGCGTCTGCAGCGCCATGCGCAGCGCCCGCCCGCCGTCCGCGTCCACGCTCACGCCGATGATGCGGCCGGGGATCTGGCGCTTGTATTCGTCGCGGCAGCTGAAGTACGCCGCGTGCGGCCCGCCGAAGCCCATGGGCACGCCCATGCGCTGCGTGGTCCCGACCGCCATGTCCGCGCCCCACTCGCCCGGAGGCGACAGGAGGACGAGGGAAAGCAGGTCCGCCGCGGCGATGACGACGATGCCTTCTTCGCGCGCGCGCTGGGTGAACGGGCGGTAGTCGATGACTTCGCCGTCCGTGGCGGGATACTGCAGCAGCACGCCAAACACGGGCTGCGTGAAATCGAATGATTCGTGGTCGCCCACCACCACGTCCATGCCGCGCGCGGCGGCGCGGGTGCGCACCACGTCGATGGTCTGCGGGTGGCAGAGCGACGACACGAAGAAGGTGTTGCGCTTGTCGCTTCCCGACACGCCGTACGCCACCGCCATCGCCTCGGCGGCGGCGGTGCCTTCGTCCAGCAGCGACGCGTTGGCAATGGGCAGGCCGGTGAGGTCGATGACCATCGTCTGGAAGTTGAGCAGCGCTTCCAGGCGGCCCTGCGCGATTTCGGCCTGATAGGGCGTGTACTGCGTGTACCAGCCCGGATTTTCCAGGATGTTGCGCTGGATGACGGGCGGGGTGATGCAGTCGTGATAGCCCATTCCCAGGTAGCTGCGGAACACGCGGTTGCGCGACATCATCTCGCGGAACTCGCGGATCTGCTCGAATTCGCTGCGTTCCGGGCCCAGGGCCAGGGGCCGGTCCAGGCGAATGGACGCGGGGACCGTGGCGTTCACCAGGTCGTCCATGGTGCCGAAGCCCAGCGTCGCCAGCATGCGCCCGGTTTCCGCGTCATCGGGGCCAATGTGGCGGCGGACAAACGTGTCGGTGTGCGTAAGTGCTGATCTATCCACGATCTACATCCATTCGCAGGTTGCGGGGAAGCCGCGTGAATCTAGTCGGATTCGGGTCCCAAGGCAAAGGGTGCGGAATCCCGTATACACCGGCGCCGCGGGAGGGGTTTGCGGGGTGCGGAAAGGAGCGGGCGACGAGGTTCGATGCGCGGCCGCGGGCCGGGGCCCTCACCCCGCGTGCTGCGCACGACGACCCTCTCCCACGAACGGATGTGGGAGAGGGAGCACACCCCAGTGCCGTGCGTTCCGGATGGTTCGGTGTGGCGGCGGGCTCCCCCCTTCCCCCCAGCCCCCTCGCCCCGCAAGCGGGGGAGGGTGGGCCGGTGGTGCCGGCCCGGGTGGGGGCCGCCCTGAACGCCGAGCGATCACGCTTCAGCTTGTCTGCCGAATCATCGTCCGCCGTTGCGGCCCATCCATCCGCTCCGCAATGTTTCCGGGGACGGCCAGCCGCTCATCCACCGATCGCAATCCCATGAAGATCCACGTTCTGAGCGATCTGCACACGGAGTTCGCGCCGTTCACGCCGGCGGAGGTGGATGCCGACGTCATCGTGCTGGCCGGCGACATCGGCGTGGGGACACGGGGGATTCCGCTCATCCGCGAGTGGTTTCCGGAGCGGCCCGTCGTGTATGTGGCGGGAAACCACGAGTTCTATCGCGAATCCATCCCGCGGCTTTCGGAGAAGCTGGAGGCGGAGGCCGGAGGCACGTCCATCCACGTCCTCGAAAACCGGGCCGTGGTGCTGCACGGAACCCGCTTTCTGGGATGCACGTTGTGGACGGATTTTGATCTGTATCGCGATCCCCTGCGCTGCATGGGTGAGGCGCAATCCGCCATGAACGACTTCCGCACCATCCGCATGCTGCCGGAGTACCGCCGGTTCCGGCCAACAGACGCACGCGTGCTGCACGAACGCAGCGTCCGCTGGCTAGCGCGGCAGCTGGATGAGCCGTTCGACGGAACGACGGTCATCGTGACGCACCACGCGCCTAGTCTGCGCGGTGTCAACCCGCGCTATCGCAACGATCCGGTGACCGCGGCCTACGCCAGCAATCTGGAGGGGATGATGGATGGCCGCGCGGCGCTGTGGATTCACGGCCACACGCATTTCTGCGTGGACTTCGAGCACGGCGGAACGCGCGTTCTCGCCAATCAGCGCGGCTATCCCGATGACGCGGTAGAGGACTTCGATCCCGCACTGGTCGTGGACGTCGCGTAACGGGCGGGGGACGATCCCGAGCCGCGCTTCTTCCCTCCTCATTTCCGCCCGCTTCTTGCGGAGCGGACCGGCACGGCTGGACGCCGCCGCACCCGTCCCCGACCACTCCCCGCCATGATCCAGCGACCGTTCCGTCTTCTCGCGCTGCTCCTGCTCTCGCTCGCGTCCACGCGCGTGGACGCGCAGGGCGGCGGACTCGTTCTGCGCGCGTGCACGCTGCCGGGCGTGGCGGGAGAGGCGCGGTGCGGCACGCTGCGCGTCCCTGAGAACCGGGACCTTCCGGGCGGCCGCATGCTGGACCTGAATGTGGTGGTGCTCCCGGCGCACTCCGGCGAGCGGGCGCCGGACGCGGTCACCTTTCTGTCCGGCGGGCCGGGGCAGGCCGCCACGCCCATGGCCTCGTGGCTGAACGCGCAGTTCGGCGCGCTTCGCGACACGCGCGACATCGTGCTGATGGACGGGCGCGGCACCGGCGCGTCGGCCCCGCTCAACTGCGAGATGCGCGACCCGGCGGACCCGCGAGCGCTGGCGGGCGACTTTCTCCCGGTGGAGGCGGTGCGGCGGTGCCGCGAGCGGCTGTCCGGACAGGCGGACCTGGCGCGGTACACGCTCCCCGAGTTTGCGCGCGACCTGGACGACGTGCGCGCCGCCCTCGGCTACGAGCGCCTGAACCTGCACGGCACCTCGTTCGGGACGCGCGCGGCACAGGTGTATCTGCGCATGTACCCGGACCGCGTGCGCAGCGTCGTCCTGCACGGCGTCGTTCTTCCCGGCGCGGCCACGCCGCAGGCGCACGCGCGGGATGCGGAGGCAGCGCTGGCGGGAACCGTGCGCGACTGCATGGCCGATCCCGCGTGCGCCGCCGCCTTTCCGCGTCTGGAGGATGAGGTGCGGACGGTGGCGGCGCGGGTGCGGCGCGGCCCGGTGGAAGTCTCGTACGTGGACGCCGAGACCGGGCGCGTGACGCTGAGCCTGTCGCGCGGCACCGTGGCGGAAACCGTGCGGAAGATGCTGTACGCGCCGGGGACGGCCAGCCGTCTTCCGTTCGTCATCCACCGCGCGGCGGGGGGAGATTGGACGCCGCTGGCGAGCGCCGCCGTGTCGGACCGGCGGATGATGAGCGACGCGGGATGGGGGCTGTTTCTGTCCGTCACCTGCACGGAGGACGTGCCGTATCTGGATACGCTCGCCGCGCGTGCCACGGAATCCACGACGCTGCTGGGCGCCTATCGCGTGCGGCAGCAGGTGGACGCGTGCCGCGGCTGGCCGCGCGGCGAACTTCCGGCGGGCTACCGCGATCCGGTGCGCTCCGCCGTGCCCGCGCTGATCCTGGCCGGGGAGATGGATCCCGCCACGCCGCCGCACTGGGCTGACTCGGCGGTCGCGGGGCTGCCCAACGCGGTGCGGATCGTGGTGCCACGCGCCGCGCACGCGTACCACGGCATGCCCGGCGCGGACTGCATCGACCCGCTGGTCGTGGAGTTCATCCGGGCGGGCAGCGCGCGCGGGCTGGACACGTCGTGCATCGCGCGGGTTCGGCGGCCGGCATGGATCGTGGACGAGCCGCGGCCGGTGGAGGTGGATTCCCTGTCGCTGGCGCGGCTGACGGGCGTGTTCGTATCCGCGCAGCCGCCGCTGGAGATGGAAATCGTCCAGCTGCGGGGCGGGCTGCGGGTGACGTTCAGCGGCGGCAATCCGCCGATGTCCCTCATCCCCATTTCCGCCACGCGCTTTGCGATCGAGGGGGCTCCGGGGGTGGAACTGAGCTTCATGCTGCATCACGGCTTCATGCGCGGGGTCACCGTCACCACGCCGGACAGGCCGCCCATGCATATGTCGCCCCGGCGCTGAAAGGATCGTGGCGCGGCGGATGCGGAGGGAGGCGCGCTCCGGGCTGGCCCACCACGATCCGCGGAGGCGACGATGGCGAAGTGCGAGGTGTGCGGGAACGAGTACTATCTCTCGTTCGAGGTGATTACGGCGGGGAATCGCCACGTGTTCGACAGCTTCGAATGCGCCATCCACAAGCTGGCACCCGTGTGCGCGCACTGCGGATGCAAGGTGCTGGGGCACGGCGTGGAGGCGAACGGCACGTTCTACTGCTGCGCGCACTGCGCCCGCGCGTCCGGCGCCGAGGACGTGGCCGACCACTCCGCGACCTCGCCGCGCGGCCTGGAAACCGGCGCCTGACCGTCCGCGCCATGTCTGATGACGAGAGCCCCGGGACCGCGCATCGGTCCCGGGGCTCTGCGCGTGGGCGAGTTGAAGAGGATCGCGGCGGATTCATCTGCTCCGTCAGGAGTTGGGGCGGCCCGTCGCTCGTTCATGCAGGCTTTGGCGCCGCCGCGGGCAGCCCTCACCCCCCGGGCCCCTCTCCCGCAAGCGGGAGAGGGGGAGACCTCAGCGTGGGGGCAGGCTTTACTCCGCGTCCGCAATCCGGGATCGGATAAGGCTTCGCAGCACGTCGTGCGGGCTTCCGGTTGCTGCGGCAGATCCATGTGCTCCCGTGCAGCTCCAATCCCGCCATCCACCGGACATGCGAATCCATCATCCCCATTACCCGGCGCGTAATTGAGCGCATCCATCCCACCCGGTAAGGTTGACCCACGGCGGCGCACGAAAGCCGCCGCACGTGGATCAAGACACCCCTCGCCGGAGACGTGACGATGATGGATGCCACCCGGATTGCCGAGCAGTACCTGGAAGCGTGGAACGAGGTTGATGGCGATCGCAGGCGCGCGCTGATCGCCCGCACCTGGGCGGAGGATGCGAGCTACGCCGATCCGATGATGCAGGCGCAGGGCGCGGACGCCATCGACGCCATGATCGGCGGGGCGCAGCAGCAGTTTGCGGGGCACCGCTTCACCGTGCGGGGCACGCCGGAGGGCCACAACGGCCGCGTGCGCTTCTCGTGGTCGCTTGCCGCGGCCGGCGCGGCCCCCGTAGCGTACGGGACGGACATCGCGGTGATCGGCGAGGACGGGCGCTTTCGCGAGGTGACGGGCTTTCTGGACACCGTTCCCGCCACGGCCGACGCGGGATGGACGGTGGATGACTTCGCCCGGTTCTGGGGCGCGCCGGACCTTTCGCTCATCGGGCAGGGCGTGGCGGACGACGCGGTGGCGTACTGGCCCGGCCGCGACACGCCCATCCGCGGCGGCGAGAACTACGCCCGCCCGCTGCGCGCCCTGCTGGAGCGAGTTCCCGACTTTCGCCTGGAAGTGGCGGAACACGCCAGCAACGGCGACGCCGTGTTCATCCGCTGGATCGCGCGTGGAACCGACGCCGGAGAGCCGCTGGAGTTCACCGGCGTGGACATCGTCCGGCACCGCGACGGGCTGGTGACGGGCAACCGCATCTTCTGCGATCACCCGCTGGTGCGGGAAGTCGCCGCGGCCTGATCTCGCCGCGTTTTGCGGATCAAATGACGCTCATCCCGGGACTCCTGCAATCGCGGAGTTCCGGGATTCATCTCGCCATCGCGCTGCCCGCGATGACCATCATCCGCCACGAACGTACTTCGCAATGACCGTCGCCGAGGCCGAATCACCGTTCGGCGCGATCCTTCGCCGGTGGCGCGCGCACCGGCACCTGAGCCAGCTGGCGCTCGCGCTCAAGGCCGATACGTCGCAGCGGCACCTGAGCTTCATCGAGTCCGGGCGCGCGCGGCCCAGCCGGCAGATGGTGCTGCATCTGGCGGATCACCTTCAGCTTCCGCTGCGCGAGCGAAACGGGCTGCTGCTGGCGGCGGGATACGCGCCGGTGTTCGCGGAACGCCCGCTGGATGACCCCGCGCTCGCCGCCGTGCGCGACGCGGTGGCGCTGGTGCTGCGCGCGCACGAGCCGCTGCCGGCGCTGGCCATCGACCGGCACTGGAACCTGATCGCGGCAAACGCGGCCATCGCTCCCCTGCTGCGCGGCGTGGCGGAACCGCTGCTGCAGGCGCCCGTGAACGTGCTGCGTCTAAGTCTGCATCCGGATGGATTGGCGCCGCGCATCGTTAACCTGGCGGAGTGGCGGGCGCACCTGCTGGAGCGGCTCGCCCGGCAGATCGAGGCGAGCGCCGATCCGGTGCTGTCGGAGCTGCTGGATGAACTGACCGGCTATCCCGCGCCGCGGGTGGCGAGATCCGCCGCGGAAGCGCCGGGGAGCGCCGCCGTGTTCGTGCCCATGCAGCTGGATACGGAGGATGGCGTGCTCTCGCTCATCAGCACGACGACGGTGTTCGGCACGCCGGTGGACGTGACCGTCTCGGAACTGGCCATCGAAAGCTTCTTTCCCGCCGATGCCGCGACCGCGGAACGGCTGCGCGGCATGGCCGCCGTGCCCCTCGAGAGCTGAGGTTCCGGCCTCTCCTTTTGCGTCGAGCACGACGCCCACAGCACCGGAGGCCACGGCACACGCTCCTTCAGGATCACATGGTGTGGGGCCGCATGATGCCAGACGCCGTCGGCGTCATCCTGAGGAGGCGCCGGACGATGCGGCCGCCGCGCCGAACCCTGGCGCCGACGAAGGATCTGCTCTCCCCGCGAGAACGGGCGTGCGTGTCGCGAAGTTGGCTCGGCGGGAAAGTAGATCCTTCGGTCGCGCATGAGCCGGCGCGGCGGAGAGGCCGGCGCGCGCTCCCTCAGGATGACATGGTGTGGGTTGTAAGTGGCCGCGGGACAACATCATGTCATCCCAGGATGACATGGTGTTGTGCTGACTAACCTCTGGCCGCCGCCGGCCACGTGATGCGCATCGGCAACAGCTCCATCCAGCCCACGGGGGCGGCTCGGCGGACCAGCAACCGCTGGCCGCCGCAGTCCGCGAAGGCGGACTTCGTGCTGTTCCAGCGGCGAATTCATTCGCTCCTGGACGGCGGCCGCGCCGGGTTTGCCGGCCCGGCGTGTGCGGTTCAACGACGGAGGACCGCACGCTGTTTCCGCCGTGGCTCGAACGTCACTCGGCCGGGTCGCCGCGCTCGCGCCGCCAGCGGCGAAAGGTGCGGCGGGGCGGAGTGGCGGGGGTGAGCGCCGGGCCGTAGTGCTCCCCGATCCGCCGCACGAACTCCATCTCCTCGTACACCGACCGCAGCGACAGCCGCGACTCCAGAATCAGCAGCAGGCTGGCCCAGAACAGCAGCGCCGCGCCCGTCATCCCCAGCACCAGCGCGATCCACGCGTACCCCGTGCCCAGCGCAGCCACCACCCCCAGCGTGGTGCTGGTGGCGATGAAGATGGCCAGCGCCATGTACAGCCGCGTGAGCGCCCGCGTCAGCAGCTTGGTGCGCCGCGCGGTGCGCTCCAGCAGGTGCAGCAGCAGTTCGCGCTCCTCGCCCAGCATGGTGCGGTCCTCGTCCGCGTCCGCCAGGTCCACCAGGCTTTCGGTGATGGATCGCGTGCGGTCCACGGCGCGCGTCAGGCGGTTGCTGGTGGCCAGCACCAGCGAACTGCTCGCCAGGATCAGCACCGCGGGCGTGACCATGGCCGACAGTGCGGCCAGCGTGGACGAAAGTTCAAACGTGTTCTGCATCCGGGTCCGCCGGCGTGAATGACAATGCTCCGTATCCCCCACAACGTGCGGCGCGCGCGCCCGGGGTCAAGGGCTTCGGTGGATGATGAACGAAAACCGGGCCTCCCGCGCAGTGCGTGGGAGGCCCGGCTGATCGTCCGCCGAGGGCTGATCGTTGGTCAGTGGATGATCGCCCACCGAGGGATGATTGTCCGTCGAGAGCTGATCGTCCGCCGATGGATGATCGTACGTCCAGGGATGGCCGTCCGCTCAGCGGCCCGGCGCGTCCGCGTTCGGCAGCGCGAAGCCGGCGAGCATCTCGCGCACCTCCTCCAGCGTGGCGCCCGGGTGCCGCTCCAGAATGAGCGCCACGATTCCCGCCACGTTGGGCGC
This sequence comes from Longimicrobium terrae, assembly GCF_014202995.1. Taxonomy (NCBI): domain Bacteria; kingdom Pseudomonadati; phylum Gemmatimonadota; class Longimicrobiia; order Longimicrobiales; family Longimicrobiaceae; genus Longimicrobium; species Longimicrobium terrae. The sequence goes on from NZ_JACHIA010000006.1 coordinate 291,137, forward strand.
CGCGAAGCTGGTGCCGTGCTTCACCACGCGCCGCCCGCCGATCCACGTCACCGGCTGCTCCACCCCCCACGCCTCCACCTCCACCTTCATCTCGTCCCCGGTGTGAAAGCGGAAGTCGAAGGGCGAGTCGAAGCGGCCGGCGCACACGCCGATCACGTTCTCAAAGATGGCGGGATAACTGGCGCCGCCCCCGTTGTCGTCCGCCGCCACCACGATGATCCCCGCGCGCCGGGCCTTTTCGCACGCGGCGTACAGCGGAATCAGCGCGCTTTCCAGCCGCGTTCCCAGGCTTACGTTGATGACCTGCGCGCCGGCCTCCATGGCCCACAGCATGGCCGCCTGCAGCGTGCCGGGCGACGTTTCCAGCACCTTGCCAAAGACGCGGACGGGAATGACCCGCGCGTCCGGCGCCACCCGCAGCACCAGGTCCACGCACGCCGTTCCGTGCCCCAGCACGTCGCTGTCGTCGTCGTTCTGCGCCAGGGCGAAGTCGTCCTCGGGGTCCACGAACGAGATCCCCGGCAGCACCCGCGCGTCGCCCAGCGCGCGGTCGTAGCCGCTGTCGATGACGGCCACGCGGATCCCCGCCCCCGTGGCGCCGCCCAGCACGTCGCGCACCCACGCCGCGGGCACCGGCGGCTCATCCAGCATCTCCATACCCGTCACTTGCGCTCCAGCTTGTCCATTACGTACATCCACGCCAGCTCCAGAATGCGCCCGCTGCGGGTGACGATGTTGGCCTGCACGCTGTAGCCGCGGCGAAACTGCTCCAGCTCCGCGCGCTCGGCCTGCTTCTGGTCCAGCGCGGCGATCACCCGGTACAGCCCCGGCCCGCCCGGCGCCGTGGCCCCCGCGCCGCCGCCCTCCGCCGGCGACCCGGCGCTCACCGGCTCCGAGGCGATGGAGGTGATGTTGGCCTCCAGCTGCCGCCGGTGCGCCTGGTCAAACGCCTGCACCTCCAGCCGCACCCGGTCGCCGCGCTTGATCTTGTTCACGTCGCGCTCGGGGATGAGCATGGTGACCCGCCAGTCCGCCAGGTCGCCCACCTCCATCAGCGTTTCGCCCTCGCGGATCAGCGAGCCGGGAAGCCGCCGCTCCACCTCGTCCGTCAGCACCACCCCCGCCGCCGGCGCCGTGACCACGGTGCGCCCCAGCCGCTCGCGCGTTTCGGCGATCTGCGCCTGCAGCCGGTCCATCTCCGTACCCGTCTTGCGCTCGTCGTAGCCGCGCAGCGCCAGCATGGACGACTCCGTTCCCGTCATGGCGATTTCCGCCTGTGCCGCGCGCACCGCGCCCACCGCCAGGTCCAGCGTCACGTGCTGCCCCGGGCGCCAGGCCGCCAGCAGCGAATCCACGTTTTCGCCCACGTCGTGCTCCACCATGCGCTGCAGCAGGGTGGCGCGCGCGGTGGTGAGGCGGGCGCGGGCGCCGGCCAGCTTTTCCGACTGCTGCTGCTGCTCCAGCGGCGTGGCCGCGGCCGAGCGCTCGCGGTCGATGCTGGCCGAACGCAGCTGCGCCTCGAGCTGCGCCAGCTGCGTGCGCATGGCCAAGCCGTCCAGCTCCAGCACCGGCGTCCCCATCTGCACCGTGTCTCCCGTGCGCACCAGAACCCGGCTCACCACGCCGGCGGCCTGCGCGCGCACCGGCCACAGCCGCACCGGCTCCAGCACGCCCGACGCCTTTACCGTCACGTCCATGCGCACCGTGGCCGCCACCACCAGCGCCACCACCAGCAGGAGGGCGATGGTGCCCAGCGTAATGCTCACGCTGCGCTTTACCAGCCCCACCCCGGGCTGGCCGTCGTCGCCCAGGTTGGGCAGGCGCAGGGGAATGACCTTGTTGTTGTCGGGTGCCGCGCTCATGGCAGACGTCTCCTCAGCTCGCGGCCGGGGCAACGGCGCGCAGACGGCGCCCGTCATCCGCCGGCGTATCCAGCCCCAGCAGCACGCGGTACGGCTCGCAGTCGCGCACCAGGTCGGCGTGCGCCCCCGTGCCCGCCACCCGCCCCGCGTCCATCACGATGATCTGGTCCGCCAGCGACGCCGTGGCCACCCGGTGGGTCACGAAGATGACCGTCTTTCCCTCCAGCCGGGCGAACAGGTCGCGCAGGATCTCCGTTTCGGTGGCCATGTCGATGTTGGACGTGGCCTCATCCAGCAGCAGCACCTTGGTGTCGCGGATCAGGGCGCGGGCCAGCGACAGGCGCTGGCGCTGCCCGCCGGACAGGGTGCTTCCCCACTCGCCCACCGGGGTGTCGTACCCCTCGGGAAGCCCGCGGATCAGCGGCTCCAGCCGGCACAGCCGCACGGCGTCGTCCACCGCGGACTTGGCGGGGTTCTCGGCGCCCAGGGTGAGGTTGTCCCAGATGGTACCCTGCAGCATGCTGAACTCCTGCCACACCACCGAAATCTGGCGGCGCAGGTCCGGCAGCGGAATGGACTGCGCGGGGATCCCGTCAAAGAACACCTGCCCGCTGGTGGGCTCCTCCATGCGCGTCAGCAGCCGCAGCACCGACGACTTGCCCACGCCGCTGTGGCCCACGACGGCGGTGATCATCCCCGGCGGAAAGTGCATGTCGATGTCGTGCAGCACCTGCTTTTCGGCCGAGTAGCCGAAGCCCAGGTCGCGCATGCGGATGTCGCCCTCCAGAAAGTGCCGGATGGGCTCCGGGGCCACGTACGCGGTGGCCGGGTCCTGCTCGGTGGGCTTGTCCAGGTACTCGAACATGCGCCCCAGGCTCACCGCGGACTGCTGGAACTCGCCGAACAGCCCGGTGATCTGGGCCATGGGGTTGTACAGGTAGCCGATGTACGCGCTGAACGCGATGTACGAGCCCAGCGTCAGCTCCTGGCTGATGATGAGCTTCCACGCGTACCAGGTGTACAGCGCCGTGCCCCCCGCGCGGATGACGGAGTTGATGGCGTTGAAGAACTGCCCGTAGCCGCCGGCCTTGAGCTGCACCGCCAGCGCGCCGCGCATCTGCGTCTCGGCGTGCGAGTACACGTAGTGCTCGCGCGCCATCGCCTTGAGGCTGCGGATGTGGCTCAGCACCTCCACCTGAAACGCGCCCAGCTCCGCGTACGCTTCCGCGCTCTTCTTCCAGTAGCGCCGCATGACCCGCGCGCTGATCGTCGTGAGCAGCACCGTGGCGGGAATGGTGATGAGCGCCACGATCGCCAGCTTCCACTGCAGCAGAAACAGGAAGGGCGGAACCAGCACCAGGTACGCGCCGTTGACGAACAGCGTCTCGAACACGCGCGACACCGTGGTCAGCGAGCTGCGCACGTCGCCGAAGCGGCTCATGATCTCGCCCACCCGGTGCTCGTCAAAGAAGCGGACGGGCAGGTGCTGCAGGTGGTTGAAGAAGAGCAGCGAGGTGGCGTTGCCCAGGTGCGAGGTGGTGTAGTTGCTGAAGTAGCCCCGGATGGCCCCCATCACCGCCTGGGCGACGGACACGGCCATGATCCCCGCCACCAGCACCTGCATGAGCGACACGGAGCGGGTGGGATACACTTCGTCGATCAGCAGCTTGCTCAGGTACGGGGTCACCATCCCGAACACACCGAGCACCAGCCCCAGGGCCATGCCCTTGGCCAGCGCCCCCCAGTACGGCCGGATGAGCCGCAGAAGGCGCATGAACTGCTGAAACGCCTCGCGAAGAGGCGGAATATCTGCGCGCGGAGGCGCCATGGCGGCGTTCAGGTTGGCGGGGCATGCCCCGGACTGCACGGGCCGGCGCTTCGTTTCCGGCCATCATCTAAATATAATGCGGACACCGGCTTCCCGCACCGGGCACGGCGTCCACGTGAACCACCGGGACGGTCGCGCGCGTGGAGCTGCCGGAGGGAGGACGTCGCCGGGCCGGGGCGGGTGCCCCGGCCCGGCGCTCACGTGCGGCTCAGCAGGTGCTGGTTTCGCACAGCCGCGTGGGGCACGCGTCGATCGCCGAGCACATCGGCGTGCGCAGAATCATCTCCGCCACCGGGAGCTGCGCTTCCGCCGCCTCGAACGACTCCACCGACAGCTGGTCCACATCCAGTCGCATGGTCCTCATCTTCATCCCCCGGTCAACTCGGTTCCCGCATTCCCGGCGCGGGTGCGCCGGGACTCCGCGACACGGAGCCGCGTCCGCCGGACGCGCCCCGCACCTCCCGGCCTACGCCGCGGGCGCCAGCTCGCGCTGCACGCCCAGGAAGCCGGCGCGGTAAGCCTGTCCCACCTGCTCCATCACCCGCGTCTGCAGCCAGCCGCGGTCCACCTCGCCGGCGCCGCCCGACACCGCGGCGGCCACCGTTTCCACCACCTCGTCCACCGTGGAGGGCTCGCGCACGCGCTGCAGCACCACGGCGGCAAAGGGGCTCAGCTTGCGCACCTGCACGGCGCCGTTGGTGAACTGGATCAGAAAATACACCTCGTCCTCTTCCGGCGCGCCGCTGGCGTCCCCGTCCAGCCAGGGGTCCCAGTCCCAGCGGGTGGCCACCACCCGCGCCCGCGCCGACAGCTCCAGCCGCCCCTCGCTCCACTCCACCTCGTCCGGGGCCAGCCGCGCCAGCGCGTCGGTGTACTCGCGGGTGAAGTCCGTGACCGTGGCGGCCAGCTCGTAGCGGGTGCGGTCCACCAGAAAGGCATCCTCCAGCAGCTCGCTCTGCTCCCCCGCGGAGGCGGCGTAGGCGGCCAGCGCGTCGTACGCCCGCTCCACGTCGGAGCGCACCGGCGCGGCGCCCATGGGCTCGTGCGGAAGCACGGCGTCCACGTCCACCCCCAGCGCGGTCCAGGCGCGCAGCGTGTCGCCGAAGTGCTCGCGCACGGAGCGTTCGCGCATTTCCGCGTACCCTTCCGCGCCCGCCCGGCCGCCCTCGGCGGCGGCGGCCGTGGCGTCCGGCGCGGTCACCAGCAGCGGGGTGGGCACTTCCGGGTGCGCCAGGCGCAGCAGGAACATGCCGATGCCGGACTCGCCCAGCAGCAGCCCGGGGTCGGACACGGCGCCCATGGTTCCGCAGGGCCAGGGGGTGCCGCCCTCGCTTTCGTGCCGCGCGATCCCGGTGAGGGCCGCGGCGCGGGCCGGCTCCAGCAGCGCGGGCTCGTTCAGCACCGCGGCGCCGTAGACCAGCGTTTCGGCGTTGCCGCCGCGGCCGTGGCAGTACGAATAGTTGCCGGCCATCTCCGAGGCCAGCGACCGCTCCACGTTGGTGAAGGCGGCGCGCGCCTCGGCAAGGTACAGCGGATCCCCCAGCAGCTGCCACGCGCGCACCCGGCTGAGCCCGATGCCCGGCGCGCCGTGGCACCAGGCGCTCATGTACTTGCCCTCGTGCACGGGAAGGGTGCCGCCGGCGCGCAGCAGGTCGCGCAGCTCCTCCAGCCGCCCCTCGAACTGGTACTCGCCCAGTTCCGAGTGGCGCAGGTCCGGCCAGTTGCACTCCGTCTCGTTGAAGAAGCGCCGCTCGTACAGAAACGCCTGCTCGGCCCCGTAGCGGAAACGCCCGTCGCCGGTGGCCGCGTACAGTTCCAGCAGTCCGTGGCCGATGCCGGCGGCGCCGTGCGCGTAGCCGTTCAGGTTGCGGACGCTGGAGTTGCGCATGGTGGCCCAGCTCCACCCGTCGGCGTCGCGCGTGGCCGTCTGGATCATGTGCTCGCCGATGGCGACGGCCATCCCCATCACCAGATCCCGGTCCACCCGCCCCGCGATCTGCAGAAGCGCGGGAAGCGCGCCGCCGCCCCCGGCGATCACGTCCAGCCCCGTGTCGTGCGCTTCCTTGCCCGCCAGCGGGCGAAGGAGGGCCTCGGCCTCGGCGAACAGTTCCGGGTGGCCGGTGAGCTCGCCCACGCGTACGGCGGCCCAGGCGATCCCCGGCCGGCCGCTGTGAAAGCCGAAGCTGTTTTCGGGAAGCGTCGCGCCCGTGTCCAGCGAGGTGCGGATGGCGCCCAGCGCGGTGCGCAGCAGGTCCTCTCCGCCGCGGACGGCGTACATCTCGGCCAGGAACAGCGCGATCCCCGCCGTTCCCTCGTACACGGTACCCGAGGCGAGGGCGGGAACGGCGCGGCGGGTGCCGGGGTTTTCGCGGTCCGGCTGCATCACCGTCCACGTGGCCGCGTCGCCGGTCCACTGCGCGGTCTGCACCAGCCGGCCCGCGATGGCGGTGGCGGCGTTCAGAAACGGCTGGGTGTCGGTGGCGGTGCTGGGGTCCATCGTCATGATCGGCTCGGGTTGCTCGGACACGGGATGCGGAACGGGCGGCGCGGAGGCGGCGGTCAGGCCGTCTCCTCCTCCACCGCGGCCAGGGGGCGTACCAGGGCGCGGTTCACCAGAAAGGCCAGGTAGCTTTCTTCCTGAATGGTGATGCCCAGGCGGTTGTTCATCATGTGCGCGTAGCTGGGCACGATCCCCTGCACCACGCGCTCCCACGTTTCCGCCGGGGCGCCGCCCACGCGCACGCGGCCGGCGTCCACCAGCGCGCGCAGTTCGTCGCGGCGGGCGCGGCACCCGGCGGCGTACGCGTCCAGCGTGTCGCTGATCTCCTCGTCCTCGTCCAGCCGCGCCCACACCTCGTCCACGTACTCGGCCAGGGTGCCGGACTGCTGCTGGAATCCCTGGTCGAATGCGTTCAGGTAGCTTTCGCGGCCGCCGTCTTCCGAGGCCAGGGAGCGCAGGTAGCTGGTGGAGTACATGTGCCCCCACGCCGCGCCGCGCTCGCGGTCGCCGCAGTAGACGTGCACCAGCACCACCATCGACAGCAGCCCCTTGCCCAGCCGCGACGACCGCTCGGCGCCCAGCTTGGCGGTAAGGTCGAACGCCGCGTCGCTGGACACCTGGAACAGCTGCTCGGCGATGGGGAGCGCGTCCTCGCCGCCGTAGCGCTCCGTTTCGCGCTCGTACGTGACGCGGGCCAGGTGGGTGACGCGCACGGGCTCGCCCTCCGGCCGGGGCGCGGGCATCACGCCCGGCACCGCGTCCAGCACCACGCCGGGATTGGACTGGCGCACGTGCTCCACCAGCGCGGGCCACACCGTTTCCTGCAGCACGCGCGGGTCGCCGTGCAGGCGCAGGCGCACGTGCGGGCCAAACTCGCTGTAGCGGATGAAGAAGTGCCCGTCCGCCCATCTCTCGGCCATGACGCGGCGGACAAACGGCTCCACCACGTCCACGACGATGCGGTCGCAGTCGGCGGTGTAGATCCACCCGTCCAGGAACAGGTAGACGCTCAACCAGGGATCGGCGGGGTCGAACTCCGGCTGGGGCGGCGCCGTGGGCGCCGGGGCCTGGAATTCCGCCAGTTCCGGGGTCTGCACGGGATCGCTCATGACGCGGCCAGCACTTCCTCCGCCGCGGCGGCGGGGGTGGAGGCGGTGCCGCCGGGATAGTACAGCTGCACCACCAGTTCGGTGGCGTACGCCTCGCCGTCGTGCCGGGCGAGGGCGCCGCGGTCGGGATAGCGCTCCTCCAGCACCGCGGTGAAGTTCTTGAGCCCCGTGGCCACGCGGCCCAGAAGCGCGACCACCAGCGGGTTGCCGAAATCCACGAACTGCGGCTTGTAGAAGTCGCGCGACGGCTGCGTGACCTTTTTTGCCGCCGCGGCCTGCGCGGCGGCGTCGGGCGCCTGCCCCTCGGCGGCGGCGGGTTCTTCGCCCGCCTCCTCCACCGGATCGGCAACCTCTTCCTCGGCATGGCCCTCGTAGCCGGGGATTTCCGCGGCGGCGTCGGCCGCGGGTTCCGGCTGGGCGGGGGCGCCGGGCTGCGCGGGCTTGGGGTCGGGAAGCGGCTGCATGCGCAGGTACGCCGTTTCCGGAATCCCCTGCTCCGCCCGCCAGCGGTTGGCGCGCAGAAAGAAGTCGGCGCCGCTTTCTTCCGGCCGCCGCTGCGGAAACAGCACGCTCGGGATCGTCCACCGCCGGCGCGCCAGCACCAGCCGCCCGAAGGTGATGCGCGGCCGGTGCACGATGCGCGGCGCGGGCGCCTCCGGCACGGCGGCGTCAGCCGGAGCGCCCTCGGCCACCGGCGCGGCTCCGGCCTGGTCTGCATCCGCCGGAGCCGCGGCTCCCTGACCCGCATCCGCCTGCACGGCATCGGCCTGGACCACGTCCGCCTGACCCGCGTCCGCCTGAGCTTCGGCATTCTGGACGGCGTCCGCCTGAGGCACGGCATCGGCCTGGGCTGCATCCACCTGACCCGCGTCCGCCTCCGCCACCAGGGCGGCGGAAGGCGCGGGGGGACGCGGCGCTTCCAGCGTGTCCGGGATCGGCGGGGCGAACATCACCGGCGGCGTAAAGCGCGACAGAAGCTGGTACAGCGGCGGCCGCATGCGCGGGTTCAGGAATCCCAGGTCCACGGGAAGCACGCGCCGCCCGGTGGGGCCGTGCATCAGGCAGAGCGCCTGCGGATCTTCCGGATCCGGCTGCACCATGATTTCGCTGCTGCGAAGCTGCTGCTCCGTCGCGCCGCTCTCGCCGGTGGGGTAGCTGATTTCCCACTCCAGCAGCGGGGGATGCAGGTTGGCGTTGAACTGGGCGTCGCCGCAGATCTCCGCCACCAGGTCGCTGCTGAGCGCCGCGTTGGCCGTGCGCACGTCCTGCTGCACGTCGTCCGGCAGCATGTACAGAAAACGCGAAAAGTACTTGCCGTACCCCGCCGTGTAGCTGGCGGACTGCAGCACCACGGACGGATCGCCGTCCGCCGCGCCGCCGGGAACGAGCAGGGCGAACGCGCCCATGGAGCGCGGAACGGCGCTCACCGTTTCGGCGCCGGCCACCGCCGCCTCGATCTGCTCCGTGGTCAGGTCCAGCGTTTCGGCGTCCGGCGCCGCGCTCCACGCCTGCCGGTACAGCTCGGCGATGCGCGTGCGCACCTTGCCCATCTCGCGGATCACATCCAGCCCGAACGGGTTGCCCACGTCGTACGGCGCCTCGCCCTCGGCGGGCGGACGGCCGCGCTGCTGCTCCTTTTCCACGTGCGCCTTGAAGTGCTCGCGGTAGAAGTCCTCGTAGAACTTCAGCAGCGGCACCGGCGCGGAACTGCCGTAGTACGACTCAAAGAAATGCCGCATGGTGGCCTGTTCCGCGCGAGGCCACGCAAGGCGGGCCGTCAGCCGCACCCAGGTGTCCAGATCGCTGAAGGCGCGGCGCACCCCCGGCGTGAGCGCGATGGACGCGGACGCGTCGCTGGTGGCGTCCTCGTAGAACGGCATGTCCCTGCGCAGCCGTCCGGTGATTTCCATCGCCTCCAGCGCGCTCAGGATGACGGCGTGCATGTCGTCGATGATGGCCGCCCGCTCCTCCACCCCCGCCTCGCTGTAGCGGGCGACGCGCTCGCGCAGCCCGGCCAGCAGCTCGGCCGTGCGGTGCGCGTGCTCGTCGTCCATCGCCAGAAGCAGCTCGCGGAAGGGGAGGTCCCAGTCCGCGTCCTGCTCGCGGATGCCGGTGTGAAAGCGCAGGAAGCCGATTTCGATCAGCTTGTTGAGGTACGCCTCTGCTTCTTCCGGCGTGGCGTCGATCTCGGGGTCGCTGCTGAGGGCGCTGATCAGGTCGCCCAGCGTGGGTGCCTGCCCGTCCTGGAAGCGCGAGGCGATCAGCTGCAGCACCTCGTTGTCGGCCAGGCGCTGAAAGACTTCGCGGCCGTCGATGGCGGTAAGGAACACCAGCCGCTCGTTCTCGGCGCGGATCGTGGGATTGCGCTCCACCCGCAGCGCGTGCCGCACGCCGGAGCGCGTCTTGAGGTGATCGAACAGCAGGCCGTACAGGAACTTGTTGATGCGCACGAAGCTGCGCTTGGCGCGCGGCGAGCCGCTGAAGCGCGTCTCCCCCTCGCCGCCCTCCGCCTGGCCTTCCACGAAGGTGCCGGGGATGATGGCGCAGAAGGTGGCGAACGGGGTGGCCTTGGCGGCCATGCGCGTGTAGTAGCGCAGCAGCCCGCGCTCCGTCTTTTCGTCGCGGCCAGTGAGGCTGCCGGAGGCGGCGGCGCTGGCGTAGCGGTCCAGGTGCCCGTACAGCGCGCGGCTGCTGACCAGAACGCCCTTGCGGAAGTCGGAGTCGCGCACGAGGGCGGCAAAGCGCGAGCGCAGCGCGGCCGTCTCGCTGTCGTACGCGGCGCGGACGCGGGCCTCCAGTTCGCGGCCCTGCTCCAGGTCGGCGGCGGCGGCGCGCACCTGCTCCACGGCCTCGGCGTCCAGCGCGGCTTCGGCCTCGGCCATGCGCGCGGGGGTGGGCGCCTTGCCGTTGTACAGGTCGCGCTTGAGGGCGATCAGCCGGTTGCGCGCGGGCTTGTCGGGCGCGGTGCCGATGGCGGTGAACAGCCGGTGGCTCACGGCTTCGCGGCCGGCGGCGATGCGGGCCTCCACCTGCGCCAGTTCCGCGGTCAGGCGCAGGGTTTCCGCCGCGCGCAGTTCATCGACCGTGTCGACGGGGGCGCCGCCCACCCGGCAGACGAAGCGGTAAAAGAGGGAATCCGCGCCGGACTGCGCGGCGTCATCCATCCAGGGTTCCATGTGGCTTGGTGCGGCTGAGCCGGGTGCCCGGCGTGGAAAGCGGCGGAAGAAGAAAGTGCCCACCCGCGCGCCGATCGGGGTCCGTGGTTCCCGCGGCGTGGCGCGATGCGGCCTCCGGCGCAGGAAGCCGGAGGGAAAACATGCGCGTTTGATCGAACCTAATCACCATTTGCGCGGCCCCGCAAGCCCGCGAGCCGCCACTTTTCCAGTGCTACGCGGTGTGTTGCAGCAGGGTTCCTGAAAGGGCGCGGCCCGTGACCGAAGTGGACGCGAACCGGGAGGGCGGAACTGAGGGTGGGCGTGGGAAAAGGATGAGGGTTGCCAGCGCGTTCCTGTCGCGTCTTTCTGCGCCGCGGTTACGCGGAACGCCAGCCCTCGCGTGAGCGCGGCCTGGCGCCTGCAGCCGCGGCGCACCGGAGCGCGTGGGCACGCGCAGCCGCACGCTGGTCGTACGTCCACGCTGACGTTCCCGAACCGCTGGTCCTTTCCCGACACCGGTCCTGCCCGGGCGCCAATCGTTCCCCAAACTGCCAGCCGTTCTCCCGAACAACGCCGCAAGGCGTCATCCTGAGGGAAGCGTGCGCCGCCCTCTCCACCCCGCCGAGTGCCGCGCGACCGAAGGATCTGCTATCCGCCGAGCCGGCGTCGCGTATCCCACGCCCGTTCTCGCGGGGAGAACAGATCCTTCGTCGGCGCCAGACCGCGGCGCGACAGACCCATCATCCGGCGCCTTCTCATCAGGATAACGTCGGTGGGGCGTCAGCCCGCGAGTTCCTCCAGCTCGGCCCAGCGGGCGTAGAGGACGTCCACCGCCTCGCCGGCTTCGCGAAAGGCGGACGTGACGCGGGCGAGTTCATCGGCGGGGCCGGTGTAGAGCGCGGGATCGGCCAGCCGCGCGGACAGTTCTTCCTTGCGCGCCTCGGCCTTTTCAATGGCCGCCTCCATCCCGTCCAGCTCCTTCTTTTCCTTCCAGCTCAGCTTCTTTCCGCCGTCCGCCTTGGCCGCGGCGGTCGCGGCCGTCGCCTTTCGCGCCTGCGTATGGGCCTGCGCGGCCTCGGCGGCCTCTGCCTCGCGCTGCTCCTTGAGGCGGCGGTACAGGTCGTAGTTGCCCGCGTGGCGGCGGACGGCCCCGTCTTTTTCAAAGACGATGAGCCCCGTGGCGACCTTGTCCAGAAAGAACCGGTCGTGCGTCACCACCACCACGCACCCGCCGTAATCCGCCAGCACCGACTCCAGAACCTGCAGCGTCACCAGGTCCAGGTCGTTGGTGGGCTCGTCCAGCATCAGCAGGTTGGCGTCCTGCAGAAAGAGCCGCGCCAGGAGCAGCCGGTTGCGCTCTCCGCCGGACAGCGAGCGCACCACCTGCCGCTGCTTCTCCGGCGGAAAGAGGAACGTTTCCAGGTAGCTGCGCAGGTGCGTGCGCTGCCCCGCCACCATCACCCAGTCGGAATCCGCGGCGGCCTCGTAGACGCTGTGCTCGGGATTGAGGTCCTCACGGCGCTGGTCGAAGTAGGCGATGCGCGTATTCTTGCCGATCTCCACCTCGCCGGAATCCGCGGGCTCCTGACCCAGGATGATGCGCAGCAGCGTAGTCTTTCCCGCCCCGTTCGGCCCGATGATGCCGATGCGCTCTCCGGCGGACAGCATCGTATCCAGATCGCGGATGAGCGTGCGCTCGCCAAAGCTCTTGCGGACGTGGTGCAGATTGAGGACGGTGCGGCCCAGGCGCGGTGCCTCGTTCATCGCCATTTCCACCGTGGTGCGGTTGGGCAGGCGCTTTTCCTTCTGCTCCGCCTCCAGCCCGCCCAGCCGCCCGATGCGCGCCTTCTGCTTGCCCGTGCGCGCGGAGGGCGAGCGGCGCACCCACGCCAGTTCCTGCGCAATCAGCTTCTGCCGCTTCGCTTCTTCCACCGAGGCGCGCTCCATCCGCTCCGCCTTGGCCTCCAGGTACTCCGTGTATCCGCCAGGATAGCCCACAAGCTCGCCGGTGGACACCTCCAGCATGCGGGTGACCACGCGGTCCAGAAAGTAGCGGTCGTGGGTGATGAGCATGACCGCGCCCGGATACGACTCCAGGTGCTCCTCGAGCCACGCGGTGGTGTCGGCGTCCAGATGGTTGGTGGGCTCGTCCAGCAGCAGCAGTTCCGGCGCCTGCAGCAGCACGCGGGCCAGCGCCACGCGCTTGCGCTCGCCGCCGGACAGCCCTTCCACGGGCCGCTCCCACTGCTCCACGCCCAGCCGGGTGAGCACGTTTTCCATCTGGTGCTCGTAGTCCCACCCGCCCAGCGAGTCGATGCGGCCGGCGGCGCGCTCCTGCCGGGCCAGCAGCCGGTCCACGTCGCCAGTGCCAGCGGCCAGCGCCTCGCCCACCGCGTGGTATTCGCGGATGGCGTCCAGCAGGTCCGGCTTGCCGCCCGCGACCGTGGACAGGATGGTGGCGCCGGGCTCGAACTCGGGTTCCTGCGAAAGGTAGCCGGTGCGGATGCCGCGCTGAAACGCCAGCGTGCCGCCCTCGTGCCCTTCCAGCCCGGCGACGATGCGGAACAGGGTGCTCTTCCCCGATCCGTTGACGCCGATGAAGCCGACCTTTTCGCCCTCGTCGAGCGCGAACGAGACGCCGTCGAAGACGACGCGGGTGCCGTAGCTCTTTCGGAGCTCCTGTACGTTGAGAACGTTCATGGGGGCGAAACTAACCGGAACGGCAGGGAATAGGGAATAGGGAATGGGGAATAGGACAGGACGGGTCGGACGACGGGGTGCGGCGCGTCGTCGGGCATGGCACCGAGGAGCCGGGCAGCCGTCGGCGCGGGCGGAATCCGGGCCCCGCCCGTTGACGCCCGATCTGCCGCGATGTAAATGATCCAGACGTGTCCGAATCCGTGTTTATCACGAACGTTCATCAAGGCTGTTGATCATGGCTCGCTGGCACAGATCACCGCAGGTACTGGAGGCTGCCGCCGAGTGGCGCGACCGCTGTCTGATGCAGGACGGTTCCATCCTGTCCGGCCGCAGCCTGTGGACACTGGATAATCTGGCGTACCTGGAGCAGTACTTTACCCGCAACCTGGACACCGGAACCGGTCGCTTCCTGGAGAAGCTGCAGGAACAGCTCGCGCCCGCTCCCCCCGAAGCCAAGCAGCTCGCCGCGGAGATGCTGTGGCTGCTGTACCTGAGTGTAAGCGAAACCTCCATGCGGGGCGGAACCAAGCGGCTGCAGATCCGCGACGCGTGGCAGTGGTCCCGCGAGCCGCTGCCCCACGCCCCGGCCGTGCTGGGCGAAGTTCTCGACCAAGGCGTGGCGAACCCCGGAACGGGCTTTCAGACGCACCGGTGGCGCGAACTGGTGTTCGTCATCGACTTGGCGCAGCGCTGGAAGCGCCAACCGGTCCCGGTGCAGCGTGTGTTGATCGAGGATCCCTGGAGCTTCGCGCGCTGGGTGGACAGCATTCCGTCCAGCCGCGGGCGGCAGTTCCGCCACATGCTCCTGTATTTGCTCTTTCCGGAACACTTTGAGCGCGTGGTCACGGGCAGCCACAAGGAGTTGATCATCCATGAACTGCTCCCGGAAACCGGCCACATCAACGCCGACATCAACTTCGCCGACCGCGCCGCGGTGGATCAGTTGCTCTACGAACTGCGCCCTGACCTCCAGCAGCGCTACGGCCCGGAGATGGACTACTACACGGAGCCGCTGCGCAGCCGGTGGCTCGCCCCCAAGGTCCGGCCCCCGGCCAGCGCGCGCGTGACGCCCGCCGAACCCGCGGCCCAGCCGGTTCCCGCCTCCTACGACGTGCGCGTGTGGGTCATCGCGGCGGGCGAGGGCGCGCGGCTGTGGCCGGAGTTCGTCGAGAACGGGATCGTCGCCATCGGGTGGGACTACCTGGGCGACCTTTCGTCCTTCGCCAGCCACGAAGATGTCCTCGCCGCGATCCGCGCGGAGGAAGGGGGCAATCCGTCCAACAACGCCAACGCCTGCTGGCAGTTTTCCCACGATGTCCGTCGCGGCGACGTCGTGGTCGTCAAGAAGGGGCGGCAGACCCTGCTGGGCTACGGCATCGTCACCTCGGACTACCGCTTTGATGAGGGCCGGTCGGAGTATCAGCACACGAGGTCCGTGAACTGGCGCCGGCTCGGCTCGTGGACGCTTCCGCCGGAGCACGGCGTGGTACCCAAGACGCTCACGGAGTACACGCCGTATCCGGAGTGGGTGCACACCGCGTTCAGGCTGATGGACGGGCCGGTCGCGCCCGTCGATGGCGGGCACGAGGTTTCCGCCGGTCCGCCGGAGCCCCTGCCCTACACCCGCGAGGACGCCGAGAGCGATGTGTTCCTCGAGGCAGACGTGCTCACGTCCATTCTGGACGCCCTGGCGCGGAAAAAAAACGTGATCCTGGAGGGAGCGCCGGGCGTGGGCAAGACCTACGCGGCCCGGCGGATCGCGTGGGCGCTGATGGGGACCAGAGACGGTGCGCGCGTGGAACTGGTGCAGTTTCACCAATCGTACGGCTACGAGGAATTCGTGCAGGGCTGGCGGCCGGCCGCGGGCGGGTTCGAGCTGCGCGACGGGATCTTTCACCGTTTCTGCGCGCGCGCCGCCGCGGACCCGGACCGGCCGTACGTGTTCATCATTGATGAAATCAACCGGGGCAACCTGAGCAGGATCTTCGGCGAACTGCTGATGCTGATCGAGGCGGACAAGCGCGGTCCCGAGTTCACCGCCACGCTCGCCAACTCGCCCGACGAGCGGTTTCACGTGCCCGCCAACGTTCACATCCTGGGGATGATGAACACGGCCGACCGGTCGCTGGCGATGGTGGACTACGCGCTGCGACGCCGGTTCAGCTTCATCCGCATGGAGCCGGCGTTCGGCAGTGAACGCTTCATCAATCACCTGATCGCCAGGGGGATGGAGGAGGACATGGTGCGCCGGGTGAACCGGCGGCTGGTGGAACTCAACCAGGTGATCAGCGACGACCAGCGCAACCTGGGGCCGGGCTTCCAGATCGGGCACAGCTACTTCGTCCCCGCGGAGGGAACGGAGCAGCTGGACGGCGCGTGGTACGAACACATCGTGCGGCAGGAGATCCGCCCTCTGCTGCGCGAATACTGGTTCGACCAGCCGGACCAGGTGGAGGCACACGTAGCGCGGCTGCTCTCGTGACCACGGTACCGGTGGAGAACGTGTACTACCTGCTTCTGTACGCGTGGGACCGCATTCGCGACGCGGACACGGAGGCGGTGTCGCGGCGGGGCTATACCCGGTATCAGGATCTGTTTGCCCACGTGCTGGCCGATTCCGTCACCCCGCTGGTGACCCGCGGGCTGGACCGCGGCTACCAGTTGCGGAGCGACGAGGTTGCGGGGGTGCGCGGCAGGCTGGACCTGGGCTCCACGCTCAGATCGAACCTGCATTCGCGCGGCCGTACGCGGTGCGAGTTTGACGAGCTTACCGACGACGTGCTCCACAACCGCATCGTCCGGGCGACGATCCGGCTGCTGCTGGACACGGAACTCGACGACAGGAACAGAAAGCGGCTCAGGGTGCTGGACCAGCGGATGGGCGGGGTGTCGCACGTCAGGGTCACCGGCCGCGACCTTACCCGCGTTCAGCTGCACGGGAACAACTCCGCGTACGACTTCGCGCTGGGAATCTGCCGCATCGTGCACGACAATCTGCTGGTGGGACGCGGCGGGGCGCTCCAGTTCCGCGGGTTCCAGGCCACCCCGCAGCAGATGGGAAGCTTGTTTGAGGCGTTCATCTTCAACTTCCTGAAGCGCGAGCAGAGCGCCTACGATCCCACCCGGCCCCACCTGGACTGGCACGACGCGGGGGGAACGCCCGCCAGCCGGGCCTGTCTGCCGAAGATGAAGACCGACCTGGTTCTGCAAGGCTCAGGGCGCCGCATCATTCTGGACTGCAAGTTCTACGGCGAGCCGCTGAAGAGCGGGACGGTGAATTCCAGCCACCTGTACCAGCTCCTCGCCTACCTGGCGAATGCGGCGGCCGCTGACGGCGAGGCCGCGTACGAGGGCTTTCTGCTGTATCCCATGGTGACGGAGCGGATTGCGCTCAACTACCAGCTGAACGGGTTTCCCATCACGATCCGTTCGCTGAACCTGAACCAGCCGTGGGAGGGGATTCACAACGAGCTGCTCGGAATGCTCCCGCCCCCCGCGAACCGGAAAGCCTCCGCGGCGGCGTAGCGGGCCGGACCCACGCCTGGCGCGAACCGGACTTTCATCCCGAAATCATCGCGGACGCCCGGACGCTGTTCGGACGCCGTGGGTGCGCCGTGCGGGTCGCGGCGGATCAGGACGGTGGAGCATCCGGCGCGGGCAGGATGCCGTGCGGACGGCGACGGCGGGCTCGGGCCGGGCGCCGGGCACGTCCGTGCCGATCCACCGCGTGCCCACCAGACTGTCGTTCCGCGCGCGGAACTGGAACGACATCCCCCACAGGCCGTCGTTGCGCAGCAGCCACACGTCCCCGCCGCGCGACACGTACCAGTACGCGCCCACGGCGGCCGGCCGCCGTGGGCGCGAAGCGGGCGATGCGCATTCCGGGACGCCCGGCGTTGAGCCGCGTTTCGGGCACGGTGTCAGTACGACCTGCTCGTTGCCCAGGGTTTAGCACCCCGCCAGATCACGCCACCTGTTGGACGCCGCATCCGGCTCTCCGGGACGCGCGGCGCGGTTCCCCGCGCAGCCGGCGGCTCCCGCCAGCGCCAGAACGAGCAGAGCTTGCCGTACGCGGGGCATCATTCCTCTCCGGGGCTGGGGCGACGGGTCCGGGCTGCGCCGGTGGATGGCAGAAAGCTGGTGATGCCCCGGGATGGATGCAATTCGGCGGCGGAGCGCTGCCGGAACCATCGCTCCGCCCCGGCGTACGGAAACGCCCGGCGGCATGAGGAATGCGCCCCGGCCGGCGCTTCCGCCGTTCGCAATCACCGCAGGACCGTGGTACCCGATGCTGCTGCTCTGGATCGCGTTCATCTTCGTCGCGTTCGTCTCCAAGTTCCTGCTGGCGGTAGCGATGTGCTACCTGATCTTTCCCGCCGAACGCACCTGCGACGAGTGCGACGCGGAAACGCTTCCCGTCCGCATGGGTCTGGCGGGGCGCACGATGTCGCGCATGATGATGGGCAAACTGCAGCGCCGCTGGTGCCCGCGCTGCGGATGGGAAGGCATGACGCGCACGGACGGAAACGCGCCCGCTCCCGCCCTGCCGCTCACCGATCCGCCCAGCCCGGCCCGCCGCTGATCGCCGCATCCTCTGCCTCGGTCCGCGCCGATGCTTCTACCGCATCTCACGCGGGGGTCGCGGGGGTACGCGGAGGTCGCGGAGGAACAGCGACACACAGAGGGCTCACACAGAGTCAACCGTAAAGTTTCTGTACTCTGCTGACTCTGTGATCCCGATCTGTTGCAGTTCCCCGCGACCTCCGCGACCCCCGCGGCCTCCGCGTGAGGGCAGTTTTCAGAGACGGAGCACACGAAAA
The DNA here is from genome assembly GCF_014202995.1 of Longimicrobium terrae. NCBI lineage: Bacteria > Pseudomonadati > Gemmatimonadota > Longimicrobiia > Longimicrobiales > Longimicrobiaceae > Longimicrobium > Longimicrobium terrae. Next base: position 309,111 of record NZ_JACHIA010000006.1, read on the forward strand.
AGGCCGCCCCCAAAGCAAGGGCGGCCTTTTCAGCGTTCAGGAGCAACGGTCAGGGCTTGGCTTCCAGCGCCTGAAGCCGGGCCTCGAGCGCGTCCGAACGCAGCTTGGCGGCCTGCAGCTGCGCCGCCTGCTCGGCCACCTGCGCCTGGAGCGTGTTCACCTGCGCGGTGCGCATCTCCACTTCCTCACGCAGGCGCGACGTGCGCGCCTCCAGCGCCTTGGCCGCGGCGATGTTCACGCCGTCGATGTCACCCATGCCGATCGTCGTCTCGCCGATGCCCAGACCGAACGCGCGATAGAAGTCCTCCGCCACCGGCCCCAGGTGCCGCACCTGCGCATCCGCCCCGATCATGCTCCAGGTGGTGATGGGCATGGCGCGAATGCGCGACAGCACATACTCGCCGTCCACGTTCAGGTAGTTCTCCTTGAGCGTGCGGCTGGATGCGCAGGTCCACGACGGCACGGCGACGGTAAGGTCGCAGCCCACGTTGCCGCCGGCACCTGGCGTGTTGCCGTTGGCCGCCGTGCTTACGCGCAGGCGGATGCCGCCGTTGTAGCGGATGCGGAACTCGTTGTCCGCCTGGTTGCGCACGGAGTCGGTCGTCGACTCGTCACCCATCACCATGGTGCCGGTGTGGGTGTTGTTGCTGGCCCGGTACCCCAGCGCCACCGAGTAGTCGTTGTTGGCGGTCGTCCGGTAGCCGAGAGCCACGGAACCCTGCCCGCCCGCGCGCACCGTGTAGCCGATCGCGGTGCAGGCAAAGCCCGAGCACACGTTGCTTGCGCCGGCACTGAAGCCGGCCGTGCCGCTCACCGTTACGCCGCTGCCGAAGCCCACGCCCACGGTGGACGACACGTTCACCTGGTCGCCGAAAGAAAAGGCGCCGTAGCCGCTGGCCGTGACCTGGTTGCCGCCCGCGAAGGTGAAGTCGTCCAGGTTGCTGTCGTCCCAGTTGGTCTGCCCGATGGGTACACGCCCGAAGCGCAGCGAGCCGCGGCAGGGCAGCCACATGAAGCGCGTGCCCGCGCCCGTCGCGGGAAGCTGGGCCGCGCACCCCGTGGTGTTGCCCACGTCGCGCACGAAGCCGAACGCCACGAAGGTGCCGCTGCTGTCCACGCGGAAGCGGTCACTCAGCGTGCCGCCGGACTCCAGCCGCAGCAGGACGGGGGACTGCGCCGACGCCGCGGCGCCGGAGGCGAGCACGCCGGCCGTGGCGGCCAGCAGAAGGGAACGGAGTTTCATGACACGGGTCCGGGGCTGAAGAAAGGGAAACGTCACTGGTTCACGATGCGAAGCTGGTATCCACGCCCGCGCAGCTCTCCCGCGCGGATGGTCTGCGGAGCGCCGTTCACGCGCAGGTCGCCGCTCAGGCCGTACGTTCCCGTGACGAGGGTGACCGGAACCACGCCCTGCACGGTGCCGCCGGTGCCGGCCAGCGCAAGCACGCCGGCTCCGCCGCCCAGCACGCCTCCGGTGGTGCCCGTGAACAGGTCGGCGTTCACCGTCAGCGTCTGCGCGCCCAGAGTCAGGGTCGCCGCGTCGGCCACCTGCACCCCGGCGATGGTCACCGGCGTGCTCAGGGCGGGCATGTTGGCCGCAGACGCGGGAATGCTCACCGAGTCCACCGTGGCGGGGGTCAACCCCTCGGCCCAGTTGCCGTCCACGGACCAGTCGGTGGAAACCGCGCCCGTCCACAGGCGCGTAATTCCCGTCACGTCCACGCGCACACCGCCGGGGAGCGATCCGGAGGTGGCGGTCACCTGGCAGGTGCTCGCGCGCCGCCCGGTCACCACGCCCGCGGCGTCCACGGTGGCGCAGGCGGGGTCGCTGGTGCCAAAGGTCACCGGCGCGCCGGCCATCACCCGTCCCACCTTGTCCTTGACCACCGCCACCGTGGCGCGCGGCACGCCGGGGCGCAGGTCGCCGCCGTCCGCGCCGGGAAGCAGGCCGTCCAGCGTCACGTATCCGTCCGGCCACTGCACCGGGGCGGAGACGTACAGCTTGAAGATGAAGGTCTGCACCGTCGGCGGGACGATGAAGCTCCACGTGTCCGTGGCCGACGTCTCGTTCTGGTCCAGGATCTGGGGAACGTTGTAGAACGGCTGCGCGGGGGCCGTGAACTCGCCGAACCCGTCGGGGATCACCGCGACGCTTCCGGTTCCGCCGGTGACCGTGGGCGACACGTGAAAGAAGACGCGGATGTTGGACACCGTGGTGCCGTCCACCGTCCCCATCGGCTGCTCGATCAGGTTGCGCAGGGTGACGTTGAAGGTCAGCTGCCCGGTGCCGCTGTTGTAGGCCAGGTTGCTGCTGGCCAGCGTGACGAACGTGTTCTGCCCGCCCACGATGATGTCGCCCGCCGCGCCGCCGGTCTCCGGCGCCTCGGGGCCGCAGGTGATGGTGCCTGCGGTCATGCTGGCCCGGCAGTCCAGCGCCACCCGCAGCGGAACCCCGCCTTCGCCGCCGCCTTCGGTGCCCGGCGTGGGGGTGAGCGGATTCTGGGAATGGTCCGTGCACCCCGCGGCGGTCATGCACAGCAGGGCGGCGATGCACGCCCCAAGGCGGCTTCTTGTTGTCATCAGGTCGGGCGGAATGCGTGGACCCGGCAGGAAACCGGGGCCGGCGGCGCGGAGTGCGCCGCCACCGGCGGAAGGACGCGCCAGAAAACCGGCGCCGACAAGCCCCACCCGCTGCCCGTGTAGCAGAAGCAGGGTCTGGAGGGAAGCAAGATACTGCTACGCAAACATTCCACAAGCTTTTTCTTTTCCCCCATCCATCGCGGCTCCCATGCTCCTGCGCAGCACCGAACGCGGATTGTACTGCGAGGCGGGTGACTTCTACATCGACCCGTGGCTCCCGGTGGACCGGGCGGTCATCACCCACGCGCATGGCGACCACGCGCGCTGGGGCTCGCGCGCGTACCTGGGCTCGCGCGAGGGCGAGCGGGTGATGCGCACCCGCCTGGGCGCCGACGCCCGCATCCGCGCGGTGGAATTTGGCGAAACGGTGATGCTGAACGGGGTGCGGATCAGCCTGCACCCCGCCGGGCACATCCTGGGGAGCGCGCAGGTGCGGGTGGAGCACGGGGGCGAGGTGTGGGTGGTCTCGGGCGATTACAAGACCGAGGCGGACCCCACCTGCACGCCGTTCGAGCCGGTGCGCTGCCACACCTTCGTAACGGAAAGCACCTTCGGACTCCCCATCTACCGCTGGGTGCCGGACGCGGAGGTGTTCGCGGGCATCAACGCGTGGTGGCGCTCCAACGCCGAAGCCGGGCGGGCGTCACTCCTCTTCGGCTACGCGCTGGGCAAGGCGCAGCGGCTGCTGGCGGGAGTGGATCCGTCCATCGGCCCCATCTACGCCCATGGCGCGGTGGAGCGGCTGAACCTGGACTACCGCGCGGGCGGCGTGCCCCTGCCGGAGACGCGCAATCCCGCGGCGGCGCCCAAGGGCACGCAGTTCGGCGGATGCCTCGTGGTGGCGCCGCCCTCCGCCGCGGGAACCCCGTGGATGCGCCGCTTCGGCGCGGGGTCCACAGCGTTCGCCAGCGGATGGATGCGGGTTCGCGGCCAGCGCCGGCGCCGGTCCGTGGACCGCGGCTTCGTGCTTTCGGACCACGTGGACTGGCCGTCGCTGCTGGGCGCGGTGCAGGCGACGGGCGCCGAGTGCGTGTGGGTGACGCACGGATACCGCGAACCGGTCGTGCGGTGGCTGCGTGAGCATGGCTTGCAGGCGCAGTCCGTGGCCAGCCGCTGGGAGGGCGAAAGCGACGAGGCCGACGTGCTTCCCGAGGATGCCGCTTCGCCCGCGTCCGCTCCGGTGGCGGAGACTGAGCGGGAGGCAGAGTGAGGAACTGCAACGGCATCTCACGCGGAGGCCGCGGGGGTCGCGGAGGTCGCGGAGGTCGCGGAGGTCGCGGGGGAACTGCAACAGAAAGATCCTCACGCAGAGACACAGAGCCGCAGAGAAGGAACGAGGGAAAGGGAGAGAAGCGGGAGAGATGAAATGAGAATGCGGCAATTCTCCCTCCTCCTTTTATCCGTTGTTTTCCCCGCGACCTCCGCGACCCCCGCGGCCCCCGCGTGAGATGCCGTAAAAGCTTGATGACACACGAAAGTCCGCCGCCACTTGCCGCTGCCCGGCTCGCGGCGTCATGATGGTCGCATGCAGTCACGCATCCCTCTCCGCTCCCGGCCCATGAACCGCAGCCGTACGCTCATTCTCGCCGCCGCCGTGGCGGCTTTTCTGATCGGGTTCTTTCCGCAGTGGATGATCGGGCGGGGGGTGCGCGAGGACCTGCGCCAGACCCGGCTGGAACTGCGCATCTCCCGCGTGGAAGGGCAGATGGGCGCCGCGCTCACCGAGGCGTCGCGAAGCAACTACGAGCGCTCGCGCCAGTTGATGACGCAGGTGTTCGCCGATCTGGAACAGCTTCGCGGCCAAGTGCCCGCCGCGCAGCAGAAGGAGATGGACGCCATCCTGGCCCAGCGCGACGAAATCGTCACGCTGCTGGCCCGCGCCGCGCCCGTCAGCGGCCAGCGCCTGATGCTGATCTACGCCCGCTACCACGCGGCCACCGCCCCCAACCCCGCTCCCGCCGGCGGCTGACGACGATCCATCGGCGGATGAACGGAAACGAGGCCGGACGCGCGATGCGTCCGGCCTCGTCTATCTTCGTCCCGCCCACACGTACGGACAGTGGTTGTCAGTGACCAGGAGCGTGCGGCGAATCCGCGATCAGATGCGCGTGCGGCGTACGGCGGCGCGGGATTCCAGCATCGCGTCCACGCTGAACTTTCCGCCGCCCCGCGCGGACAGGTACAGGAACACGAAGCAGTACAGCGCGGCCAGTTCGCCCTGGTTCACCAGCGGAAAGAAGCCGTTGGGCGCGTGCGCCATGAAATACGCCGCCGCCATCATCCCCGAGGTCAGGAACGCCGCCGGCCGCGTGAACAGCCCCAGCAGCACCAGCAGCGCCACGAAGAACTCGATCACCCCCGCCAGCCCCATCTGCGATGCAAGCTCCGCCCTGGCTCCCGGCGTGCCCCCGAACCCGCCCAGCACCCCGAACAGCTTCTGTGCGCCGTGCTGCATCAGCATTCCGCCCGCGACGATGCGCAGCAGCGCCAGCGCGGGCTCCTCGAAGCGCTGCATGAAGAAGGTGCGAGCCATGGTGTTCCGCGGGAGTGGTGTGGATGGGAAAAGGGTCAGCGCCGCGCGGCCGGGGCCGCCTGCTTTTCGCGCTCGCGCTCCTGCTCGCGGCGCGCGCGCAGTGCATCGTACTCCGCGCGCTGCTCCGGCGTCAACACGGTGCGGATTTCGGCGCGGGTGCTGTCGTACGCGGCGCGGATGGGGGCGCCGTGCTCCTTCCACACGGAGTCCATCAGCACGCGGCGCCGCGACATGATCCCCTCGATGGCGGCGCGCTGCCCGGGCTGCAGGTCCAGCTCGTCGAACAGGTAGTGCGGACCCGGCTTGGGCTGCTCGGCCTGGGCGCGGGCCGGCTCGCGCGCGTTGAGCACGCGGGAGCCGGCCGCGCCGGCCAGCATGCCCACCGTAAAGGTGAGCGCCAGCAGCCCGATGCCCACCAGGCGGCTGCGTCGGGGTGCGTTCACGGACGGTCTCCCGGTGTGATGGTCAGGCACGTCAGCGGTCTTCCCAGTGCGCCAGAAGGTCGGCCTCCGCCGGGGCGCGGTCGTCCACCACCCAGGCGTCCACCGGCGCGGGAATGCGCAGCGCGTCGGCCACGGTCAGCGGCTCGCTGAGGGTGGCGGGGGTTCGGGCGTACCACACCAGCGAGCCCACGCTCACGGCGGCCACCATGGCGGCGGCGGCCAGCATGGGGCGCGCCCATCCGGCCAGCTCCACCAGGGGCGAGCGCGGCGCGGAACCTACCCGCGCGCGGGCCAGCACGGCCGCGGAAAGGCGGTCGTGGCGCCGCGCCGGCAGTGCCAGCGCGCTCAGGTCCAGCGGGGTGATGTCAAACGGCTCCGGCTGCATTCAGTCCTCCTCGCGAACCAGCGCCTGAAGGCGGCCTCGAACGGCGCGCCGGGCGTTGAACAGGTGATAGCGTACGGTTCCTTCCGGCATTCCCAGCACTTCGCCGATCTCGCGGTGCTTCCACCCTTCCAGGTCGTGCAGAAGGAGCACTTCGCGCTGGGACTGCGGAAGTTCGGCGACGGCGGCGTTCAGCCGGTCGCGCAGGTCGGCGCGCTCCGCGTCGTCCGCGGGCGATGCGCCCCCGGGGGACTGGAACGCTTCGTCCAGCGGCTCGGCGGCGCGGATGCCCAGGTAGCGGCGGTGGTTGAACGCACGGTTGCGGACAATGCGGATCAGCCAGCCGGCGAAGCGGCGCGGGTCGCGGCACTCGGCCAGGCGCTCCAGCGCCAGCACGAATGCGTCCTGCGCCACGTCTTCCGCGTCCTGCGGATTGCGGGTGATGGCGAGCGCCACCGCGTAGGCGGCGCCCATGTGCCGGCGCACCAGGGTGTCGGCCGCGTCGGCGTCGCCAGCAAGGGCGAGCTCCACCAGCCGCGCGGCGTCGTCAGTCATCCCACGCCCTATGACACGCGGGCGCGGCGAAACGCTGGCGCCGCGTCACGGCAGGCCCCACACGCCGCGCATCCGCGCGTGCTCCGCCCGCGGCACCTGCACAAGAACCGGCCGGGCGCGCGGGTCCAGCCAGGCCAGCACCGTGCGCAGATCTTCTTCGGCCATCGCGGTGCAGCCGCTGGTGGGGGCGCCGGGGGCGGACCAGATGTGCAGAAAGATGCAGGATCCGCCCATGGCGCGCGGCGGGTAGGAGTTGTGGTCCACCCACACGCCCCAGCGGTACAGGTGATCTTCCCGCCGCATTTCTTCGTGGCTGGCCCAGTCCGGCGCGGCCACGGTGTCGCGGTCCACGCGCCGGTTGTAGAAGCGCGAATTCCCATCGTCCACGCACTCGATGGCGGCGGTGGACTGCACGTACGGCATGCGGATCCACGACGCCTCCGCCGCGTCCGCGTACCCGAACGCCGAGCTGAGCGGAAAGACGCCGGCCGGCGCGCGCCCGTCCCCTTCACGCTTCACGGGGTGCGGCCCCGCCGGCGCGCGTCCGTCCGCGTCCTCCACCCCGCCGTGCATCCCCTCACCCCACCCCAGCCCGGAGCGCCCCACCGCGGCCGCGATCGGCTCGCCCACGGCCCGCCAGCCGTCCGCCCCGTCGGACTCATAGCGCTGCAGCACGGCCGCGGTGGAATCCCAGTCCGCGGTGGTGGACACGATCACCTGCCGGGTGCCGAACCAGGGAAACACGTACCCGGACTGCGCGCGAGCCGTGGCGGGAAGCATCGCGGCGAGGGCCAGAAGGGGGAGCAGAGTGCGCATGGGCGGATAGTACGCGCGGAAACGCCTGGAGTTCACGCGGAGCCGTCGGCCGCGGGACCGGGGCCATGCAGCGGCTCCACCACGAACCGTCCATCGGCCGTGAGCGTCACCCGGTTCAGTTCGTCGAATCCCTCGTCCACGCGCGGTTCCTCCAGCTTCTTGTACGTGCCCAGCAGGCCCGGAATGGGGATGCGGGCGCGGCCTTCGCGCAGGTTGTTGCGGGCGATGGCGGCCCGCGGCTCCGTGCGGAAGAAGTACCCCGTCACCCGGAACCCCGCCGCGCGCGCCGGGCCGATGTAGCGCGCGCGTTCTTCCGCCAGCGGGTTGGTGTTGTCGATGACGAACGGCTGGCGCGTCTCCAGGCACAGCTGCAGCAGGCGCGCCTCGCGATTCTTCGTGCGCAGCAGGTCGCGGCTGATGCGCACGTGCGTATCGAAGAACATCTGCTTGTAGAACGTGCTCTTTCCCGAGGCCTGGATGCCCACCAGGATCACCGCTTCCATCCAGCAATCTCCCTGCGACGGATGAACTGCCGTTTCACACGGAGGTCACGGAGGATGCACGGAGGACACGGAGGAACAGATACAGAAGATCCTCACGCAGAGCAGCAGAGAAGCAGAGAACACATAGAGCATTGTTGATGTTGTTCCTGCTGTTCCTCTGCGGCTCTGCTCCTCTGCGTGATCCAGTCAGTTCCCGTCCTCCGTGACCTCCGTGCCTCCTCCGTGCCCTCCGTGTGAAACGGCAGTTTACGGATTCAGCGCTGCGCCACGGGATTCGCCGAGCGGCTGCGGGCCGTGGCGGCATAGATGAGGCCGGCCGCCACGAGCACGCCCGCCATCACCAGCCATTCCTGCGCGTTGATGGAGGTCAGCATCCACGCGATCACCGCCAGCGCCAGGATGGGCACCACGCCCGCGGCGGGAACGCGGAAGGGAATGCCGCCCGCCTCCACGCCCTTGCGACGCAGCTGCCACGATGCCAGCGCGCACGCCGCGTACAGCAGCAGCGTCGACACGTTCGCCATCACCGCCAACTGCTCAAACCCGCTGCTCAGCGCGAGAACGAGCACCACCACGGCCTGCACCGCGATCGCTACGTGCGGCGTGTGAAAGCGCGGATGCACCGAGGCCAGCCCGCGCGGCAGAAAGCCGTCGCGGCCCAGCGCGAACAGGGCCCGCGGCACCGCCAGCGTCATGCCGCTCACGTAGCCGAACATGGAGATCGCCGCGCCCACCAGGATCAGCGTGCGCCCCCACGGCCCCAGCACCACCGCCGCCGCGTCCGCCAGCGGCGCCTGCGATGTCGCCAGCGCCGCGCCCAGCACGCCCTGCGCCACCAGGTGCAGGGCGATGTACATCCCCGTGATGGTCACCATCGCCACGCCGATGGCGCGGGGAATGGTGCGCGCCACGTTCTTGACCTCGCCGCTGGGGACCAGCGCGCTCTCGATCCCCGCGAACGCAAAGATCAGCAGAATGCTGCTGCGCGCCAGGTCGCCCGCGGACTCCGGCGCCGAGAACGCCAGGTTGGCGCCGCGCACCGCGAATGCGCCCACCGCCAGCAGCAGAAGAAGCGGCATCAGCTTGGCAACGGTCGCCACGGCGTTCAGCGTCGTTCCCTGACGCACGCCGCGCACGTTCACTGCGCCCAGCAGCACGAACACGCCGATCAGCACCGCCGCGCGTCCCACCGTTCCGCCCAGCGCCGGAATCAGCGCGCCGATGGAATCCGCGAAGATGGTGGCCACGGCGGCCAGCGCCAGCGTGCCCACCGTCCACAGCAGCACCCCCGCCATGAAGCCGATGAAGGGGCCGAACGCCACCTCCACGTACGCGTACGGCCCGCCGGTGAGCGCCACGCGGCTCCCCGCCTCGGCAAAGCAGAGCACGATCAGCCCCATGGCCAGCGCGCACACCAGGTACGCCAGCGGCGCCGCGCCGCCCAGCTGCGCCGCCACCCCGGCCGGCAGGCGAAAGATGCCCCCGCCGATGGTGACGTTGACGATGTTGGCCGCGAGCCCCCACACGCCGAGCGCGCGTACGAGGCGCGCGTCGGCCGCGCTGGTCTGCTGGTCCGGCATGGGAGGGGATTCCGGGAGTGTGGTGCCGATGATGGGATGGAACGCGCAACGTCGCGCCCGCGTCCGCGCCGCGCAAGGACGGCGTTCAACCGGGGATGGGGAACGGAGGGGGACGAAAAGGGCCGGGGCCCCACCCGTGAGGGTGGAGCCCCGGCCAACCCGCCCTGCGTGGGGCGGAGCTTACAGGCCGGCGCCCAGCGAGGTGCCGGTGATGGCGCGGTACACGTTCAACCGGCCGTTGCCGAACTTGGTGTCGTAGCCGGCCACGCCGCGGTCATCCGCGGTGGTGAGCAGGCGGTTGGTGAGCGCCGCGCCGCGCAGGCCGGTCTTGCTGGCCACCACCGCGGCGGCGCCGGTCACCTGCGGGGTCGCCATCGACGTGCCCTGCATGTAGGTGTAGCCGCCGTTCAGGTAGGCGCTGTAGATGCCCATTTCGTCGGTGGTGTTGCTGTACACTTCGCCGCCGGGGGCGGAGATGTCGAGGCCGCTGCCGTACTGCGAGTACACGGCCAGCCCGTCACGCCACGTGGTGGCCGACACCGACATCGCGTTGGGGTCGCAGGCGGGGCAGCCCACCTTGCTGGAGCCGCTGTTGCCGGCGGCCACGATCACCAGGACGTTCTTGCTCTTGGCGTACGCGATGGCGTCCTTCTCGGCGCGGGACTCGGTGGTGCCGCCCAGCGACAGGTTCATGGCCACCATGCCCGGGTAGTCGGCCGCGGCGCGGATGGCGCTCACGATGGCCGAGGTGGGGCAGCCCACGGGTCCGCACACCTTCTGCACGTGGATGCGCACGTTGGGCGCGGCGCCGGTCACGCCGGCCACGCCGACGGTCAGGCCGGCCATGGTGCCGGCCGTGTGCGAGCCGTGTCCGTCGTCGTCTTCCGGCAGCGCGTCGTTGTTCACCCAGTCGCGGCCCAGGATCAGGCGGCCGGTGAACTCGGGGTGGTCGGTGTCCACGCCCGTGTCGATGGCGCCGATGACCACCGGCGCTCCGCCGGCGCCGATGCCGGCGATGGCGTCCAGGTCCGAGTCCGACGTGGAGCCGTAGGTGGCCGGAAGCGGCTGCCCGTAGTTGGTCTGCGTGGGATCGCTGAAGAACGCGGTCTGGCCGCCGGCGTTGTAGAAGGCCCACAGGCGCGGGTCGATGGCGGTCGGCTGGCGCAGGTAGTTGGGCTCAGCGTATTCCACGCGCGGGTCGGCGGCAAGGCGCAGGGCCTCGGCGCGCTCCATGCCGCGGCTCACGTTCAGCACCGCCACGCGGCTGGCGCCGTCCACCGAGCGGCTGAAGCGCGGGCCGTTGGCGGCGCTGGTCAGCACGCTCAGCGAGTAGTTGGCCTTCATCTGCACGATGACTTCGCCCGGAACCACCGACTCAACGGCGCGGACAGCCTGCACCGGGATCGGAGCGGCCTCGGGGGTGTTCGGCGAGTCGGAGCATGCGGCGGCGGTGAGCGAGAGCACTCCCGCGGCGGCCAAACGGATACGAGACATCGACTTCTCCTGAGTAGGGTGCGGCATCCGCGAGCAGAGAACCACGCCGTAGTGGTGGAACGTCCGTTCGAAGGTGACGCGGTGGGATAAGGCAACGACCGCGCCACGTTCCGTACGCTATTTGTTTCCTTGTAAATGCTTGCTAATAGGTCATTTAACGTTACACCCCATTCTGGTTTCCGGCACTGAAACGAGTCGGTGCGCACCGTTATGGTGCACTGCTCAGGGCTATGGGCCGCAACGTCCCGGTGCAGACAGCCAACGGGAGACGGTCGATTGATTCGCGTCGGAAAAGAGCGTCTTCGGCTGTGGAAGGTTGCTCGGAGTGCTCCGGTCGGAAGGAGCGTGTGCGGACTGAGAATGTGTGCATGCGGTGGCGGTGTTCTGGCGCGAAGCCGGGCACTCCTTCCGGGCTGTACCCTGGGTTCGATACTATCGACGATCAGCGCGGACTCCAGACCCTCGGCTTCGGCCGCGGCTTCATCGCTGATGCAGGATTCACCTTCCGGCGGGGAAGCGGTGTCACGGAAGGGCCGCTGCGGATACTGATCCCCATTCCTTCACAGCATCCAGAGCAGAGTGGCACGATGGGAACCGTCATACCGCTTCTTGTGCTGCTGAGCGTCAGCCCCCATGTCGCGCGGGGATCCGGATTCACCGATGCTCCCCAGGCGCCCGCAGTCGCGGAAGGCGGGTGCCCGGCCCCCGAGACGGATGCCGAAGCGCGCATCCGTCGTCTGCTCACGACGCCACTGATCGCGGATCTGCGGGCGAGATACGATTTCGGTACCGCGACCGCGGACACCGTGCTGCTGCTGACGGACGAGTGCGACCGGAGAACGTGTGACTCCCTGCGGACCGCGATCGTGGAGAGCGGCGCGAATCTGACGGAGAAGGATCGGATCTCGTTCTATCGTTCAGGAAATCGCTTTCTCGTTCCGGTCAGCAGGCATCGCGAGGTGACCGGCACCGTCCACTTCGACGGCCACAGCTCAGTCGACATTTACGACGCGGACTTCCGGCTGGTCGGCAGGTTCATGGCGTGACGCCTTCGCAACCCAGCAGGCAGATCGCGCGTCCGCGCGGCCCTGGTTCTGCTTGATGAAGATTTGAGCCTCCCTCGTGCCGACCGGAATGAGGGAGGCTCAATTTGTACCCGCACTCGCCTGAAATCCTCTGCCGCGGCTACCCGGAGACCTCACCGCGTCCTGGCCGAGCCAGCCATCCGTCTCGCGGGCTAGCCACCGCTACACTTTCCCGTCATCATCATCCCGCAACGTTCCGCGTGCAGCGCCTGTCATCCAGAGAAGAAGCGTGAAAGCGGCATTCCCCTCCCGCGCCGGACGGCGCACGCCTCCACCCCCGGACACGTCCCCCTGATGAATCCGATTCTCCGCATTCTTCCGCTCGCGGCGGCGCTGGCCGTGGCGGCAACCGGCGCGTCCGCGCAGCGGCACCCCATGACGCCGGCGGACCTGTCGCTGGTGCGCGGCGTGAACGACCCGCGCCTTTCCCCCGACGGGCGCTGGATCGCCTACACCGCGTCCACGCTCGACTACGCGGCCGACAGCACCAGCGGCGAAATCGTCCTCGTTCCCGCGGCGGGCGGCGCGGCGCGGCGGCTCACGCGCGGCTCCATGCCCCGCTGGTCGCCGGACGGGCGGCGGATCGCCTTCATGGGCGGGCGCGGCGAGCGTGGCGGCATCTGGGTGTGGGATCTGGACGCGGACAGCGCGCGCTTCGTGGCCCGCGTGCGCACCTCGGAACACTTTCTCGGCCACCGCGCGGTCAAGGGATTCGCCTGGTCGCCGGACGGGTCGCGCATCGCCTACACCAGCGCGGACGAGGAAAGCGCCGCCTCGCCCACCGATCCGCGCGTGGTGGACCGCATCCTCTACCTGACGCGGACCGGCCTTTCGGACGACCGCCGCACGCACCTGTACGTGGTGCCCGCGGGGGGCGGCGCGCCCCGCCAGCTCACCTCCGGCACGTACGACGAGCACTCGCTGGCGTGGTCGCCGGACGGCTCGCGGCTGGTGTTCATCAGCAACCGCTCGGCGGACCCGGACGCCAACTACAGCGACGACCTGTGGATCGTGGACGCGAACTCCGGGCGGGAGACGCGGCTGACGAACACGGCGGGAACGGAGTTTCAGCCGGCGTGGTCGGCGGACGGGGGCAGCATCGCGTATCTGGCCAACGTGCGGACGATCAACACCAAGGACAGCGCGCCGGAAGACACGCACCTGTACGTGATTTCCGCCACCGGCGGCACGGGGCGCGAACTGACGCGGCCGCTGGACCGCCGCGTCACCGAACTGGCCTGGGAGCCGCGCGGGACGCTGCTTTTCGTCATCAACGACCAGGGCGCCACGGCCATCCACCGCGTGGACCCGCGCTCGGCGCGCATCACGCCCGTGGTGCGCGGGCCGTTTCAGGCGCGTTCCGTGTCGATGGACCGCGCCGGATCCGCCATCGCCTTCATCCGCACGGACCTGTCGCACCCGGCGGAGGTGTGGACGGCGCGCGCGGACGGGGGCGCGGCGCGCCAGGTGAGCCGCGAACAGGATGAGCTGCACGCCAGGGTGGAGCTTCCGGTGGCGGATTCCATCTGGGTGCGCGGCGCGGATGGCACCCCGGTGCAGGGCTGGCTGATGAAGCCGGCGGGATGGACGGCGGGGCGGTCGTATCCCATGGTGCTGTACGTTCACGGCGGCCCGCACGGGATGTACGGCTACAACTTCATCGACGCGTTTCCGCTGCTGGCGGCGCGCGGGTACGCCGTCCTGTTCCTGAATCCGCGCGGCAGCACGGGGTACGGGCAGACCTTTGCCGACGGCACCGTGAACAACTGGGGCGGCGGCGACTACGGCGACCTGATGGCCGGGGTGGACGCGGCGCTGGCGCGAAACGGGTGGATTGACAGCACGCGGCTGTACGTGGCCGGCCACAGCTACGGCGGCTTCATGACCAACTGGATCGTGACGCGCACCCCTCGGTTCCGCGCGGCCATGGCGGGCGCCAGCGTGAGCAACCTCGTCTCCTTTTACGGCACGTCCGTGTATCCGGACCTGATCGAGACGGAGTTCGGCGGCGTGCCGGTGAACGACTGGAACCTGCTGTGGCAGTGGTCGCCGCTGGCCCACGTATCCGCCGTGCGCACGCCCGTTCTGTTTCTGAACGGCGAGGCGGACAACGACGTCCCCATCACCCAGGCGCAGGAGATGTACATGGCGCTGCGAAAGATGGGCGTGGAAGCGCGGATGGTGCGCTACCCCGGCGAGGGGCACAGCATCAACTTTCGCCCGCGCCATCACCAGGATTACCTGGAGCGGATGATCGGCTGGTTCGACGCGCACGGCGGCGCGCCCGCGCGGTAACCGGAATCCGCCGCGGGGCGACATGCCGCGGCGGATTCGATCCCTCCCCCGCCGCGGCCCGTCCGGCCACTCCGGGGAGAAGACGCTGCGGCGCCCGTTCGCTCCGTCCGGATGGGACGAGGATCGACCGTCGCGGAAACGAGTGCCGTGCCGCCGGGGCAGCAGCGAACCTCTGTCAAAGGTACTCTGGCACGAGCTACGCATATCGCGGGTCAACCACCTTCTCCTTCAGACACAGGAACACGCGCGTGGCACAGCCCGCCGGGAAGGACATCACACTCGCCGCAGGACTGCTGGCCGGCGTGGGAACCGTGGTCGGCTTCAGTTCCTCGCCGCACTGGTCGGTGCGGATGTGGGACTTTCCCCGCATCCAGATCGCCGCCGCCGCCGCCCTGGCGGGGGGCGTGCACGCGGCCCGGTACCATCGCGGGCGCCCCGCGGACTGGGCGTTCACGGCCATGACGGCCGCCGCCGCCGCGTGGCAGCTCAAGAAGATCCTCCCCTACACGGCGCTGGTTCCCGTGCAGGTGGAGCGCAGCAGGGTCAAGCCATCGCGCGACCGGCCCCGCCCCGACGCGCGCACGCTGCGGCTGCTGATCAGCAACGTGCTGATGGAAAACACGCAGCACGAGCGCCTGCTGCGGCTGGTGGAAGAAGCGCAGCCGGACGTGGTGATGGCGGTGGAAACCAACGCGCGGTGGGCCGAGGCGCTGGAGCCGCTGGCCGAGACCTATCCGTACGTGGTGCGGCAGCCGCAGGAGAACTACTACGGGATGATGCTCTTTTCCCGCCTGCCGCTGATCGAGCCGCGCATCGAGTTCCTGGTGCAGGACGACATTCCCTCCGTGCACACGGGGATCGAGCTGCCGGGCGGCGCGCAGGTGGTGCTTCACGGCCTGCATCCCCGTCCGCCGGAGCCCATCCGCGACCAGGACAGCACGCCGCGCGACGCCGAACTGGTGATGGTGGGCCGCGCCATCGGCGAGGACGAAGACGTGCCGACGCTGGTGGCCGGCGACCTGAACGACGTGGCCTGGTCGCCCACCAGCGAACTGTTCGTGCGGCTGGGGCAGCTGCTGGATCCGCGGGTGGGGCGCGGGATGTTCAACAGCTACAACGCCAACAACCCGCTGCTGCGCTACCCGCTGGACCACGTGTTTCACAGCAGCCACTTCCGGCTGGTGGAGCTGCGGCGGTGCCCCAGCATCGGCTCTGACCACTTCCCCATGCTGATCGAGCTCAGCTACGAGCCGGACGCGGAAGAGGAGCAGGCCATGCCGGAGCCGGAGGCCGAGGACCTGGAAGAGGCGGAGGAAAAGCTGGAGCTGCAGGCCGAGGCCGCGCAGACCGGCGACGACCGCCCGGGCCGGGAGTGAAGGCCGCGCCCGCCCCGGCCAAGGACCCCGCGCGTCCGGTGACGCGCGGCGAGCGGGTGCGCGGCCACGCCGTGCACCTGTACACGGCGTCTGGCGTGGTGCTGGCGTTCATTGCCGCGGCGGAGATCTGCGCGCCGCGGCCGGACCCGCGCCGGGTGTTCGCGTTCCTGGTCGCGGCGGTGCTGGTGGATGCGACGGATGGACCGCTGGCGCGGATGTGGGACGTCAAGCGGACGGCGCCCGCCATCAACGGCCGTACGATTGACGACATCGTCGACTTTCTGACCTTCACCTTTCTTCCGCTGCTGCTGGTGTGGCGGATGGAATGGATTCCGGAGCCGGGATGGCTGTGGCTGGCGCCGGCGCTGCTGGCCTCGCTGTTCGGGTTCGCCAACGAAGGGGCCAAGGACGAGGCGGGCGGGTTTTTTCGCGGCTTTCCCAGCTACTGGAACATCGCGGCGTTCTACGCGGCGTTTCTGTCGCCGTGGGGCAACGCGGCCATGTTCGTGATCCTGGCCGTGCTGACGGTGTCGCCGGTGTGGTTCATCTATCCCAACTTGGCGCCGCGGCCGTGGAAGATGCCGCTGCTGGCGGGCGCGGCGCTGTGGCTGGTGCTGCTGCTGGCCTTTCTGCCGCGCTATCCGGATGACGTGCCGGAGTGGGCCGTCGCGCTCTCGCTCGTGTACCCGGCCATCTACACGCTCGCGTCCTTTTACCTGAAGCGCCGCGCGGATTCAGCCGCGCGAAGTTGAGGTTTCAGGCCGGATGAGGCGCGAAACGGGGGCGATCGGTTGATCCGATTGCCCGCCGTTCTGTTCCCGCCGCATTCGTGTCCTCCGTGGGCGATGACCCGCACGCCTGGGATTCATACAATTTTGTGCGCTCCTTACAAGATATTTTGTCCTTGTAAACGGAGCATTGAGGTCTTAGCGTGCAGTTCACGTCACCGTCAACAGGTTCGGCCTGTCCTGGTGGTCGATAAGGCTGAGCCCATTCTCCGGAAAGGCAGGCAGATCATGAAGAAGCTGAAGCTGGACGACATCAAGGTCTCCACGTTCGGCACCACGCAGCGCGCCGCGGGCCCCATCGGCACCGTGGCCGCCCACGATGCGCTGTTGCCGAGCGGATCGCCGTCGTGCCCCGACATCACCTGCGAAGGAATCACCTGCGCGCTGATCATCTGCTGATTCCGTCCGCGGGGACCGTCGGGATCCCGCAAACGAGCCCGCGCCCGCATCCAGGATGCGGGCGCGGGCTTCCGTTTTCAGCCAGCGGCGGGCGTGAGCAGGAGCTTGCGGGCCTGCGCGCCGATGACGGGAATCTGCCACTCCTCCCCGCCGTACGCCTTGATGAGCGTGTACAGCCAGATGCCGAAGCTCGCCACGGCGAAGGCGATCCACACGGGGATGGAGATGAGCGCGAACAGCACGCCCAGCGCCGGAACGCGGATCAGCACGCCGAAGACGATGGACAGCACGATGTTGAGCCCGATGCACGCCACGCCGAAAACGATGTTCTGCGCGGCGTGAAAGCGCACCAGCCGGCTCTGGTCCCGCATGCCGAAAAAGAAGATCGCGCCGGTGATGGGCGGCATGGCCGCGGCGATCGTGGCGGCGACGTTGGGCTGCATGACACTCCGGGACTGGATCTGCTCAGACATCTATGCCTCGCTGTGACGTACGATTTCGGTTGCTCGGCCGCCCCGCATCGGCCGGAAAACGTTCGCCATGATGCTAACCGGCATCCCCGCCGCGGCGAACGGGTCATGCGACCCAACGCCACCCCGGCGTACCTCCGAAGCCTCCGCGTCCTCCCGCGTGAGGGCAGTTTCATCCGGACCGGGACGAGGAATCCGGCGCGGGTCGCCAGCCTCCTGAGCGAATGAATCCGCCGCTCAAACAGCGGGAACCCCCGACACCGGCCGCTGGCGCGTCCGGTTCGGGGCTTCAACTGCATCGGAGCGGCAGAAGCGAACCGCACGCTGCCCCGGCGCGCAGGTCTCCCCCTCTCCCGCTTGCGGGAGAGGGGGCCGGGGGGTGAGGGCTGCCCGCGGCCGCACCAGCGATTGCATGAACAAGGAATGGTCTCCCCAGTCCCCCGCTCCCCTGAACTCGACGCAATCCGCAATCAGCCTCATACGACAAATCGGGGCGACCGGATGATTCCGATCGCCCCAAGTTTTTATCCGCCCAACTCCCGTCAGCCCGCGTGCGCCGGGTTCGCGAGCGCGTCCAGCGTGTCGTCCGCGGGCGAGCGGCCGCGGCGCGTGTAGCGGTCAAAGAACTCCGCCGCCTCGTCGATGTCGGATGACGAAAAGAAGCCGGGGAGCGCGCGCGCGCCGGCCAGCGACAGCTCCGCGAGGCTCACCGCGGTCGCGGCGATGGCGGGATCGGAAAGGCCGTCGCGACCCGCCGCCACCAGCAGATCCGCCGGGGACGCGGCGAGAAGCTCCGCGGCGGCGGCCAGCGACGGCGTGTGGTAGGCGATGCCGGCGAGCAGAACAAGGGGCGCGGCGTACCAGCGCGGATCCACCGCATCCGCAGACCGCACCTCGGCATAGCCCTTGGGCCGCACCTCGGGAAACAGCGTCGTCAGGTGCAGCCGCCAGTCATCCAGCGACACGCATCCGGCCTCGTTCCACGCCGCAAAGGGGGAGAACGACGTCGCGCCCGCCTGCGCCGGAGCCAGGATCACCGGCGCGCCGAGCGCGAAATCCAGATACTCTTCCACGGGATCGGCGCAGGCGAAGCAGCCCGTGCGCCCGCCATCCAGTTCGCGCCAGACGCGCGCGCGAAAGCTGCGATCGCCCGTCGGCGCGCCGCGGTACACGGGCGAGTTGGCGAAGATCGCGGTGACGTAAGGTGCCATCCCATTCCACAACCGCCACCGGGCGAGCGGATCGGCACCGAAGTCCAGGCTCACCTGCATGGCCGCCGTCTGCCGCATCATCCGCGTGCCGCCCGTGCCGATGGCCCGCATGAAGCCGGTCATCCGCACGTAGCGCTCGCCGGGAAGCTGCAGGGGGACGCGTTCGATCCCGCCGCGCGGCTCGATCCCCACAGACAGCAGGCGGATGCCGGCGTCCTCCAGCGACGCGGAAAGCGGAAGGACGGCGCCGCGCAGGCTGTCGACCAGCCCCGTCGCGGCCGGGAACACGGCGGCGCTGATCTCGATCTGCCCGCCGGGCTCGTAGCTCACGATGCCGCCGTCCGGCAGAATCCAGCGCGGCACGCCGTAGTCGCTCGGCTCCTCCGTCCACCCGTTTCGCGCCGCGTGCGCGCGGACGAGGGGAAGCGTGGGCCGTCCCTCTTCCGCCTGGATCGGCACCTGCGCGCCGGTGTCCGCATCCACCGGAATCAGCTCCACCTCCGCCCCGATGCGAGGCGGCCCGTCCGCACGCGCGGGGCCGAGCCCGAACACGTGCTCGCGGAGGTCGGCGCGGAGGGTTTCGCGGGCAATCACGGTCAGTCCGCCGGGCTGGCCAGTACGAGCGCGTACAGGCCGTCCGCGTCCGTCACCCAGTGCTCGGTGCGCAGGCCGGCCGCGGCGAACATGGCTTCCACGCTGCCGCGGTCGTGCTTGGCGCTGATTTCCGTGCGGATCGTCTGCCCGGCGGCAAAGGTGAACGCGCCTGCGCCGGGCACGCGCACCGTCTGCTCCGCGCGCGAAACCAGGTGCATCTCGATGCGGTGGTCCACGCCGTTGTAAAAGGCGCGGTGCTCCCATCCATCGACCACGAAATCGGTTCCAGCCAGCGTGTTGACGACGCGCAGCATGTTCAGGTTGAACTCCGCCGTCACCCCGGCCGCATCGTTGTACGCGGCCTCGATGCGCTCCGGGTTCTTCCGTTGATCCACGCCCATCAGAAAGCGGTCACCGGGCGCCATCCGCGCGCGCACCCGGGTCAGCAGCTGCACCGCGTCGTCCGGCGCGAAGTTGCCGATGGTGCTGCCCAGAAACGCGTGCAGCACGGGGCCCTGTACGCCGTCCGGCAGATCGAACGCCTCCGTAAAATCCGCCACCACGGGAACGACGTCGATGGATGGATACGCCGCTCCGATGCGGGCGGCGGTTTCATCCAGAAAGTCGCCGCTCACATCCACCGGCACGTACACGGCGGACTCCGACGCGGCGGCGATGGCGTCCAGCACCAGCGTCGTTTTCTCCGCGCTCCCGGCGCCCAGCTCCACCATGGCGCGCGGGGCCAGCGGACGCACCCATGCCGCCATCCACCGCTGAAGCAGCGAACGCTCCGTGCGCGTCAGGTAGTACTCGGGAAGGCGGGTAATGTCCTCGAACAGCCGCGAGCCGCGCTCGTCGTAAAAGAACTTGGGCGGCAGTTCCGGCTGCGGGCGTCGCAGGCCATCCGCCACCTCGCGGGCGGCGGCGGGGTCGGCGGCCACGGTGACGGTCTGCGCGTCAGTCATCGCGCGCCATCCTGAAGCCGCTGAAGATCTGCCGGCGAATGGGGTAGTCCCAGTTGCGGAACGTGTTGCGGATGGCGCCCGGGCGCGTGGCCCACGATCCGCCGCGCAGCACCTTGTAGTCCGGGCCGAAGAACAGTTCACTGTACTCCGGATACGGAAACGTCTGGTATCCCGGCCACCGGGTGAAATCGCTGGACGTCCACTCCCACACGTCGCCGATCATCCCGTACGCGCCAATGGGGGACACGTTGCGGGGGTACGCGCCGATGCGCGCCGTCTCGAACGAGAGCTGGTCCAGGTTGGCGTCCAGCGCCGTCGGCGCCTCCTCCCCCCAGGGATACGTGCGCTTGGTGCCGGTCGCGGGGTCCCACGACGCGGCGGCTTCCCACTCGTGCTCCGTGGGCAGGCGCCCGCCCGCCCAGCTGCAGTACGCCTCGGCCTCGTACCAGCAGACGTGGCAGACGGGGCGATACGGATCGACGGGCATGTCGCGGTCCATCGACCGCGTCCACCACTGCCCGTCTTCCATCGACCAGAACTGCGGCGCCACCAGCCCCGCCTGCTCCTTGTGCGCCCATCCCGCCTCGCTCCAGAAGGTACGGTCCTCGTATCCGCCTTCTTCGATGAAGCGCGCGTACTCGCCGTTGGTCACCGCCCACGCGCCGATGCGGAACGGGGCGACGTCGACGGCGTGCGCGGGCCGCTCGTTGTCGTACGGCCCGGAGCGGTCGTCCGTGCCGATGACGACGCGGCCGCCGGGAAAGCGCACCATGCCGTCCGCGTCGGCGGGCACGGGGCGGCCGGAGGGCGTGGCCAGCGCGCGCGGGGCCCGGTAGCGCACGCCCTCGTCCTTGAGCTGCAGCGCCTGCAGGATCGTTTCGTTGTGCTGGTACTCGTGCTGGGCCACCATGCGAAAGATGTAGCCGCCGTCCAGCAGCTGCGGATCGGCCTCGCTGAAGTCGCCGTCCAGGAGGCGGTCCAGCACCATGCGGCGCGCGTTGGCCATGTGGTCCAGCGTATCGGCCATGCGTGGCAGTTCCAGCTCGCCGCGGGTGGAGCGCGGGTTCTCGAACGGGTTGAACATTCCCGGCATTTCGCCGAACTGCACCGGCCCCTCCAGGTTGCGGACCAGCCACAGCTCCTCGAAGTGCGCGATGTGGCCCATGTCCCACACCACCGGGCTCATCAGCTTGTTGTGCTGGTTCATCAGCTCGTCTTCGGGGACGGCGGACACCAGCAGCAGCGTGCGTTCGCGGGCGTCGGCCAGCAGCGCCGCCGCCTCATGCGGAGTGATCGGTTCGGACTGGGCCATGGAGCGAGATGGGGCGAGAGGATGAAAGACCGCGCGCGAAAGATGGCACAGCGGAATGGGTCTCCGCCATGCCGCGCAGGCTTTCCGGCTGACTGCAAGGAACGGGATGCGAGAAGGTTTGTCAAATCTTCTCGATGGATGACCGTCTCCCTCTCAGCCGGCGCGCCGAATTGCACAATGCGCGCCGAAACGGGTGTGTGGCGGGTAACGATTGTTGTTCGCCGATGGACGGAATCCGGCGCGGGCGCTTGCCGCCGGGCCCGGTTCGTCGCCAGTGTGTGGGCTCACGCTCATCTCTCGCCGTGGCCGACATGCATTCATCTTCCGACATCGCTGGTCCCATGCTCGCCGCCCACGGCGTGGTGAAGCGCTATGGCGCCGTCCGCGCGCTGGACGGCGTGTCGGTGGAGGTGCGCGCGGGGGAGTGCGTGGCGCTGGTGGGCGAGAGCGGCTCGGGAAAGAGCACCCTGCTGCGCTGCTTCAACCGGATGACGGACCCGGATGGCGGGAATGTGATGGTCGACGGAGCGGATGCCGCCACCGCGGATCCCGTGGCGCTGCGCCGGCGGATCGGCTACGTGCAGCAGGATGGCGGATTGCTGCCGCACTGGACGGTGCTGCGCAACGCCTCGCTCGTCCCGCGCCTGGCGGGCGACGCGGACGCGGACGCGCGCGGGGCGGCGGCATTGGCGTGGGTGGGGATGGACGCGGGGGAGTTCGGGACGCGGTGGCCGCGCGAGCTTTCCGGCGGGCAGCGGCAGCGGGTGGCGATTGCGCGGGCGGTGGCGGCGCGGCCGGGGATCGTGCTGCTGGACGAGCCGTTCGGCGCGCTGGACGCCATCACCCGCGCGGACCTGCAGACCGCGTTCGCGCAGCTGCGGCGGGAACTGGGCATCACCGCCGTCCTCGTCACGCACGACCTGCACGAGGCCGCGCTCCTGGCCGACCGCATCGTGGTCCTTCGCCGCGGGCGCGTGGAGCAGACCGGGGACGCGGACACGCTGATCCGCGCGCCGGAGACGGAGTACGTGGCGGGGCTGGTGGCGCGCGCACGGCTGGGGGGCGGATGAGGCGGATTCTGGTTGGGGCGATGGTGATTGCGGGATTGATGAGCGCGGCGGGCGAATCTCACGGGCGGCCCCCACCCGGGCCGGCACCACCGGCCCACCCTCCCCCAAAAAAGACTGGGGGAGGGTTGGTCGGGGCGGATGGTTTGGTGGCGGGCGCAAGGATTGGTGCGGCGCCAGAGTCTCTGGAGCGAATAAATCCGCCGCTCAAACAGCGGGAACCCCCGACACGGCGCTATTCGCGCCCCGTTCGGGGCTTCAACCGCGGCGAGGCGGGAGGCCCCGGTGTCAGTTCTCCCCTCTCCGTGCGTCTGTTTGCACGGGGAGGGGCCGGGGGAGAGGCCTCCCAGCCGCGGACGCGCACCGAGCCCTCCGTCTCGCACGATACTGGGGTGTGCTCCCTCTCCCACATCTGTTCGTGGGAGAGGGTCGTCGCGCAGAGCGCGCGGGGTGAGGGCCACAGCCCGCGGCTCGCACAGAACCGTGGTCCCGCTCCATCATCCCGATCGGCCCGCCCCGCTCCGGCGACGCGCAACCGCCCCGTCGTAATCGCGTCCAAGCCGTTCGCGGAGTCGTACATCCTGGCGGAGATGTTCGCGCAGTTGCTGGAGGCGCGCGGGATTGCGGTGGACCGGCGGCCGGGGCTGGGCGCGACGGAGATCGCGTTCGGCGCGCTGCGCACCGGCGCGGTGGACGTGTATCCCGAGTACACGGGGACCGGGCTGCTCGCCATCCTCAACCAGAAGCCGGAGGGCGACGCGGGCGCCGTCTATGGCCGGGTGTCGCGCGAATTCGCGGCGCGGTGGGACATGCACTGGCTGCCGCCGCTGGGCTTCGAGAACACGTACGCCATCGCCGTCCGGCGCGAGACGGCGGCGAAGTACAAGCTGCGCACGCTCAGCGACCTGGCCCGTGCGGCGCCGCAGCTTACGGCCGGGCTCACGCCGGACTTCATCGGGCGCGATGACGGGCTTCTGGGGCTGCAGGCCGCGTACGGGCTGCGGCTGCGCTCCGTCCGGCCGCTCGTCCAAGCGGTCAAATACCCCGCGCTGGCGGAATCCGCGGTGGACGTCATCGACGGATACTCCACGGACGGGATGATCGACCGCTACCAGTTGACGGTGCTGGAGGATGACCGCGCGTTCTTTCCCCCGTACGAGGCGGCGGCGATGGTGTCGTCGCGCCTGTGGCGGGAACGGCCCGATGCCGTCGCACAGCTGACGCTGCTGAGCGGGCGCCTGGACGTGGCGACCATGCGCGCCCTCAACCGCCGCGTGGAGGTGGACGGCGTTCCGGTGGCGCGGGTGGCGGCGGATGCGCTGCGCGCGCTTGGCCTCGGCGGGAGCGCATCATCCGCCACCGCGCGGACAGAGACGACGGCGCGCCGGGGGTCGTTCGGCGCGTACCTGTGGGCGCGGCGCGGGGAACTGGGGCGCCTCACGCTCCGTCATCTGATGCTCGTTCTGGTGTCGCTGTCCGCGGCGGCGGCGGTGGCGGTTCCGGCGGGCGTGCTGCTGGGGCGGGCGCACGCGGGCGCGGCGGAGGGCGCGGTTCGGGGCGTGGGGCTGCTGCAGACCATTCCCGGCATCGCGCTGCTGGCGTTCATGATCCCGCTGCTGGGGATCGGGACGGCGCCGGCGCTGGCGGCGCTCTTTCTGTACTCGCTGTATCCCATCATCCGCAATTCCTACACGGGCGTGCGCGATGCCGACCCGCGTGCCGTGGAAGCCGCGCGTGCGCTGGGGATGAGCGGCGGCCAGGTGCTGCGGCAGGTGCGGCTTCCACTCGCGGCGCCGTCCATCATGGCCGGCGTGCGGACTTCCGCCGTGATCGCGGTGGGGACGGCGACGCTGGCGGCGTTCATCGGCGCGGGCGGGCTGGGCGATCCCATCGTGGCGGGATTGGCGTTGAGCGATACGCGGATGATCCTGTCCGGCGCCATTCCCGCCGCCCTGCTCGCGCTCCTCGTGGATGCGATGCTGGCGATAGTGGAGCGCGCCGTCCGCCCGCGCGGCCTTGGCTGATTCCGTGTGGCGGCTGCCCTACACCATTTCACGCGGAGTACGCGGGGGGAGCGGGGGAACGCGGAGAACAGCCAACGGAAAGCCTCACACAGAGCAGCAGAGGCGCGGAGGACGGGAAGGTGGAGGAGATTCAGGGTGATCGTCCTCCGTCCTTCCCGCTGTTCCCCACGCTGTTCCCCCCGCGCACCTCCGCTCCCTCCGCGTCCCCCGCGTGAAACGGTGTTGCCGTTCATCCACGAAAAACGCCCCCGCTCCAGATCCGGAGCGGGGGCGTTCATCATCGTCCAAAAACGATCAGCAGTACTGGTTGAACGCGTTCACCAGGTCTTCGGCGATGGCGTCGGCGGAGCGGCCCTCGATCTGGTGGCGCTCCAGCATGAACGCCACGTCCCCGTCCTTGAGCAGCGCAATGGATGGCGACGACGGCGGATAGCCGTGGATGTACTGGCGCGCGGCGGCCGTCGCATCCAGATCCTGGCCGGCGAACACCGTGGTCAGCTTCACCGGCTTGCGGTCGTTCTGCAGCGCCATGGCCACGGCCGGGCGCGCGTTGCGGGCCGCGCATCCGCACATGGAGTTGACGACCAGCAGGGTGGGCTCGGCGGCCTCGCCCAGCGTGGTGCGCACTTCGTCGGCGGACTTCATCTCCTGCACGCCCAGACGCGTAAGCTCCTGGCGCATGGGGGCGATCATCATCTCGGGATACGGCATCGCTTTTTCTCCGTTTTATGTGGCGTCACCGCACGCGCGGTGGATCAACTTCCCGCTTGTACACCGCCGCGCGGATTCGGTACCCACGGAACATTATCCACCGCCGCGCGCCGGTTCGCAAGCCGCGCCAGCGTGAACAGAAGGTCTGACAGGCGATTGAGATACATGATCCACTCCTCGCCCACGTGCGCGATGTGCGAGAGGGAAACGACGCGCCGCTCCGCCCGCCGGCACACGGTACGCGCCAGGTGCAGATACGCCGCCCCCGCCGCCCCGCCCGGGAGCACGAACGACTTCAGCGGCTCCAGCTCACCCTCGGCCGCGTCGATCCACGCCTCCAGCTCCGCCGTGCGGCCTGGAGGGAGGACGGGGATCCACGCGCTTTCGCGCCCGCCGTCCTCCACGGCCGGCGTGGCCAGGTTGGCTCCCACGGTGAACAGGTCCGACTGCACGGCCCGCAGCCCGGCGGCGATCTCCGCCTGCCCGTCCGCCTCCAGGTGCACGATGGCGACGCCCAGCAGCGAGTTGAGCTCGTCCACGTCTCCGTACGCCTGCACGCGGTCGTGGTCCTTGGGGACGCGCTGCCCGCCAAAGAGCCCGGTTTCGCCGCGGTCGCCGGTTTTGGTGTAGATCTTAAGGGTCACGGGAACGGAAGTGCGTGAGTGCTGGGTGCGTTAGTGCGACGGACCAGGGACAATGGAGCTTCGTTCGATCAGCGGATGGGCGTGCGGCCGCGGGCTGTGGCCCTCACCCCGCGCGCTCCGCGCGACGACCCTCTCCCACGAACGGATGTGGGAGAGGGAGCACACCCCAGTATCGTGCGGGACGGAGGTTTTGGTGCGTGTCCGCGGCCGGGAGGCCCCTCCCCGTGCAAACAGCCGCACGGAGAGGGGAGACCTCAGCGCCGCGTCGATTGCGGCGCGGGTAGCCTGGTTCCGATGCGGTTGAAGCCCCGAACGGCGCGCGAATAGCGCCGTGTCGGGGGTTCCCGCTTTTGGAGCGGCGGATTTATCCGCTCTCGCAGCGGAATGGGGGCCGCCCTGACGCCCAGCCCCGCTCAGGCGCTCTCCGCCGCCTCGGTCGTCGCCTGCTCCGCCGGCGCGGCGGCCGCCAGCCCCGCGAGCGCCATCCCGCCCAGCGTCCACTCCAGCCACAGCAGCCGGCGCAGCACCTTGCGCGCCGTCCACTCCTCGCCGTCCAGCTCGATCCGCATCCCGCGCTGGTCGTCCGACAGGCTCGTCATGCGGTCCACAACCAGCGCGGCGGAGGTGTCCAGCCGCGCCAGCGTGTGGTCCGGCGCGCCGGCCATGGGGCTCGCCCCCAGCCGGCTGAGCGTCCACCAGTGCGCGCGCGCCAGTTCCTCCAGCACCTGCCGCACGCTGATCCCCGGCGCGGCGGGCACGTCCAGGTTCACGTCGCGCCGCCGCCGCACCCGCGCCAGCATTCGCCCGCGCAGGTCGCCCAGCCGCTGCACGCCCGCCTCTGCTTCTTCCTGCGAGAGCGGGCGCAGATCGTCCACGAACAGCACCGCGGTTTCACCGGACAGGACGGCGGCATCCGTCTCCATCCACTCGTCTACCGCCACCTCCAGCTCCGCGTCCGCCGGGGGCACGCGCTCCCCCGCCGAGGCCAGAAAGCGCAGCCAGTCCACCAGCGACCGTTCGAACGCGGCCATGGCGGCTTCCGGTGTGGCGCCCACGCCCGCGCATCCCGGCAGCGAGAGCGCATACGCCATCAATCCGCCGTCCGCGCCCTGCTCCAAGCCGACCGAAATCCTCGTCATCCCATCCATTTCGCTCACTCCGCCACCGCCGGTTCCAGCAGTTCCAGTGTCCCGCGGTCCGCGTCCAGCCGCGCGCGCACTCCCAGCGGCAGCGTCCAGTTGTCATCCACGTGGCCGAAAGGGAATCCCATCGCCACCGGCACGCCCAGGTCGCCCAGCCGCTCGCGCGCCAGTTCCAGCGCCAGCGGCACGTCCTGGTCCCCGGCGTCCGGCTGCTCCGAAAAGGCGCCCACCGCGATCCCCGCCACGCGCTTCAGCACGCCGGACAGGCGCAGATGGGTCAGCATGCGGTCCAGCCGGAACGCATGCTCGCCCACATCTTCGATGAACAGAATCGCGCCCTCCGCCCGCACCGCGTACGGCGTTCCCAGCGTGGCGGTCAGCAGCGCCAGGTTTCCGCCCACCAGCGGCCCCTCCGCCACGCCGCCCGTCACCGTTTCCGCAGCGCCCGCGCTGTCTGCCGGAAACGGCAGTACGCCAGCCGCCACCGCTCGCGTCATCATGGGATAAAAGGTGTCGCGCGCGAAGTCGGGAAACTCCGGGGTGTGCGGATGCGGGCCGTGGAACGAAACGACGCCCGCACGCTGCGCCGCCAGGTGCACCGCCGTGTTGTCGCTGAAGCCGATCAGCGCCTTGGGATGGCGGGAAAGCGCAGTCCAGTCCACCGCCTCCAGGATGCGCATCGTCCCGTAGCCGCCACGCAGGAACCAGATGGCGTCGATGGAGGGATCGGCGAGCGCGGCGTTCAGGTCCGCGGCGCGCGCCTCGTCCGGGCCCGCCAGGTAGCCGTGGCGCGCCTCCGCCGATGCACCGGGAACCGGCTCCCAGCCAAAGCCGCGCACGCGGTCCACCGCGCGGGC
Source organism: Longimicrobium terrae (assembly GCF_014202995.1). Classification (NCBI taxonomy): domain Bacteria; kingdom Pseudomonadati; phylum Gemmatimonadota; class Longimicrobiia; order Longimicrobiales; family Longimicrobiaceae; genus Longimicrobium; species Longimicrobium terrae. The sequence goes on from NZ_JACHIA010000006.1 coordinate 336,997, forward strand.
CAGGCTGCCTTGTGGGATGGGCCCCGCCCCGGCGACGAGGGCAATGCGGGAGCCGGCGCGCAGCGCGCGAGGACGGATCATGCGGCAGCCTCCGTGGTCGTCTTGAGTGTCGCGGAAAGCACGACGAGGGCAAAGAGCGCCAGCGCGGCAGCGGCCAGGTACGGCGCCGCGATCGCCACGTGCGCAAAGGCCAGCCCGCCCAGCCACGGGCCCAGCACCCGGCCCATGGCGGAAAGGGACTGAGACGCGGCCAGCAGTTTTCCCTGCTCCGCCGGGCCGCCCTGGTGGCTGATCATGGCCGTCAGCGAGGGGACGGTGGCGCCCTGCCCCATGGCGAACACCGCGGCGGCCACGAGGACGAGCGGAAGCGAGGGCGCCAGCGGAATGCCCGCCATCCCCACCGCCATCAGCACCAGCCCCAGCAGCGCCGAACGCCGCTCGCCGATGCGCTTCACCAGCTTGCCCACGAGCAGCCCCTGCGCGATCGCGGCCACCACGCCCATCACCGCGAAGCCGTAGCCGACCGTCTCCTGCGTCAATCCCCAGCGCCGGTCGGCCCACAGCGCCAAGGTCGCCTCCATTCCCGCCAGCCCCAGCGTGGTGATGAACGAGGTCAGGTACAGGCCGCGCAGCCGGGGGCCCGCGCCCGTCAGTGTCGCAAACCGTGCGCGCAGGCCGGTCTCGCGCGGCGGCATCGTCGCGCGCACGCTCGCGGGAAGCGATTCCGGGAGGCGGAACCAGGCCAGCACGCCGTTGAAGGCGCCCAGCGCGGCCGCGGCCAGAAAGGGCGCGGCGGGATCCACCCGCGACAGCACGCCGCCGATAGCCGGGCCGAAGATGAAGCCCATTCCGAACGCTGCACCGATCAGCCCCATCCCCCGTGCGCGCTCCGACGGCGGGGTGATGTCGGCGATGTAGGCCTGCGCCACGCCCACGTTTGCGCCCATCACGCCGTTGATTGCCCGGGCGATGAACAGCACCGTCAGTGAGCCCGCGAGGCCGAAGGCGAGGTACGAGATGGAGGCGCCGGCGATCCCCACCAGCAGAACGGGGCGCCGTCCGACGCGGTCGGACAGGCGCCCCCACCACGGCGCAAAAAAGAACTGCATGAGCGAATAGACGGCCACCAGCCAGGTGACCGCCACGGGCCCCGCGCCGAACCGCTGGGCGTACAGCGGCAGCAGGGGAATGACGATTCCGAACCCCACGAGGTCCAGAAACACGGTAAGGAACACCACCGCCAGCGGCGAGCGTCCCCCGGTGCCGGCCGGCCGCTTCAACCGCGGATGGTCAGCGTCCGAACGGAAGCCGCGTGAGGTCGCGGAGATTGCTGATCTGCTCAAGGACCGACTTGTCCCCCTTCTGCACCTCGGGACTCGCCGGAGCCGGCGCGAGCAGCTCGCGCACGTCCAGGAGCACCTCCAGGTAAAGCTGGTCCCGGCGGAATCCGAAGTCCAGGCGCGCCATTTCGGCCTGGTCCGCGACGGCCTGCGCGCGGCCATGGGCCTCGCGGTACAGCGCTTCGAGATTCGCGACGATGTGCTCTCGCGGACGCGCCATGTGCCTCTCCGGGACGGGTTTCTGCAAGTCCACAAGATACCGCCCCGCGCTCCCGGCCACAACGCGCCGCCGTCGCGGAACGAGGATCGCGGGTAGGGCGATGACGATCACCATCATCCCCAGCCTGGAGGAAAGCCCGTGAGTGCCGAAGCGCGGATCGAAGCGTTGAACAAGATGATGGCGGCCCACCCCGACGACCCGCGCCCGCGGTTCGGCCTGGCGCTGGAGTACGAAAAGGCGGAGCGGTGGGAGGATGCCGCCCAGACCCTGCGCGACTACCTGGCCCGCGCCGACGACGAGGGCAACGCCTGGGGCCGCCTTGGCGTCGCGCTCCGCCACCTGGGCCGCCACGAGGAAGCGGCGGATGCGTACCGCCGCGGCATCGAGGCCGCCACGCGCCACGGGCACCCCACCATGGCGGGCGAGTTCGAAGACATCCTCGACGATTTCTGAAAAGAAGGGTCTCACGCAGAGACACAGAGGCGCAGAGAAAGAACAGAAAACAGAAAGCCTCACACAGAGTTAACAGAGTCAACAGAGAATCACTCTGTTAACTCTGCTGACTCTGTGTGAGACCCGTCTTCCTCTTTTCTCTGCGTCTCTGCGGGAGGCCCTTCAGTTTGTCTCGTCCGCGGGGGCCTCTCCAGTGCGCCGCGCACCCATCGCACGAGTGGAAGCGCGGTGCGGAACGTCTCGGTCACCCACGCCAGCGCGTCGTCGTGGGCCAGCGTGCGTGCATCCGTTTCGCGCCAGACGATCCAGCTCTTGCGGCGGATGTGCTCGATCAGCGGGGTGTCAGCCGTGTAGCCGCGCGGCGGGCGGGTGAGCGAGTCGCCCTGCAGCTCGCCGAACATCCTGCCGAACCCGCGCGACCGCAGCGCCTTCTGCAGCCTCTCGGGGTGCTCGGCGATGTAGGCGCGGATGCGGGCCAGCGGCTCGGCGGGAGGCAGCCAGATGCCGCCCGCCGCCATCATCGTCCCGCCTTCATCCACCTCCAGGTAGTACCCCGGCGGCGCCTGGCGGCGGTTCTGCTCGCTGATGTACGCGCTGAACGTGGTCTTGTACGGCCGCTTGTCGTTGCTGAACCGCACGTCGCGGTAGATGCGGAACAGGCACTCCGCGGGGTTCTTCCACCGCACCCGGTCATCGAAATCCGCGGTGCGCTCGATGACCTCGCCCACGAACGCGGTAAACTGCTCGCGCAGCGCCTGGTACTCCGGCCGGTTCGCCTCGAACCACTCGCGGCGGTTGTTCTCGGCCAGGCCGGCCAGGAAGGTCGTCAGGCTGGGGAAGTCCATCATCCATCCACTCCGTCTGCATTCTGAAGCACGGCTCGCTCGCGCCGGGGATGAACAGTGACCGCGGCTTCCCCGAAAAGGCGAAAGGCCACGGAGCGACTCCTCCGTGACCTCCGTGCATCCTCCGCGCCCTCCGTGTGAAACGGCTGTTCTTCCCTCAGCGCAGCTTCAGGACGAGCCAGTCCGCAAGCGCGCCCAGGATCTCCGGCGACGCCTTCTTGTCCGGCAGCGCGGCGTAGCGGGCCACGTCCGCCGTCCCGTCCGCATCGTGCAGAAAGAGGTGGTTCGTCTCCGGAAACACGCGCACGGTCACGTCGCGGTTGCCGCCCGCGCGGATCGCCGCCGCAAGCTCCTGCGCCTGCTCCGGGGTCACCTGCCGGTCCGTGGCGCCCTGCATCACCAGCACCGGCGCGCGAACCCGGCGCGCGGTGGGCAGCGGATCGTGATCCATGAACCACCGCAGCCAAGGCGTCGCTGCCGCCAGCGAGTCGCGCTGCACCCGCGCCGCCGCCAGCGCCGAATCCAGCGCGGCGCCGCTCAGCCCCGCCGCCGCCAGCCCGTTGCGCGTCTGGTAGTCCAGCACGCGCGCGCCGCTCCACGACGGTCCCGCCATCAGCACCACCGCGCGAACGCGGGGATCGGAAGCTGCCACCATCGGTGCGATCAGGCCGCCCTCGCTGTGTCCGGCCAGCGCCACCCGCGCCGGGTCCACCTCCGCCCGGCCGCGCAGAAACGCGACCGCGGCGGTGATGTCTTCCGCGAAGCTTTCCGTCGTCACCCGCGCCGCCATCCCGCGCGAGGCGCCGGTGCCCTGGTCGTCCAGCCGCAGCACCGCGATCCCTCTGCGCGAAAGCGTGTCGGCGATCTGCCGGAACATGCGCCAGCCGGGGATGGCGGGCGATGCCGCGTCGCGGTCCTGCGGCCCCGAGCCGGTGATGAGCACCACCGCCGGCACCCGCCCCCGCCGCGCGGACGGCATCGTCAGCGTTCCCGCCAGCGTGCGCCCGGCCAGCGTGACCGTCACTTCTTCCGCCGTGTACGGCGCGCCCGCCGGCGCCGAGTAGTCCGCCCGCTCCGTCGCGCGCGGCGCCACGAAGTAGCCGCCCACGCGGAATTCGCCGGTGTCGCGCATCATGACCACGGTCTCGGTGCCGTTTCCGCTGGCGCCCGTGAGCGCGAACAGAATGCGCACGTACTCCCCCGCGGGCGCGCCCTGCGGCGCGGCAAAGGCGGCGGCCGTCTGCAGCGTCCGCCCGCTCACCGCGCCGACGGCGGCGCGCGCGCGCTGCAGGCTGGACGTCCACGCGGCGAGCGGAACGTTTTCGCGCACCGTCGGCGCGGCGGCGTTCCAGCTGTCCTCGTAGCGTCCCGCGTCCACCAGCTGCGCCCACGCGGTCGCGGCCCGCACCGCCGCCGCGGTGTCCACCTGCGCGCGCAGCGGCATCGCCGCGCCGAACGCCATCATCACCGCCGCGGCCCGCGCGGCGAGCCGGAATCCGTCCCTGTTCATCATCTCTCTGATCGGTAGAAGTCCGCCGTTCACCGCGAGCCGCCCGCCATCTCGCGCCGGTACGCCACGTACGAGTACGCCATCGGCACGATCACCACGATCGCGATCGCCGCCATCACCAGCACCATTCCCGCCGCCTCGGGCAGCATCGCCGCGACGATAAAGAGGAGGCCGGCGCCCACGAACGCCCGTCCGCCCACGCGGTGCGTATGGCGCCAGACGTTCTCGTTCTCCAGCGTCCACGGCGTGCGGATTCCGATGAAGTAGTTGCTCTTTATCCGCGGCAGGTAGTTGCCCATCCCGACGAACAGCAGGCCCACGGCGGCCAGCGTCACGCGCCGCATATCGACGGGATAGCCGAGGGAGAACGCGAGCGTCGCCGTGTGGACCGCGGCCATGAACAGCGCCGTCATGTTCAGCAGCAGCATGCGCTCGGGGCCAAAGCGCTCCACGTTGCGGCGGCGCGGGTCCAGGCGGGGCAGGCCCAGCATCAGCCCCAGGCTCGCGGCCGCGATGAAGGGGAGCAGAAAGGCGCCGGGCATGCGGGGCATCCACCCGTCCACGGTGCCGTGCATGTCCCAGTGTGTCGCGATCCGTGCGGGAAGGCGCGAGTACACGGCCAGCGTCATCGCCCACATGGCCGCCACCAGCGCCGCGGCCGTCCACCGGCTCCTCATTCCTCGCCTTCCTTTCCCAGCATGGTCATCATCTGCTGAAGAAAATCCTGAAAAACCGTGGTTTCCAGCGAGTACACCAGGTTGCGCCCGCTGCGCTCGCTGCGAACCAGGCCCGCCTCGCGCAGCACGGACAGGTGGTGCGAAACCGATGCGGCCGTCATGGGAAAGCGCGACGAAATCTCCCCCGCGGTCAGGTCGCCCGCGCGCAGCGCCCGCAGGATCTCCCTGCGGGTGGGGTCGCCCAGTGCGCGCAGCGTGGCGTCCAGCATCCCGGTGCACCCTCGTTCGTCGTTTAGCCAATCGTCTATTAGACGATGGTCTAAATATCAGGGATGGGGATGATGCAAGTCAACCCCGCGGCCCTGTGCGGCCCGCGGGGTCAGATTCAGCCGATGAATTTCGTTGGATGGTGCCACGACGCCCCACGCCGCCCGTGAGGAGCCGCGCAGCGGTACGCCGTACCTTCGCGGCGACGGAAGATCGACTTTCCCGTGAGAACTGCCGTGCGTGGCGCCACGTTGGCTTGGCGCATGGTAGATCCTTCGGTCGCGCACGGTTCGACGCAACGGAGAGAGCGGCGCACGCTCCCTCAGGATGACATGGTTTTGTGCGGCATCAGGTTACAGCCCCACTCACGCCGTGCGGGCGTGCGGGCGTGCGGGCGTACGGTTCGCCGCAGCGGCTCCCAGCCATGTCATCCTGAGGAGGCGCCGGACGCACCTTCCGCCACACCGGACTCTGGCGCCGACGAAGGATCTACTTTCCGCCAAGCCAACCTCGCGTGACGCACGTGATCTCACCCGACCTACGGACGAGGCGCGGGACGTGCGAGCCCGTCAGCCCTGCGTCACCAGCCAGTCCTTGGCCGCGTCCCGCGTGTCGAACGCCTTGATGTTGCGCTTGGAAAATACGATCACGGCCTGGTAGGCAATGCGCCGCAGCCCCGTAATCCCCACGACCGCGCTGGCCTTTACGAACGGCGCGTTGTGCGCCGCCAGTTCCTTGAGCGCCTGCAGCGACGCGGCGTTGTACCGCGCGTCCGACACGTCGGTCAGCACCAGCAGCGAGTCGCGCGCCTGCCCCGCCACGACCTCGATGGAGTGGCGGATCTCCGTGATCTCGTCCTCCGGGCTGGTCATGCCGGAGTAATCCAGCAGCAGGATGCGCTTGCCCTTGTGGTCCACAAAGCGGGTGCGCTCCATTGGTCGGCTCCGGACGAGGGGTGAGAGGAAGGCCATGGGGCCCTCCGCGACAGGTGATTTCCGCAAGATAGCGCGCCCGCGCCGGGCGTCTACACCGCGCGCGAAAGCGGCCAGCCCGGTACCCGCCGGCACACGGCTGGCCCAAAATGGACGCACCACGCAACCTGATATCCATCGATGAGTTACGACGACACGACGCCGCCCCGGTGGGAGATGACCGTGGCAGAAGCGCGCACCGTGCAGCAGGAGCTTCGCGAGCGGCTGATCGCCCATCCACCGGCCGGCTTTGCGCCGCGGTGGATCGCCGGCGCGGACGTGTCCATGGAGCGCTTCAGCCACTTCGGCCACGCCGCCTTGGTGGTGCTGGACGCGCAGACCCTCGCCGTCGCCGAAACCGCCACGGCGGAAGAAGAACTGCGCTTTCCCTACGTGCCGGGCTACCTGAGCTTTCGCGAACTTCCCCCGCTGCACGCGTGCTGGGAGCGGCTGGCGGCGAAACCCGACCTGGTGGTGTTCGACGGGCAGGGCTACGCGCATCCGCGCCGCTTCGGGCTGGCCTGCCACGGCGGCGTGCTGTGGGACGTGCCCACCATCGGGTGCGCCAAGACGCTGCTGGTGGGGGAACACGGCGAGCTGGGGATGGAACGCGGGGATACGGCGCCCCTCATCCACAAGGACGAAGTGGTTGGGATGGCCGTGCGCACGCGGGACGGAACCAAACCCGTCTACGTTTCCGCCGGGCACCGGATGGACCTGGCCACGGCCGTGGAGTGGGTGCTGCGCCTGTCGCGCTTTCGCCTGCCGGAAACGACGCGCCACGCGCACGCGGTGGTCAACGACCTGCGCCGCGCCCGAAAGACGGAGTGAGGCGGCCGGAAAGTTTTCGGAATACCGCCCCGCGCCCCCTCCCGCCGGGGCCCGCGTCCGCGTAGGTTACAGCGTGGGTTGCGGCCTCCCGGCCGCGCCATACATGCCCCGGAATTCTCCCCGCCGTCCGCCCGCCGGTCAGAAGTCGGCCGGTCCAATCGTTTCCCACCCGAACCAGTGAGCGCACGGCTCAGGGACGGAACGTCTTGTCGCCTGCTTCGCCCTCACCGGAACAGCACATGAACGTCACGCAGCTCTTCAATGAGCACTACGACGCGCTGTTCCGCTATCTCGTCCGCCTGACGGGCGACAGCGACCTGGCGGCTGATGCCGCGCAGGAAGCCTTCGTCCGCCTTGTGGAGCGGCCGCCGCAGGACAGGCACCTTCGCGCCTGGCTGTTCGCGGTGGCCACCAACGTGGTGCGCGACAACGCGCGTGCACGTTCGCGTTGGTTCAAGCTGCTCAGCGGGTCGCCGGACCGCGCCCCCATGGGCGACCGGCCGCTCGCGCCCGACGCCGCGGCGGAGGGCGCGGAACGGCGCGCCGTGGTGCGCGCCGCCCTGGACCGTCTCTCCCTCAAGGAGCGCACGGTTCTGCTGATGAGAGAGGAGGGGTTCGCCCACCACGAAATCGCGTCGGCGGTCGGTACGACGACGGGATCGGTGGGCACCATGCTGGCGCGCGCGCTCAACAAGCTGTCCGTTGAGCTCGCCCCAACCTCGGAGAGTCTGCGATGAGTTTCGGGATCGGGTCGCCTTCCCATCTGGAAGACGCCGACCTTGCCGGATATGATGGTGGAGGGCTGGATCGTGATCGCCAGCGCCTGGCCCGGGCGCACCTGAACACCTGCCCCGACTGCGCCGCCCGTCTGGAAGCCTTTCAGCGGACGGCGCGGGATGTTTCGTCGTTTCTGCCGGCGGTGGACGTGCCGGTGAACCCGGAACGCCGCGAACAGGCGCTGGCCGCCGTGCAGGCGGCCCGCTTCCGCGCGCGGTCCGGCGGCGGGCAGCGGCGCGCGCTGCTGCAGGCCGCCGCCATCGTGGCGCTGCTGCTGACGGTGTCGTTCGGCACGCCGCCGGGGCGCGCCTGGGTGGGCGGCGCGGTGGAGCGCCTGTCCGGCGACAGCCCCGGCCCGTTCGCGCGGGGGCTGCTGGACATGCTGGGCCGCAAGGAGCAGGTGGCCGCCGCGCCCGCCGTGGCTCCGGCCGCCCCTCCCGCGGCGGAGGCGGTGGCGGAACCGCAGGCCCGCCGCCGCGATCCGGCCATCACCACGGCGCGTCCGGGGCCGCCTCCGGGCACCTCGGCGCCGGTGCAGTTCCGGCCCGCGGTGAACTACGTGCTGGTGCGCTTCGCCTCGCGGCAGCGCGCCGGCTCGGCGGCCATCTGGATCCGCGAAACGGCGAGCGGCGAGGGGCAGGTGGTGTCCGGCCGCCGCGGCGAGGTGCTGCAGCCCACCGCGGACGGCGTGCTGGTGCGCAACTCCATCACGTCGCGGGCGGACTACACCATCACCATCCCTACCAGCTACCGCTTCGTGCGGGTGCGCATTGGCGACGAGCCGGAAACAGTCATCGCCGTCTCGCGCGCCAAACGCGACTGGCTGTGGACCGTCAGCCTGGACGCCGCGGACGCCATCCCCGCGGAGCGCTGAACAGGGAGGGCGCGCGGATCGGTTCCGCGCGCCCTTCTCGCTTCTCCGCCCTCCGGCGTACATCAGCTTCGTGCGTCGCCGATCAGGTCCGCCCGTCGGTCCTGAGGAGGGGCGGCGCCGCCCACACATCGATCCGTTTCCATCCAGCTTTCGACCAAACAACTGGATCGCAGCCCGCCCGGCGAATTCGTCGACAAGGCGCCGGGGCCGATCCGTCATCCTGGTCCGTCCATCGGCGTCCCATCCGGTCGTCCCGCGGATCCAGATCAGCCGGTTCCACCGATCAAAAGACGCGATCGGGGATGCCGCCGCGCGCTGTTCATCCCCATCGATCCCGCAGCCGTGAGACCGCCGGCGTGAGCGGGCGATGACCCCTTTCCGGCGCACCTGAATGCGCCGGATCGGCCCGGCTCGCCCAAGCGCATCCGCATGCAGCAGCGCCGGTTGCGGGCATTGCCGCACTCAGCGGATGTGGAGGTGCGAAATTTGTCGACAGTCCGATGTGACGCGGTGAGGGGGATCGTCGTTACACATGCAGATCGCCGCCGTCATCCTGCAACGCCGCGCGGTTCGGGAGCGCTCGAGACATGTTCGCTGGCCGCCCGGTTCAGGCGAACGCGCGCACCACGGCCACGAGCCCGTCTTCCACGGCGTCCACGTTCCACGTGCGGTCCATCGGCGGAATGAGTGCCGCTTCAGGTTTTGGCCCGCGAAGCACGCGGATCACGCTCCACCGGGGGAAAACCGCGCTGCCGCCGTGCCGCGGGCTTGCGCGTTCGGCCCCGCGGGGTGAACCTCATGCGCAATCATTTCCGGCCGTATCCCTTGCAATGCGCTCACCGGTAGCCTGCTGATGCCCGCGTCCCAATCCGCCAAGCCCGCCTCGCGCCGCACGCGCGTGCCCCCCGCCATCACCCGCGGCGTGGAGCCCATGGCCGCGCTCGAGGTTCTGGACGAGGTGCGCGGCCCGCTGGGCGTGGTGCTGTGGAAGTGCGTGCGCAACGTGACGGCGTGGGCCTCCACGCCGCCCTCGCGCCGCGGCGGGCTGTTCGCCGGGTCGGCGGCGGGCGCGCGCGAGGCGGAGCTTGCGGGGCTGCAGCTGGATACGGAGCTGGTGGCCCCGTTTTCCGTGCTGCAGCGGCTGCTGGAGTCGCCCGCGGCCATGGATACGGCGCGGCTGGTGAACGCGTGCAGGCGGGTGGCGCTGTGGGCGGAGCAGCGTGGGTACCTGGGCACCGCGCTGGAGTTCATGCAGGCGGCGGCGCAGGCGGCCCCGCAGAGCGCGGCGCTGGCGTATTCCGTGGGCCGCCTGGCCCGCCGCCGCGCCGAGTACGACCGCGCGGAAAGCTGGTATGCCCGCGCCATCGTGCAGGCCCGCCGCAACCGCGACGCGCGCATCTACGCGCGCTCCTACTCCGGCGTGGGAAACCTGTTCTTTCAGCGCGGCAACTTCCCCGCGGCCAAGCGCGCCTACATGCGGTGCCTGCGCGCGGCGCGCCGCGCCCACCTGAGCGACCTGCAGGGGAGCGCGTACCACGACCTGTTCATTACCGAACTGGAGACGGGTGTGGGGCCGGACACCGAACAGCTCGCCCAGAGCTCGCTGGAGGCGTACGACTCCAACACCTCCGGAGTCGTTCGGCTGGCGTTTGACGTGGCGTACTACTGGATCCTGCAGGGGCGCTTTTCCGAGGCGCTGCGCGTCGCCACCGTGCTTCTGGATCACCTGACCGGGGCTCCGGAGCAGGCGCTGGTGCTCAGCATGGTGGCCCGCGCGGCCGGCGGCGCGGGCGATGGCACGGCGTTCAACCGCGCGCTGGACCAGATGGAAGACATTCTCGCCAGCGGCGCGGCGGAAGACTCCGCGCCGCGCGCGCTGCTGGGCATTGCGTACGGCGCGGCGAGCCTGTCGGACTGGTCCATGGCCGAAGAATACGGCGACCGCGCCCTGCGCTCCGCGACCGAGCGGCGCGAAGGCAAGATCATCGCCGCCACGGAATCCGTGCTGCACTCCATCCGGCGGCGGGCGGAACTGGAAGCGCGGGCGAACAGGGACGTGTTCACCCCGCTGCCCGACCTGTTCGTGGCAGCGCTGACGCGGACCAGCCAGCCGGCGGGAGCCGCCTAGTTTCCGGAACCGATCGGGCCGCCGGTGCGGCCGGTGGAGTCTCCGGCGGTGTTGTCCAGCAGCGGAGCGACGCTGTCCAGCGCCACGCGTGCATCCGGGCGAACCTCGGGCGCGGTGACCGATCCGGAACAGGCACCCAGCGAGACGGTGACGGCAACGGCGAGCAGCGAAAGAGCGGCGCGGATCTTCATGGGACGGCTCTGGGAGGGAGTGCCAAAAAACCTTACAGCGGGCCATTGGGCAAAAGCTACCGTTTGCTACATCTGCTACTGATACACAATCAACCACTTTCCGCATGTTTCCAGACATATCGCGCCGCGGAGCACCGGATCGGAGCTTCCGGCAAGAAATGTCGTAAGCTGTTGATGCGGGTGAGGATACATTCGATGCGCTCCGATCGGGTACCCGGACATGTACAAAGTGGCCACGGGAGCGCAGAATTCCCAACTTTCGCCCCAGCGCGGCGCGGCCGGAGCGGTAAAACGGACAGCCGCGAGGCGTGAGGCGTGAGCGGGGCCGAACGGCAGGGGGCGCACGGGATACCGCCGTGCGCCCCCCTTTTTTCATCCCCCACCGTTCCGTCACTCCCGGCCGCCGCCCCCGATCCATCCGCGCGACGCCACCCACAGCAGCACCAGCGCCGCCGTGCCGGCCATCACCCCCGCCGCAAAGGGCAGGTTCCACCACCAGACGGGGTCGGGGTGGTCCACGTTCATCCCGAAGATCCCGCTGATGAAGCTGAGGGGGATGAACACGGCCGCGAAGATGGTGAGTACCTTCATGATCTCGTTCATGCGGTTGCTGACCGACGACAGGTACAGGTCGGTGAGCGACGAGCCGAGTTCGCGGTAGGATTCCAGCAGGTCCATCACCTGAATGCAGTGGTCCTGCGTATCGCGCAGGTACACCAGGGTTTCGGGGGTGAACAGGGGCACTTGGTCCCGGCTCAGCACGGTGATGGCGTCGCGCATGGGCCACACCGCGCGCCGCAGCGACATCAGTTCGCGCCGGGTGCCGTGCAGCCGGCCCATGGTGGCGCGGGTGGGCGTGCCCAGCACCTCCTCTTCCAGGTCGTCCAGCATGTCGGCGTACGCCTCGGCGACGGGAAAGTAGTTGTCGACGATGGCGTCCAGGACGGCGTAGGCCAGGTAGTCCGGCCCGCAGCGGCGAATGCGGCCGCGGTTCTGCCGGATGCGCTGGCGCACGGGGTCCAGCGGGTCGCCGGGGCGCTCCTGAAAGGTGATGACGAAGTCGGAGCCGAGGAATATTCCCATCTGCTCCAGGTCCAGCGCCGGCGTCATGCGCGCCATCCGCGCCGTGATGAACAGGTGCTCGTCGTCGTACACCTCGGCCTTGGGGCGCTGCTGCACGTCGCCCAGGTCCTCCAGCGCCAGCCGGTGCAGCCCGAAGATCCTGCCGATTTCGGCGATGGTGGGCGCGTGGGCCACGCCGTCCACGTTCACCCACAGCACGGGCCAGTTGCCCCGCATGCGCTCCAGCAGCCCCAACTCGTCCACCGGGCACTCGGTGATTTCCAGCGGGCCGTAGGCGATGACGCTGATGCGCGGCGGCGTGGCGTCGGGCGCGGAAATGAGCAGCCCGGGCTCCGACCCCGGCGCGCGGCGCGGGGGCCGGTGCGGAAGGTGAAGACCGGAGGTGAGCCGCTCCAGCGGCAGTCGGAACAGGTCCCTGCGATGCAGCGTCAGAACGCACCTTCCTGCGCAGTCCCGCCGCGGCGCCGCGGCGGGAGAGTGATGTGGGTCAGCCGGCCGTGGCGGGGAAGGTACCGCCCGCCGCCCCGGCGGCGACCACCATTTCCCGGGCGGCCTGGGCGTACTTGGCCAGCGTGAACAGGTTGCCCTTGGTCAGCCGCAGCTTGCCGGCCATGGCCGCGGCCACGGGGTCGGTGTCGCCGGACAGCAGCCGGCGCCAGGTGGCCGGGTCCGACTCAAAGACGTACGCGGCGTCGTCGAAGTCCGCGTCGGTGGCCATGCGGGTGCCCCGGCAGGCGCCGTGGTGCATGTCCAGCCAGGCGGCGCGCTCTTCGGGAACGCCCTGCGTCGCGTCCGCCGTCATCACCAGCACGGCGCTCCCTTCCCAGGTGGCGGCGGCCTGGCGGTACGCCTCGCTCTCGTTCATCCGCTCGCAGCAGGCCACGCACCATGCCTCGGTGAACACCTCCATGCTCGCTCCCGTCACTCGTGAGGATGATCTCTGGCTGGAGCGGACAGGCTACACGGTCCGGGCCGGAAAGGAAAGCCCAGGGACGAGGTTCGTGGTGCGGGATTGCGTATCAGGGTCGTTCGATGGAGTGCCGCCGATGCCACCCGCCGCGGCTCGACGCAGGCCGATGCAGGTCGATGGCGACGAGGGATGCGCTCGACGGTTGAGGGAATCAACGTGGGCGATGAGGAACGACGCGGATCGATGCAGGCGGCGCGATCAGCAGGTCGAGCAGATCAACCCGGGCCGATGCAGGTCGAGGTGAGACGGAGGACGACGCGATCGATGTGGCGGAGGGATGGCAGAGGCGGCCACGGTTGATGAAGATCGGTGGGGGAGGTGGATGGAGGTGGATGGAGGTGGATCGAGGTGTCGGCCCCGATGTTCCGTCCGGCGGTTGAAACCGCGCCTCGAAACACACGAAGTCTGCCTCCGCGGACTGTGGCGACCGCCGGATGCGTGATCCCGCGATGCAGGTGAAGCCCCGATCATGGACGCGACAGCGGCCGTGAGTCGGGGGTTCCCGCGGTTCGAGCGGCGGATTCATTCGCTCAACGGATTCGGCTCACTCCGGGCACTCTCCCCCACGCGCACCGAACCATCCGCCACCCCAACCCTCCCCCCACTACTGTCCGGCTTACAAGTCGAACAGTTGCAATTGGTTAGGAGCGGGGCGGACGGGGATAGTGTAATCGGGGGCTGAAAAGGCCTGTTCGAGTGAGGTTTTCTCGAAGAGAGTGACGCTGAGGATCTG